>CAYWDQ010000264.1:0-1542 GCA_964457065.1 uncultured Acidimicrobiaceae bacterium | reverse complement strand
TCAATGCGGCGCTGATCCTCGGGCTCTGGGCGTTGCGGACCATCGTGGTCTACATCGTCATCGCCTTCTTCTTCACGCTGCTCATGACGCCGGCCACCCGCTTCCTCCGCGCGCGGGGGATGTCCCACGGCGGGGCCACGCTCCTCGTGTTCCTCCTCGGGGCTCTCGTCCTGATCGGACTCGTCTACCTGTTCACCGAGCCCCTGGTGACAGCCGCCACGCACTTCGGCGAGCAGGTCCCCACGCTCATCCGCGAGGCCAAGAAGGGTCACGGGCCGCTGGGCCGGCTCCTCTACCGGCTGCACCTGCAGAAGTACCTCTCCGAGAGCTCGACGAAGATCACCTCCCAGATCACCAAGGTGCTGAAGCCGGCCACCGCGTTCTCCGTGGGTGCCGCCGCGGTCTCGACGCTCATCTCCATCGCGACGATCGCCATCCTCACCTTCTTCACCATGCTGGAGTCGCCCCGGTTGTGGTCCGGCTTCCTGAGCGTGTTCCGTCCCGCCACCGCGAATCGCCTGCGTCGGGTGATCGACGAGACGATCCGCTCGGTCACGGGCTACATGCTCGGGAACGCGGCGACCTCGGTGATCGCCGGGATCATCGTGGGGGTCACGCTGACGATCCTGGGCGTCCCCTTCGCGCTGCTGCTGGGCGTGTTCGTGGCCCTGGTCGACCTGCTGCCGCTGGTGGGCGGGTTGCTGGCCGGCGTGCCCGTCGTCGTGATCGCCGCCATCCACTCGGTGCCGGCCGGGATCATCATGCTCGTCGTCTTCCTCGTCTACCAGCAGGTTGAGAACCACGTCCTCAACCCGATCATCATGAGCCGGACGGTCCAGCTGAACCCGTTCTGGGTGCTCATCGCGGTCCTCGTGGGCGCCACGCTCGGTGGCCGGATCGCGGGGGGCCTCGGGACCTTCGTGGGCGCCCTGGTCGGCATCCCGTTCGGCGGCGCCATCCAGGTGATCGTG
Organism: uncultured Acidimicrobiaceae bacterium; assembly: GCA_964457065.1. GTDB lineage: Bacteria > Actinomycetota > Acidimicrobiia > Acidimicrobiales > RAAP-2 > Bog-473. Next base: position 571 of record CAYWDQ010000264.1, on the reverse strand, counting down.
CGGGAGCTGCGGCGGGGCCCCGGCGCCGCGGTGGACGCGTCGGAGATCCACGGCCCGCTCGCGGTGACGGACCCGTCGGACATCTAGGCCATTCGTCGCCAGGGTACTTGGGCGCCCGGTCACGCGAAGGTCCAGGCCAGAGGTCCGAACCGGTTCGGCCCGCCGCACCGACCGGCGCCGGAGCCAGGGCGGCGCCACCACCTAGAATGCCCTCCATGCGACCGCTGGTGGTCATCCCGACCTATAACGAGTCGGAGAACATCGAGCGGATGCTCCAGCGGATCCACGACTGCCTGCCGCAGGCCGGCGTGCTCGTGGTCGACGACGGGAGCCCCGACGGGACCGCCGACCTCGTGAACGCCGTGGCGGCCGAGCTGCCCGACGTGCACCTGCTCGCCCGCAACGCCAAGTCCGGGCTGGGGAGCGCGTACCGCGCCGGTTTCGCGTGGGGCCTCGAGCGCGGCTATGACGCCTTCGTCGAGATCGATGCCGACTTCTCGCACGATCCGGCGGCGTTGCCCTCGTTGATCGCACCGCTCGAGGAGGGCTTCGACGTCTCCATCGGCTCGCG
>CAYWDQ010000263.1:0-1613 GCA_964457065.1 uncultured Acidimicrobiaceae bacterium | reverse complement strand
AGATGCGAGGGTCGAAGTTGCAGACGTCCACAGTCCCGTAGGGCTCACCCCAATCCCCGCCGTATTGCCAGCCCAGGGGTCGGGCTGGGTTCGGGACCGCGAACGACGGGGGCCAGTTGGCCGTCTGGATGACTGCGGGCTGCGGATAGAGCGCCGCGACATAGAAGGGGTGACCGTGCGTCTGGTGGGCCGCCTGCACCGCCGAGCCGCCGTACAGCCCCGTCCCGCTCGCGGCGAGCCAGGGGTCGACCCAGGGGCCGTCCCCGCGCACCGACGTCTCATCGTCGAGGATGGCCACGATCCCGAGCGCCGCAGCCGCCGCCTTCACCCATCCGGGGTCGTCCAGGCCGGAGCAGTACGCCCCCGTCAGCAGGCCGCTGGCGCGCACCGTGGCGAACGCAGAGGCCGGCCAGGGGTCCGCGATGTCGTCGTTCGGCTTCTCGGCGATGTACCCGAGCCACGCCTGCACGCCCGCAGCCCTGGCAGCGGCCACCTGCGCCGCGGTGGGGACGCTCGAGGAGTCGACGGCGATCATCCGAAGATGTGCGCGACGATCGCGTAGGTGGCGGCGCTCACCGCGGCGCCGACCAGCGTCCAGACGACCTTGGAGTGGAGGGCCCGGTACCACCAGGTGCGGCTACGGGCGAGGGCCTTCCGGCGCTCCTCGCGCTCCACCGCCTCGCGGTCCTTGACCTGCTGCACCATCTCGCGGACGACCGGCATATCCTCGGTCATGAACCGCTTGAGGTCGGGCCCGTGGCCGTTCAGCGAGAGGTCGTCCAGGCGGACCTGGAGCTCCTTCACGTTCTCCGCGACGACGAGGTCCTGCTGGTGGGCCTTCTCGGCTGACGCGTGGGCCTGGGCGGCGGATTCGGCCGCTTTCTTCGCCTCCACCACCGCGAGGTTGGCGGCGGCGCTCGCGGCGTCGGCCTTGAACTCGATGCGGTGCAGCGCGGTGACCGTCGTCTCGCGGGCAGCCATTACGCCTGCTCCGCCGGGGGCGCGAGGTTATCCCGCCACACCCGGACGAGGTTCCACAGGGGCTCCGGCAGGGCGTGGATGCCGAGCTGGGTCCGGTGGTGGACGGAGCACAGCGGCTCGAGGTTCCCCGGCGACTGCACCCAATCGGTGAACTCGGCGTCGGTGAGTTTCAGCCCGAACTCCTGGTCGAGCTTGTCCACGTCCACCCCACCCTGCCAGGCGTGCTCGACGATGGTGTGGTGGTACTCGATGGGGGCTCCGGTGTCGCACCCCTGGATGGCGCACTTCGTCAGCCCGAGCGCCTTCATGCGACGCTTGGCCGCCTCGAACGCGGCCCCTCGGGGTCCGTGCGGCGGGATGTGCTCGACCAGCCGGATCGTGAGCCGCTGATCGTGCGCCGCCACGGTCATCTCAGACCGCCCCTCGAACGAAGGTGACCTCGACGATGTTGGCCCAGATGCTGGCTGTCCCGGAGGCGAGCCAGTAGTACAGGCTGAATCCGGCGCTCCCGTTGGCGGCGTACTGCTTCTTCCCGCCCCAGGTGGTGGGGATGTAGGCGCTCGCCGGCCCCGAGTTGTAGAAGTAGCCCTGGCCGGCGGTCATCGTGATGTCGCCCGACCCCGTCTCGTCGA
>CAYWDQ010000262.1:0-1620 GCA_964457065.1 uncultured Acidimicrobiaceae bacterium | reverse complement strand
CCGACGGCCTCAGCCAGTTGCTGGAGCGTGCGGCGGATCGCCTCGCCGACAGCGACGAGGTCCTCGGTCGGACTCCGGTGCAGATGGGGGTTGTGCTCCCGGGGCATCACGAGCATCTCGTAGGGGACGGCGCTCCAGAACGGGCAGACGACCACGACGCGGTCGTTCGCGTAGATGACCCGCTCGGTGGAGTCCTCCTCCGCCTCGATGGTCGTGCACAAGAGGCATGACCCGACGAAGCGGGCGAAGCGGGCCTGCTCCTCGGCCAGCTCACGCGGGATGAACGACATGCCGAGCAGCTGGCCGTGCGGGTGCTCGAGGGAGGCGCCGGCCTCACGTCCCGAGTTCACGATGGCCTGGGTGTAACGGAGGTTGGGCTGTGAGGCGTGCTCCTCCAGGCGGTCACGCAGCGCGGCCATCACCAGCTCGACCTGCTCCTGGCTCAGCATGCCCAGGGTGGCATCGTGCTCGGGGGAGAAGATGAGGATCTCGTGGATGCCACCTGCGGAGGCCTGCGTGAACACAGGGCCACGGTTGGCGACCACGAAGGGCTCGTCACCTTCGAATGCGGGGAAGAGGTTCGGCACCACGCGCACGAGCCAGCGACCAGTCGGCCCGTAGGTCTCGAGGGCGGGTGGTGTGTCTTCCTCGTTGCCGGGGCAGAACGGGCAGGGGCGACCCAGCGTGTCGGGCAGCCAGGGGGTGCGGGTCACGAAGGAGTAGGGCCGCTCGGAGCGCCCGGGGCTGACGACGACCCAGCGGCCGGACAACGGATCGAGGCGTAACTGGTTCATGGGTGCACTCTCTCGGGCGCTGCCTGACCCGCCCACATCGCAATTTGCCTCATCGTCTTCCCTCCACCTCTACGGTACAGGTTTCACTGGCCGTGGAGGCACCATCGGCAGGGGCCGTCACCGGGAACGGCGCCCATGGGAGAACATGTCGGCCATGCACCACCAGCCGGACGGACCGGCCTTCGACGTCGTGCTTCTGCTCCACGTGGGCTGCGTGCTGAGCGGCCTGGTCACCACGACGACGGCCGCCGCCACGGCGGCCCGGCTGCGCCGCCTCGTCCGGGCATCGGGTCCGCTGCCCGAACCCCTGCGGCGCTATTTCCGCCCCGGGGTCAACTGGGCGGGCCGGACGGCCTACGGCATTCCCGTCTTCGGGTTCGCGCTGCTCGCCATGAGCCAGGGCGCCTACGCGCTCGGGGACGGGTGGGTGCTGGCCGGCCTGGCCCTCTTCGTCGCGTTCGCGCTGCTGGCCGAAGGGGCGTTGTGGCCCGCCGAGCGCCGGCTCCAGGCGGCCCTCGCCACGGTGGGGCCCGCTGCCGGTCGGTTCGAAGCGCCGGACTCGTGCGGGGGTGATGCGACGTCGATGGCGCGGGCCGCCGGCGTCGCGCTCGTCCTGCTGCTCGCCGGGGTGGTGATCATGATCGCCCAGCCCTGAACGGAACACGGACCCCGAGCGGGGTCCGTGTTCCGTGTCCATGTGGTTGCTGGCCGGGTCAGGGCACGACCGGACGGGAGGGGACCGTCAGCCGCAGCACTGCCCGCAGCCGCCGACCGGAGGCCGGCAGCCTCCGCCCTGGCCGCAACCACCGGTGCCACCGCAGCCGCC
>CAYWDQ010000261.1:0-1623 GCA_964457065.1 uncultured Acidimicrobiaceae bacterium | reverse complement strand
GCTCGGCGATCGGAGCAGACTCGCGGCCAAGCCGTCGAGGATGTCGTCCTCTGACACCAGGCACCGCTCGCGCCCGAACACGCTCATGACGACCGCCAGGATCAAGGTGCCACCCACGATCACGTCCTCCCTCCCCGCGCTCATACCGGGACGCGTCAGACGCGTGTGCGCATCCTCCGCGGAGAGGATCGCCAACCATCGCTCGACGTCGTCGCGGCGCAGCACGGCATGGTGGATGCGCGCACGGTCGTACTCGGTGGCGCCGGCCTCCAGGCTGGCAAGCGTTGAGACCGTGCCCGCGAGGCCGACGAGCAGGCTGTCGGGCATCAACATCGGGAGACCGTTTCGCTCGGCCATGATTTCGTCCGTCACCGCGGCGCGCGCCCGGGCCAGGTCCTCGGGACGCGGGGGGTCACGAGGCAAGAAGCGCTCGCTCACTCGGACGCACCCGATGTCCAGCGACCGGACCGCTACCTCGGGCACCGAGTCGGCGTGCTCCGCCGGATTGTGCCCGACGACAAGCTCGGTCGACCCGCCTCCGATGTCCACCACCAGCACCGGGCCTCGTCCGACCAGGTCCGGTCGGAGATGGGCGGTCGCACCAGCGAAGGAAAGACGTCCCTCTTCGTCCCCGGAGAGGATCTCAGGGCGCAGCCGCGTGATCTCCTCTGCTGCGGCCATGAACTCCTCGGCGTTGAGGGCGTCCCGGACGGCGGAGGTGGCCACCACGCGAGCTCGCGCCACGGCGTGCTCGTCCATCGACCGGCGATAGGCGCGCAAGACCGACAGCGTCCGATTGATCGCCGGAGACGAGAGCCGCCCGGTCGCGTCGACCCCCTCTCCCAGCCGAGTGATGCGCATCTCACGCTCAAGCGCGATCCTGCCCGGTCCCATCACGAGCAGCCGCGTGGAATTGGTGCCGCAGTCGACGGCGGCGACCGTGTCGGTGTCCGTCACGGCCGTGGCCTATCACACCGGCCGGGCGCCTCAGCTCATAGGGCGCGCCAGTCCCAGACGGGCCGCCACCCAGGCCCCGACCGGGTCGTCACCACCGGCCAGCCACCAGGCCACATGGGCGTGGAGACATTTGACCCCCTGCCGGGTGCCGCCCACCCCCCCGCTCGGCCGCGGCCCGCTCCACCCCTCGGGCACGAGGGCGTCCCGCTCGGCCGCGTAACGCCGGTGGCAGCCGGCGAGAGCGACGGCGTCCACATCCGCCTCGGCCTCCCGCACGCCTCCGGCCGCCTCCAGTCGCCCCACACGGGCCCGGAGCCCGGGGTCGACGAGCCAGTAGGTGGTCGGCATGGGTGTGCCGTCGCGGAGGAACGGCTCGTTGGCGATGACCACCGGCCGGCCGTCGTCGCCCCGGACGGCCACCGCAAAGGCGCCGCCGGGGTCCCGGCCCAGCAGCTCGGCCACCACCTCGTCGTCGCCCCTCTGTGCCATCTCGAAGGACACCGGTGGGCTCACCGCCAGAATTCGAGGGAGTGCAGCATGCGCGACAGGAGGCCCGAGCCCGGCGGGGCGCTGGTGGGCGTCGCGTGATGAGAGGCCGCACCGGAGGGTGGGGGCGTCGTCGTGGTCGTCACGCCCCCGGGCGGGAGCTCCGCCGCGGCCGACGGG
>CAYWDQ010000260.1:0-1699 GCA_964457065.1 uncultured Acidimicrobiaceae bacterium | reverse complement strand
TGCGTGCGATCCGCCTGCATCCGCTCGACCCGCTTGTCGAGCGACTTCGCCTTGCGGGCCCGCTTCTCGGTGCTCGCCCGCATGGAGTCGGCCAGGGTCGAGAGGCGGGCGATCTCACGCTGCTCGAGCTCCGACGCGCGCTCGCGCTGCGTCTGGTCTGCCTCGTGCTGGGCCTGGAACCGCGTGTAGTTGCCCTTCCACTCGGTGAGCCGCTGGTTCGAGATGTGCAACACCTTGGTGATGGAGTGGTCCAGCAACTTGAGGTCGTGGCTCACGACGAGGAGAGCGCCCGCGAAGCGGGCGAGCTCCTCGAGCAGCCAGCGCTTGGCGGCGCGGTCGAGGTGGTTGGTGGGCTCGTCGAGGATCATCAGCTCGGGCTCCAGGAAGAGCACGCGCATGAGGTCCACCCGGCGGCGCTGGCCCCCGGAGAGCTCGTCGATGTCCTCGAGCAGCAGCTCCTGGCGGAGACCGAGCCCGTCGGCCAGGCGGGCCATCACCGACTCCGCCTCGTAGCCGCCGTTCGTCTGGAACTGCTCCTGCAGGTCGGTGAACAGCTCGATGTTCTCCTCGGAGGGATCGTCAGCCATCGCCCGGCGCGCCGCACCGAGGGCGTCGTCGAGCACGTCGAGCCCCCGGGCCGAGAGGATGTGGGAGAACCCGGTCCGCTCGAGGCCGAGACCACCGGGGACCGGAGCCTGGGGCAGGTAGCCGAACGAACCGAGGAGCCGAATGTTGCCCCGGTGGCGCAACTGCGGGGACGGCTCGCCCACCAGCACGGAGATGAAGGACGACTTCCCGGTGCCGTTGCGCCCGACCAGGCCCACCTTCTCCCCGGCCCCGACCACGAAGGAGGCGTCGGACAGCAGCGTGCGGTCACCGATTTCGATGGAGAGGGCTGATCCGACGATCACGGCACATTGTACGGGCAGGAACACCTGGTCGATACACTCCGCGAATGCCCGCTCTCGATCGCAAGTGGTGGACCCTCATCGCCGTCTGCACGGCCACCTTCATGCTCCTGCTCGACATCACGGTGGTGAACGTCGCGCTGCCCGACATCCAGCGGTCGCTCCATGCGAGCTTCTCCGACCTCCAGTGGGTGGTCGACGCCTACTCGCTCACCCTCGCCGCGTTCCTCCTCACGGCCGGCGTGGTGGGCGACATCTACGGCCGCCGCGAGGTATTCGCCGTCGGACTGGTCGTCTTCTCACTCTCCTCGCTGGTGTGCGGCCTCTCCACGGACCCGCTGATGCTCAACCTGGCCCGCGCCGTGCAGGGCGTCGGGGGCGCCATCATGTTCGCCACCTCGCTCGCGCTCATCGCCGGCGCGTTCGTCGGCCGGGACCGCGGGACCGCCTTCGGCATCTACGGCGCCGTCATCGGCGGTGCCGTCGCGATCGGCCCCCTGATCGGTGGCGCCATCACCAGCGGCATCGGCTGGCGCTGGATCTTCTTCGTCAACGTGCCCATCGGTGTCGTCGCCGTCATCATCACCTTCACGCAGATCGCAGAGTCGAAGGACCAACGGGTGCGCCGGGTCGACTGGGTCGGCTTCATCACCTTCTCGGTCAGCCTCTTCTGCCTCGTCTTCGCACTGGTGCGCGGCAACGACCTCGGCTGGAGCAGTCCCGGCATCGTGGCGCTGCTCGCCGGCTCGGCCGTCCTCATGGTGGCCTTCTTCGTGAACGAGCGGTTCACG
>CAYWDQ010000259.1:0-1704 GCA_964457065.1 uncultured Acidimicrobiaceae bacterium | reverse complement strand
GTGCCATCGGCCGGGCTACGAGCGGGGGAAGTTGAACACGCGCCGGGCATTGTCCTCCGCGATCTTGCGGGCGTCGTCGTCGGGCACCTCGAGGAGGACGTCGGCCAGCTTCTTGCGGGAGGCGGGGAAGTTGCTGTCGCTGTGGGGGTAGTCGCCCTCGAACATGATGTTGCCGACGCCGATGAGCTCCCGCTCCTCGATCCCGGCGTTGTCGGCGATGAAGCAGCCGAAGATGTGGTCGCGGAACAGGTCGGAGGGCCGCACATCGGGGTTGACGCCGGTGTACCAGCGGTGCCGCTCCCACGTGTAGTCGACCCGCTCGAGCACGTAGGGCATCCAGCCGATGCCGCCCTCCGACAGCGCCACGCGCAGGCGCGGGAACTTGTGGAAGACGGGCGACAACAGCAGGTCGACGGTCGTGAACTGCGAGTTCATCCCGAAGAGTGCGATGGCGACGGCGAAGTTGGCGTCGGGCGCGGTGACGGGTGCGCCGCCGCTGCCGAAGTGCAGGCACAGCGGCAGGTCGGCCGCCTGGGCAGCGGCGAGGAACGGGTCCCAGTGGTCGCCGTGGTACGACGGCAGCCCCAGCCGGTGCGGTGCTTCGGTGAAGGTGATGGCCCGGGCCCCCTTGGCCGCCGTGCGCTCGACCTCGGCCACCGAGGCGGGGACGTCCCAGAACGGGACCATGACCATGGGGATGAAGCGGTCCGGTGCGGCCGCAGCCCACTCGTCGAGGATGAAGTCGTTCCAGGCCACGACGCATGCCGTCGCGAGCCCCTTGTCCTCCGCCGCGAACAGCGTGCCGCCGGCGAAGCCGGGGAAGGACGGGAAGCACATCTGCGCGTGCACCCCGTCGGTGTCCATGTCCGCCAGCCGGGCGTCGACGTCGTAGCACCCGGGCAGCATCTCGTCGAAGCTGACGGGGTCCACGCCGAAGTCCTTGGGATCCTTGCCGGCCACGGCGTTCAGGCCGATGGTCGGGATGATGCTGTCCTCGAACTTCCACACCTGCTTGCCGCCGTCCACCTCGACGATGTGCGGTCCGGCCTCGAGGTACCTTGCGGGCAGGCGATCGAGCCACACCCTCTCGTGCTCGATCACGTGGTCGTCGACCGAGATCAGCTGGACGTCGTCAGGCAGCATGCCGGCCCCCCGGATAAAGAATCGTCATCTTCTGACAATCTACGCCCGGAACCCGCACGGTGGCAAGGCCAATTCCGTCTCGGCCGGTCAGGTCCGGCCGCCGCGCCCCGGCCGGGTCAGAACCGGCACGGCGGCCTCCGCCGCGTCGAGGATCTCCGGGAGCGTCAGCCCGGAGCGTCCCCACAGTTCGATCACCGCCATCTCGACCCCGACCACGACTCCGGCCAGGAGGCGCGGCGTCGGATCGTCCGAGCCGATGGCAGCCATCGACTTCGCGCAGTACGACGTCACCGCCTCGGTGAGCACGTGCACCCGCTCACCCCGGACCCGGGCATGGATCTCGGGGGCGTCGGCGGCGGCCCGACGCCAGAGCGTGAGCAGGCGCACATCCGGTGGGCTCTGCAGCGAATGGGCCCGCACGAGTTGCCAGACGCTCCGCAGTGGGTCCGGGCTCGGCTCGAGACGGGCGATCAATTCGACCAGGTCCTGCGCGCCACGGCGGGTGAAGCCCAGGAGGAAGTCCTCCTTCGAGGGGAAGTAGCGGAAGAGGGTCCGCGCCGA
>CAYWDQ010000258.1:0-1711 GCA_964457065.1 uncultured Acidimicrobiaceae bacterium | reverse complement strand
CATCGCGGCCTTCAGCGTGAACTCGGTCGTGTCGGCGGCGGCGGTACCCCCGGCCAGGGTCGTGATGCCCCGAGGAACGACGAAGCCCTTCATGATCTCATCGGTCGCTGCGTCCCAGAGCCAGTAGCCCACTTCGGTGTGGAAGGGGTTCTCCTCGTCGCCACGCCACATGGCGCTCCTGTAGTCGAGGCCGTAGAGGTGCTGGTTCCCGTTGTCGACCGGGCCGAACGGCTTCATCGTGCACTTCTCGAGGTACGGGCTGCCCACCACCTTCCCCTGCGAGTGGGAGAACGCGGTGTCGAGCCCGCCCTTGTCGCTCTCCCATTCGCCGGCAAGCGCTCCCAGCGGTCCCCATTCATTGGCCATGTCTGATCGTTCCCATCTCTCGGCGCGTCGTCGACGAGGAGCCTAGGCCGATCTGCGGAGGGTGGATGGCTTCCGGCCAGCCCGCTCGGCCGCGGCGGATCATCCTTGGGCCTTGGCCCACTCCGCGTCCGACTTCCCGAGCATGAAGGTGATCGTGCCGACGACGACCAGCACCACCAGGGCGATCACCAGGGCAATGACGATGTGGACGTGCAGGACGCACGCCGCTCCCACGAGGGCACCCACGAGCATGGCGGCGATCGCAATGAGCCGCCGTCCCGATCTCGAGCCCTTGCCGCCGACGACCGTGCTGTCGGCGACGATGCCGGTGATGGTCATGGTGAGGACGGTGGTGGTCAGATCGGGGACGGCAACCTGGCGAGCGGCCGCATTCTGCACCCCCATGGCGGTGGCGAGGACGAAGATGAGCGGATAGCGAAATCCGGCCGTCACGGGGCTTCCGCTCACGGACCCCAGAATGACCGAGGCGCCGAGCAGCACCGCCTCGACCGCCGTCACCATGCTGAGCAGGCGGCCCCGATGCGCGCCGTACCTCTTCCCGGCCTGCCCGCCGACGAGGGCGCCCAGGCAGAACGAGGCCAGGGCGACCACGGAGGCGCCGATGGAGAAGCCCGGTGCGCCGGCCAGAGCGAAGCCCAAGAAGACGACGTTTCCGGTCATGTTGGCCACGAAGACATGCCCGAGCACCAGGTAGCTGAAGGCATCGACCAGGCCGGTCACCAGGGTCATGGCCACCAGCAGCGGCGGCAACGGTCCGTCCTTGCCGGACCGGGAGGGGATGAGGGTCTGGCGGACTTCTGTGATGAAGGTGTGCATTCGGTTTCCTTGTCGTCGCGAGTGTGACCACGGCGGTGCAGCGCTGTCTGCCCGCCCCGCCAGTCTCGTACGGGCGGGTGGGCACTGGGGGGAGAGGATGCGGAGGCCCGGAGGGGCGGAGGGCGGGTGACCCGGGCGCCCGTGCCACGGATCGCCCGATGACCTACCATTTCGGCGTGCCCCCTCGCAGGGCGCCCGGAGAGACATGGGGCTCCCATGGCGCCGAAGCACGAGCGGACGACGCGATCGAGTCGGCGCTCCTGACACTCCTCCAGCGTCACCCCGACGGTGCCGTCTTCGCGATCAGCGGCGGAGGCGTTCCGAGGCCGGTGCCGGTGCCCCGGACCGTGCCGCTCGTCCGACACGAGGTCGCCCAGGGCGACGCCCAGCTGATGGACGAGGTCATTCCGGCCGATCGCGCCGTGGTGGCCAAGCTGTGGGGACAGGCCCGTGCCCAGGGGGCCGCCGTGGCCACGGTCCGGCGGGTCAGCGACCCCGAGAACCCGTC
>CAYWDQ010000257.1:0-1808 GCA_964457065.1 uncultured Acidimicrobiaceae bacterium | reverse complement strand
TCGAAGCGCCGGTAGACCGCGCGCAGGAAGTCCCCGCGGTCCCGCCGGTCGAGTGCCAGGAGGGACGGTCCCTGGCGGGCCAGGTCGGCGACGAAGCGTGCCCGCCGCGATGGTGACAGGTGGCGGCTGGCCAGCCAGGCGTAGGTGTCGACCACGTTGGATGACATGAGCGTGTGCTCGAGGTCGAAGACCGCGAGATCCCGGTCCGGCGACAGGATCGCCTTACGTTGCCGGTCGGGCCTCTTGTCCACCACCGACTTCCCGGGCTTGGTCCGCACTCGCGTGTGCTCGAGGACCGACGGCAGGTGGATCTCGTGCACGTACTGATCCCAGTCGATGGAGCCCGGATCGAATTCGAATCGCTCGTGGTCCTCGCTGTCACACGCTCCCCAGAGCTCCATGAGGTTGTCGACCCGGTAGCGCGCATCGGTCTCGGTGTACGCACCGTAGAGCTCGACGTAGCCCAGGGCGCGCTTGGCGAGGGCATGACGTTCCTCAATCCGTGCGGCCAGCTGGGCCTGCTTTCCTCGGATGGGCAAGCCGGTCAGCAGCTTCTCGGCGATGGTCATGACGGTGTCGGCCCGTCGGAGCTGACGCTGCACCCGTCCCCGGCCCGGGAAGGACCATTCGGGCACGTTGATGGGTTGACCCCGCTCGTCGTAGAGCGGATTCCGCTGGAAGAAGTCGGTTGTCAGCTCCACCAGGCGCCCGTAACGCAACGGGTTCCGCACGCCCGAGGCCACGTGGTACACCTTCGGCCGTCCGGGCTCGGGCCCGCGTGCCGCCACGGCCAGGATGGCCGCCACCACGAGGTCGACGGGGATGACGTCGACGATGCCCTCGGGGACACCGGGAAACTCGCGCAGGAGGCCGCGCGCGTAGGACACGATGATCGGCTCTGCCATCCGGAAGCCGCGGATCCAGCCCGGACGCGGCTCTGCGACGGCAGACTCGATGATCGACGGGCGGACGAACGATATCGGTACTCGCCCCTCCCACTGTTCCACGAGCGCCCGCTCACCGAGCGCCTTGGTGAAGGGGTAGGCGTCAGGCCATCCGAGCGACAGTGCGCGCGCCGTGCCCGCCTGAACCAGCTCGGCGGTGACCCACTCCTCCCGCACCTTCTCGGCCCGGGCAGCAATCAAGTGATCACCGGCCGCCCCGATTTCCGCCCGCGCTTTCTTGGTGAAGTCGCGCAGGCGCTCGGGCTTGCGCGACTCGGCCTGCAGGTCGGCCCGGAGCCGCCGAGCCGATGCCACCTCGTCCTCCCAGGGGACGTCGAGGGTGAAGCGGTTCTCGGTCAGGAGCTCCTCTCTGGCCTCCCCCTGGTGCGTGCTTGCGACGTACGCGGTCGAGACGGCGATCAGGTGAGCCTCAGAGCCGACCTCGGCGATCGCCGCAGCCACACGTGAGGGGCCCAGAAGATTGATCTCCACCGCCTGGGTAAGCGGGGCGTCGAAGGACACCGTGGCCGCGGAGTGGATCACGACACTCGCGTCGGCCAATGCAGACCGACCCTCGTCGTCGAGTCCGAGCCCGTCACGACTCACGTCCCCGGCCACGGCCCTCACCCGTCGGGCCACCTCGTCGGAGAAGCGCTCGCCGAGCTCGGACCGCAGGCGGTCGAAGCAGTCGTTCTTGATCACCTCGCGGGCCAGTCGTGCCGAGGCGTCGGCCCGACGTCCCGGCCGTATGAGGACCGTGATCTCGGCCTCGGGGACGCAGCGCATGATCCGCTCCACGAGGGCGGTGCCCAGGAAGCCCGTGGCACCCGTGATAAAGAAGCGTTTGCCGCGGAGGTCCCGGTC
>CAYWDQ010000256.1:0-1839 GCA_964457065.1 uncultured Acidimicrobiaceae bacterium | reverse complement strand
CCACACGAACGACATCGGCGCGGCCGTCGAGGCCGGCGTGTCCGCGGGGAAGCCGGAGCGCATCCGGGTCACGGACCTCGACGAGCAGGTCGAAGAGGAGCGTTGGGTCCGCGAGGCCGCCGGTTCGCCCGGTGCGGGGCCCAGCGTCGAGGGTGTGGGCCCGGTGCCGACGACGGGCGTCGTGGCCGTGGTCTCGGGCGACGGAATCGGCCGCATCTTCCGCTCCCTCGGCGTCCACCATCAGGTCGTCGGCGGGCAGACGATGAACCCCGCCACCGCCGACCTGGTCAAGGCCGTCGAGGCCGTCCCCTCCGACGAGGTGGTGATCCTCCCCAACAACAAGAACATCCGGCCGGTGGCCGAGCAGGTCGACGCACTGTGCTCGAAGACGGTGCGGGTGGTGGCGACCGGCTCCATCGTCGAGGGCTTCGCCGCACTGCTGGCCTACGACCCTGCGGCCGACGCCGAGTCCAACGTCGCCTCCATGACGGAATCGGCGGCCCGGGTCGTCCCCGCCGAGGTCACCCGGGCAGTGCGGGACTCGCTGACCGATGCCGGCGAGGTGCACGAGGGAGACTTCATCGGCATCTCGCGCGACGGCGTCGTCGCCATTGCCGACAATCCGGTGCTGTGCACCCGTCTGCTGCTGAGCCGCCTGCTCGAGCCGACCCACGAGTTGGTGACGCTCATTGAGGGCGAGGGCGCGCGCGTGGCCGACACGAGGCGGATAGAGGAGTGGCTCTCCGAGGAGCACCCCGACGTGGCGCTCGAGGTGCACCAGGGCGGCCAGCCCTTGTATCCGTACCTGTTGGGGATTGAGTAACGCCCGCACACTGCGCGACCTGAGCATGCGGCCCGTGTCGGTGCTCGAGTCGGTGTCGGAGCGCAAGGCGGGCCGCCTGGCGGACTTCGGCGTCGAGACCGTCCTCGACCTCGTCACCACCTATCCCCGCCGCTACGTCGACCGCACCCGCAAGGCCGACGTCTCGGGCCTCCAGGTCGGCGACGAGGCCGCGGTGCTGGCGTCGGTGCAGTCGGTGCGGACCAGGCGGGCCCGCAACGGCCGCGCCGTGGTGGACCTCGTGGTGCGGGACGACACCGGCCGACTGGCCGTCGTCTTCTTCAACCAACCCTGGCGGGCCAAGCAGCTCGAGGCTGGCACCGAGGCGATCTTCTTCGGGAAGGTCGGCGAGTACCGGGGGACGCGTCAGATGGTGAACCCGGTGGTCGACGTGGTGGCCGGCGTGACCCCGGGCCGGCGGACCCTGCGCATCCTCCCGGTGTACCCGGCGTCGGCGAAGGCCGGGCTGACGTCCTGGGAGATCGGGGAGTGCGTCGAGGAGGCGCTCCGGCGGGCGGGGGAGTTCGTGGACCCCCTGCCCCCCGAATGGCGGTCGTCGCTCGACCTGTGGGGCCGGACCGAGGCCTTCGGCGCCATCCACCTGCCCGAGTCGTACGAGGTGGTCGCCCCGGCCCGGCGCCGCCTGGTGTTCGACGAGCTCTTCCGGTTGCAGCTCGCCCTGGTGCTGCGGCGGCGGGCCTTCGAGGACAACGCGCGTGCGCTGCACCACGACGTCTCGCCGCGCGAGATCACCGGTGCCGTGACGGACACGCTCGTGGCGCGCTTCCTCGCCCGCCTGCCCTACGAGCTGACGAAGGCCCAGCGCCAGGCGCTGGCGGTGATCGTGGCCGACATGGCCGGACCGTTCCCCATGCACCGGCTCCTCCAGGGCGACGTCGGCTCCGGCAAGACCGTCGTCGCGCTGGCGGCGCTGCTGGGCGCAGTCCAGAGCGGCCACCAGGGTGCGCTCATGGTGCCGACCGAGGTGCTGGCGGAGC
>CAYWDQ010000255.1:0-1856 GCA_964457065.1 uncultured Acidimicrobiaceae bacterium | reverse complement strand
ACGACGGGCGGGGGATGAGCGTCCCGTAGGGTTGTGGCCCATGGAGACCCTCTGGCCGACGATCGAGCGCCTCCTGCCCACGGTGACCAAGCCGGCCCGCTACATCGGCGGCGAGCAGGGCGCGGTGTACCCCGAGCACGGCCCGGGCAAGGTGGCGTGGCTCCTGCTCTACCCCGACACCTACGAGATCGGCCTGCCCAACCAGGGCCTCCAGATCCTCTACGAGATCCTCAACGAGCGGCCCGACGCGGTTGCGGAGCGCTCCTACGCACCCTGGGTCGACATGGAGGCGGCCATGCGCACCGCCGGTGTACCCCTCTTCAGCGTGGAGCAGCATCTGCCCGCGGCGGCCTTCGACGTGCTGGCCTTCAACCTCTCGGCCGAGCTCGTGTACACCAACCTCGTGAACCTGATCGACCTGGCCGGCCTTCCGCTGCATGCGGCGGAGCGGTCCGGAGACGACGCCCTCGTCGTGGCGGGCGGACATTGCGCGTACAACCCCGAGCCATTGGCCGATTTCGTCGATGCCTTCGTGCTCGGTGACGGGGAGGAGGCCGTGGGCGAGGTCAACGAGGTGATGGCCGCCTGGCTCGAGGGGTCGCCCCCCGTGCAGCGGGACCGCGGCGCGCTGTGGCGGTCGCTGGCGCAGCTCGAGGGCGTCTACGTCCCGGCGCTCTACGCGCCCTCCTACGTGGACGGGCGGCTCGTGTCCACGGAGCCGGTCGATGCGGGGGTACCGGCGGAGGTGACGAAGCGGACGGTGGCCGACCTGGCCGACTGGCCCTACCCCTCGCGCCAGCTGGTCCCGCTGACAGAGGTCGTCCACGACCGCCTCAACGTCGAGGTGTTCCGGGGTTGCACGCGGGGATGCCGTTTCTGCCAGGCCGGCATGATCACCCGCCCGGTACGCGAGCGGCCCGCCGAGCAGGTCCGCGCACTGGTGCGCAACGGCCTGGAGCGCACCGGCTACGACGAGGTGACCCTCACGTCGCTCTCCACGGCGGACTTCTCGGACATCGAGGACACCGTGCGCGACATCGTCGACGATCCCGAGCACGGCGGACGGGTCTCGGTCAGCCTCCCGTCGCTGCGGGTCGACGCCTTCACGGTGGGCACGGCGGCACAGATCCAGAAGGTGCGCCGCACCGGTCTCACCTTCGCACCCGAGGGCGGGACGTGGCGGATGCGCACGGTGATCAACAAGCTCATCACCGAGGAGGACCTCTACGGCGCGGTCGACGCCGCCTTCAGCCAGGGCTGGCGGCGGATCAAGCTCTACTTCCTCATCGGGCTCCCCACCGAGCGCGACGAGGACGTGCTCGGCATCGCGGAGCTGGGGGCCCGGTGCGTCGAGATCGGCAGGAGCCACCAGAAGTCGGTGACCGTGGTGGCCTCGGTGGGCGGCTTCGTGCCCAAGCCCCACACGCCGTTCCAATGGTTCGGGCAGGACACCGTGGCCGAGCTCGAGCGCAAGGTGACGCTCCTGCGCGAGGCGGCCCGGCGCTCCCGGGGACTCACGATCCGCTGGCACGAGCCGTCCGCCTCGGTCGCCGAGGGGCTGGCCAGCCGGGGTGACCGGCGCATGGGGGCGGTGATCGAGCGCGTCTGGCGGGCCGGCGGCACGTTCCAGGAGTGGTCGGAGCGCTTCGACCTCTCGCTGTGGGAGGCGGCGCTGGCCGCCGAGGGCCTGAGCGTCGACGAGGTGTGTCATCGCGAGCGGGGCGCCGACGAGGCCCTGCCCTGGGACCACATCTCGGCGGGGTTGCACCGCGACTTCCTCTGGGGTGACTGGCAGGATGCACTGGCCCGGGTGGCCGTCGAGGACTGCCGCTGGACCCCCTGCTACGACTGCGGGG
>CAYWDQ010000254.1:0-1860 GCA_964457065.1 uncultured Acidimicrobiaceae bacterium | reverse complement strand
GTAGATGGTCGGTAGGGCCGGGGCGCGGCGAGGTGCCCCGGCCCACCGCCGTCTCTGGGCAGAGTTGGCGGCGGGACCGGATCAGTCGATCCAGTAGCGCCGGAACGGCGTGACGCCCTCCGCGGGAGTGACGACCGACTCGAGCACCCCACCGCAGCGCTCGATGACGCGGGCCGACCCTTCGTTGTCGTCGTCGCACACGACGAGGATGCGCCCGACGCCCTCGGCCCGGGCGATGGCGACCGCCTGCTGCAAGATGGCCGTGGCGTAGCCCCGCCGCCGGAACGCCGGCCGCACGCCGTAGCCGATGTGGCCGCCCCGCGCGGCCAGGAAGTCGTTCAACGAGAAGCGCACCGAGGCCCGGCCCACGAGCGCACCGTCCACCTCGGCGAGGAGGAAGGTGGAGGGGACCGGATTTTCGGGGATGGGTCCCTCGGGGACGGGGCCCTCGGGGATGGGGCCCTCGGGCACGCGGGTCCGGCGGCGGAGGCCCTCGAGGTGATCGAGGTACCTCGACCACTCCAGGCCCGGCTCCCAGTGCAGGAGGAACGGGAAGGACTCGAACTCGCCCTGGGCGGCCAGGCACGCCGCCTCGTCGTCGGGTCCGGGCGGGCGGAGGGTGAGCGCCATGTCACGCCACGCTACGGGGGCGCGGTGCCGCCGGGCCCGGGCGTTCAGTCGCTGCCGGCCCGGGGTCGGCCGCGCTTGGGCAGCGGTGCCGCCTGGCTGGGGAGGCGCCCGGCGTCGCTGAGCGCCCGGCGCAACAGCATCTCGATCTGCGCGTTGACGCTGCGGAACTCGTCGTTGGCCCACCGGGCGATCGCGTCGTGCACGGCCGGGTCGACGCGCAGCAGAACCTGCCGCCGTTCGCTCACGTATAGAGCGACCCCGTGTTCACGACCGGCGACGGCGGCTGGTCACCGCACAGCACCACCATGAGGTTGCTCACCATGGCGGCCGTCCGCTCCTCGTCCAAGGAGACGACGCCGCCCTCGTTCAGACGCTCGAGCGCCATCTCGACCATTCCGACCGCGCCCTCGACGATGCGCGAGCGGGCCGCCACGACGGCGTTGGCCTGTTGGCGCCGCAGCATGGCCTGTGCGATCTCCTGGGCGTAGGCCAGGTGCGAGATCCGCACCTCGACGATCTCGACGCCGGCGATGACGACGCGCTCGGCGACCTCGGTGGCCAACTGGGCCGAGACGACGTCGGTCGAGCCGCGCAGCGAGGTCCCGGCGCCGGTGGTGTCGTCGTAGGGGTGGCTCGTGGCGACGTGGCGCAGGGCGGACTCGGACTGCACGGAGACGAAGTTCACGTAGTTGTCCACGGCGTACGTCGACTTGGCGGTGTCGGCCACCTGCCAGACGACGATCGCCGCGATCTCGACGGGGTTGCCGTCGGCATCGTTGACCTTGAGGTGGCTCGTCTCGAAGTTGCGGACCCGGACGCTCACGCGTCGGCGCACCGTCAGCGGGGCCACGACCCACCAGAACCCAGGCCGGCGGATCGTCCCGATGTAGCGGCCGAAGAACTGGACGACCGAGGTCTGGCCCGGCGGGACGACGTCCAAGGACGTGGCGACCAGGACGAAGACCAGGATGGGTATCCAGAGCCACTTCGCGCTGTGCATGGCCACGACGATCATGACGGCGATCAGCGCGAGCAGGATGGCGACGCCGAACCACCCGTTCACCGCGAGCCTCGGGGGACGCTCGGTGATGTCGACCCGTACGCCCTGGTGCCCGACGGGTGCGGCGCTGGTGCTGGGTGACTCGGTGGTGCTCGGCGACTCGGTGGTGCTCATAGGGTGCTCCTCCCGACAAAAGTGATATCTAATAGATATCACTTTCTGGGGCCCGT
>CAYWDQ010000253.1:0-1905 GCA_964457065.1 uncultured Acidimicrobiaceae bacterium | reverse complement strand
ACCACATGACGTCCACGCTCGACCATCCCTCGACCATCAACCTCCCCGAGGTCGTCGACGAGGACATCAGCGCCTTCTTCGAGGTCGAGGACCTGTGGGCGGTGATCGTCTGGAACGACGACGTCACCACCTTCCAGACGGTGATCCGGGCCTTCGTCGAGATCTTCGGCCACACGGTCGAGCGGGCCGACCAGCTGGCCTGGAAGATCCACCGGACCGGCAAGGCCGTGGCCGCCGTGCGGCCCAAGGACGAGGCGGAGGCGGCGGTGCACGCGCTGCACCTCCGCAAGATCTCGGCCACCCTCAACCGCGCCTAAAGGCCCCCCAGCTCGCCTCGGCTACACCGGTGCGCCGGACTCCAGACGGGAGGTCAGCCGCGCCTTCACTTCGGGCCACTCCGACGCCACGATGGAGAAGCGGGCCGAGGTGCGCACCGTGTCGTCCGCACCGGGCCGGTCGGCTCGCAGGATGCCGTCGAGCCGACCGCCGATCCGCTCAATGGCGGCCCGCGACCGTGTGTTGCGCACGTCGGTCTGCAGCGCAACCCGGTGGACCCGCCAGACCTCGAAGGCGTGGGTCATCATCAGCAGCTTGGCCTCCGTGTTGACCGGGGTCCGCTGGGCCGACCCCGCCAGCCACGTGAAGCCGATGTCCACCACGTCGGGCACGTCATGGCGCTGGTGGCCCGCCCCGGGGGGCCACTGCCAGAAGGCGATCTCGCAGAAGCGGGTGGCGCCCACCACCCGGTCGATGCGGGCGGGCCCGGTCCCCTTGCGGACCGTGGCGAAGGCGACGTGACCGCCCGCGGCCACCTTGGACAGCGCGTCGCGGACGTAGGCCGTCATCTCCTCGGGGCCATCGGGCGTATAGGTCCACTGGTAGGTGCTCCGGTCCTCGGCGGCCGCCTCGACGAGAGCGGTGACGTGGGTCTCGGACAGCGGCTCCAACCGCACGAACGTCCCGTCCAGCGTGAACGGCTCAAGCATGGGCGGCCGGCACCGCGGCGTCCGCCGGAGCCTCCGCTCCCGGACGACCCGCGGACCCGGCGCCGCCCGGCCCGGTCGGGATCACGAAGTCGCGTTGGCGCACCAGGATGAACCCGCTCAGCACCCCCACGAACGCCACCGCGGCACCGATGTCCATCAGGTGGTTCAGCGTGCTCGAGAAGCCGATGTGATAGGCGTTGAGCAGCGCGTGGCGCGCCGCGGCGACGGGGATCGACGCGGCCACCTGCTGCACCTCGCCGGCCGACAGCGCACCGCGCAGCTGTGCGCCGCCCTGCCGCAGGACCTCGTGCCCGTAGACCGTCTTGTCGAGCGCGGCCGAGGTGTGCGTCACGACCTGGCTCTGGAACACGGCCCCGAGGACGGCGATGCCTGTCGCGATGCCCACTTGCCGGAAGGTGTTGTTGGCTCCCGAGGCCATGCCGCTGCTCTGGGGCTGGACGACCGAGATGGCGCCGGAGGCCAGGACCGGGTTGACGGCCCCGATCCCCAGCCCGCACAGGATGAAGCCGGGCAGCAGCACGGTCCAGGTCGAATCCGGATGGGTCGTTCCCATGAGGAGCAGCCCCCCGGTGACCGCCAGCATCCCGATGCCCAACAGCAGGCGCGACTGCACCCGCACGGTCAGGCGCCCGGCGAAGAAGGCCACGAAGAACGTGAGCAGTGTCAGGGGTAGGAAACGCACCCCGGCGGCCAGCGGGCCGTACCCGAGGTCGTCCTGGATGTAGAGCGTGAGGTAGAGGAACATCGCGAAGATGGAGGCGGCCAGCGTGAACGCCACCACCGAGATCCCCACGAAGGCCGGGATCTTGAACAGGCCGAGGTCGAGCATGGGGTCGGGCGCCCGGGCTTCGTTGACGAAGAACGCCACCATGAGGATGGCCGAGCCGGCGAGCAGCGC
>CAYWDQ010000252.1:0-2004 GCA_964457065.1 uncultured Acidimicrobiaceae bacterium | reverse complement strand
ACTCCTTCGACCAGTGGGGCGTCGAGCTGGGCAAGGTGATGGCCAAGGAGCTGGCACCGATCCTGACGGATGTGGCCGCTCCCGACCTCTCGGGCCAGGACCCCTCGACCGCGTCCCTCGTGCGCATCTACCGGGACCTGCGCGGGCGAGCCGTCTAGACCGTCAAGGCCGGACGTCGATGCCGTGCAAGGGCTGGCGCGGCATCAAACCCCGCCAGGCGCTGGGGAGCTTGAGCGACAGCCGCTCGAGCTCCGCCATGTGGACCTCCGAGAGCGACTCGAGGCGCTTGCCCCCCTTCGCCGTGAGCCGAAGCCGCACGACCCGGTGGTCCTGCTGGTCACGGACCCGCTTGACCAGGCCCGCGGCGACGGCCCGGTCCACCAGCCCGACCGCGCTGTGGTGCCGGAGGAGCAGGTAGTCGGCCACCTCGCCGACCGTTGGGCCGCGGCGGTCGCTGTGCCCGCGGATGGCGAGGAGCAACTGGTGCTGTGCCGGCGTCAGACCGGCCGCCTCCGCCTGTTGCTCGCTCCATCGCAGAAACCGGCGGAGCCCCGTGCGCAGTGTCAACAGGTCCTCGTAGTCGGCATCCCGCAGTTGCATCGTGACACGATAGCATCGTACTACGATGGATGCGGATCATCCCCCGAGGACTGACCGCCGTGGAGGGCCCATGGTCGGCTTCGGGTGCCACGTGAACGATGACGTGGGGGCGTCACGGTCTCGTCGCCCCCACGAAGAGCAAGCTGCCGAAGTCCGCGCCCGGGGTGGCCGGGAAGGCCTCGGCCCGCACGTCCGCCCCCGTGTAGGGCGCGTCGACCATGACGTCGTCACCGTCCACGATCCCGACGTAGATGCCCACGTGGTCGATGGCGGACGGCCCGGCGCCGAAGAAGACGAGGTCACCCGGGGCGAGGGGCTGACCGGCGGCCAGCTTCGGCGTCCCGTCGTACTGGTCCTGGGCGACCCGGGGCAGCACGACGCCGGTCACCCGGTAGGCGGCTTGGACGAGCCCCGAGCAGTCGAAGCCCACCCCCGGCGTCTCGCCGCCCCAGACGTAGGGCGTGCCGATCTGGGACAGCGCCCACTCGGCCGCCACCGCACCGGCATCCGCGACTGGCGTGCCCGCCGGCGCGGGCGCGGCCAGCGACTGGGCCAGCGCCAGCACCTGGGTCACGTAGGAGGCCGAATGGTCGTAGGCGTAGACGGCACCGGCGAGGTCGGTGCCGCCCGAGCCTCCGTTGGCGCACAGGAGGCGTGCGGCCGCGTACACGGCGTCGGTCGGATCGTAGGGGCTGGGCGGGTCCGCCCCGCCCGGGGGGATCGGCTCGTCGTACTCGGCGAAGGTGTCCGGCTCGAACTGCATGGGGCCTTCGGCACCGGCCGCGTTGGAGCCGCTGTGCACCCCGGGCAGGTTCGACTGCCCGTTGTCGGACTCGACGGTGCCGATGGCCGCCAGGACGGTCCACGGCAGGCCGGGGCAGGTGGCCGCCGCCTCCTGGTAGAGGGCCAGCATGGCAGGCGGGATCTTGGAGGTGGCCGCCGACGTCGCCGCGGGCTCGACGTCGATCCCGAACATGGCCATGGCGGAGCCAACCACGGCCGTCCCCAGCAGCCCGACCACGAGACCGAGCGCCACCAGCGCACCGACGGCCCTCCTCATCGGATGCTCCCGCCCGTGACTGCGACCTTGGGTGCCACGCCGGGGAACGGTCGGCTCCGCGCGGCCACCGGCACATCGAAGGCTCGAGGGTCATGAGTGAGTCACGAAGGGCCGGATGTCAAGAACGTTCCTACCTCGAACATCGTCCGGTTCGGCTCCCCGTTCTGGTGTTCGGAGGCTCTCAGCGAGGTTGAGTGGGTTCAACATCGATTCGGAAACCTTGGCCCGTGAGCGACCATGAACCTAAGCGTCCTGAGTACATGGACGGCTGGAGATGGGACGATCCTCGTTGGCGAGAATGGACGGGGAACGACGCTGCAAAGATCCTCCTTGAGGCACTCAGG
>CAYWDQ010000251.1:0-2172 GCA_964457065.1 uncultured Acidimicrobiaceae bacterium | reverse complement strand
GGGTGCTCCTCCCGACAAAAGTGATATCTAATAGATATCACTTTCTGGGGCCCGTGACCAGCCCCCCTGACCGGTCAGCGCCGAGGCGGCGGGTTCAGCCGAGGGGCCGGTCGGCCTGGCGGGCCACCGCCTCGGCCGCGGCGGCCGCGGCCTCGGGGTCGCCGAGGTACCCGGCCGAGCGCACGGTGAGGTCGTCGTCGAGCAGCATGCGGTAGGGGATGCCCGTCGGGATCTCGAGCCCGGGGATGTCCTCGTCGGAGATGTCCTCGAGCACCTTGCGCAGGGCCCGGATTGAGTTGCCGTGGGCGGCCACCAGGATCGCCGAGTCGTGCTCGGCGAGGGCGCGCAGGTCCGGCACCATGACCTGCTCCCAGTAGGGCAGGGTGCGGCGGACCACGTCGGCCAGGCACTCGGTGCGCGGCATGTCGACCGGGTCGACGTCGTCGTAGCGGGGATCGGCGGCGACGTTGTAGGGGTTGTCCGGGGAGAGCGGTGGGGGTGGGGTGTCGTAGCTGCGGCGCCAGAGCATGAGCTGCTCCTCGCCGAACTGCTGCTTGATCTGGGACTTGTTCTTGCCCTGCAGGTCCCCGTAGTGGCGCTCGTTGAGGCGCCAGTCGCGGCGGACCGGCAGCCAGCTGCGGCCGGCCGCGGCCAGGGCGATGTCGGCGGTGCGGATGGCCCGGGTGAGCACCGAGGTGTGCAGGATCCGCAGGTCGAGGCCCTCCTCGGCCGCCAGGAGCACCCCGGCGGCCCGGGCCTCCTCCTCGCCGGCGGGGGTCAGGTCGACGTCGACCCACCCGGTGAAGAGGTTCTTGGCGTTCCAGTCGGACTGGCCGTGGCGGAGGAGCACCAGATCGAGCACGCAACGATCGTACGCCCCGGCCGGAGGGGTCCCGTCCGTCCGGCGGGAGGGTGGCAGCCCACCGCTCTGACCTGGGAGGGAAGGCGTGGTTCACCCTCCTGTCACAAATCTTGACAAGGTAGCACTCAAGTTTGGTACAATGGAGCCACGCAATAGACGGTGCAACTGCCAACCGGGCAGCTCACGATCGGAAGGACAGCGGAAATGGCCAAGGCCGTAGGAATCGACCTGGGAACCACCAACTCGGTGGTCAGCGTGTTGGAGGCGGGGGAGCCCGTCGTGATCCCGAATGCCGAAGGTGGCCGGACGACCCCCTCGGTCGTCGGCTTCTCCAAGACCGGCGAGGTGCTCGTCGGCGAGGTGGCCAAGCGCCAGGCCATCACGAACCCCGACCGGACCATCCGCTCGGTGAAGCGCCACATGGGCACGAGCTGGACCGTCGACATCGACGGCAAGGCGTACACGGCCCAGGAGATCTCCGCCCGCATCTTGGGCAAGCTGAAGAGGGACGCCGAGGCGTATCTCGGCGACACCGTGACCCAGGCCGTCATCACCGTGCCCGCGTACTTCAACGACGCGCAGCGCACGGCCACCAAGGAGGCCGGGGCGATCGCCGGCCTCGAGGTGCTCCGCATCATCAACGAGCCGACGGCGGCCGCACTGGCCTACGGGCTCGACAAGGAGGACACGGACCGCACCGTCCTCGTGTTCGACCTGGGCGGCGGCACGTTCGACGTCTCGGTGCTCGAGATCGGTGAGGGCGTCTTCGAGGTGAAGTCGACCTCGGGCAACACGAAGCTCGGCGGCGACGACTGGGACGACAAGGTCATCGAGTGGCTGGTGACCGAGTTCAAGAACACCGAGGGCGTCGACCTCTCCCAGGACAAGATGGCCCTGCAGCGCCTGAAGGAGGCGGCCGAGAAGGCCAAGATCGAGCTGTCGACCGTGCAGGACACCCAGATCAACCTCCCCTTCATCACCGCCACGTCCGAGGGGCCCAAGCACCTCGACATCAAGCTGACGCGGGCCAAGTTCAACGAGCTCACCGCCGACCTGGTGCAGGCGTGCGTGGGGCCGTTCGACGCCGCCATCAAGGACGCCGGGCTCAAGACGTCCGACATCGACCACGTCGTGCTCGTCGGTGGCTCCACCCGGATCCCCGCCGTGCAGGAGCTCGTGCAGAAGATGACGGGCAAGGAGCCCCACAAGGGCGTGAACCCCGACGAGGTCGTCGCCATCGGCGCCGCCGTGCAGGCCGGCGTCCTCAAGGGCGAGGTCAAGGACGTCCTGCTGCTCGACGTCACGCCGCT
>CAYWDQ010000250.1:0-2242 GCA_964457065.1 uncultured Acidimicrobiaceae bacterium | reverse complement strand
CGCCGACCTGGCCCGCCAAGGACCCTCTCTGCTCGCGCTCGACCGGCGGGACCGCGGCGACTTCCTGCGCGCGTTCTACCGGCGCTTCGAGAATGCCCCCATCGAGCAGCTGCGGGAGGACTCGTGGGAGCTGTTCCACCGGCAACTGCTTACGCGGTCGTTCCCCGACGGGTTCGCCCGGGTGCGGGCGCACCGGGCACTGGGGCACCGGACACTGCTGATCACCGGCGCGCTGGACTTCATCATCGAGCCGATACGGCCGCTGTTCGATGACATCGTCTGCGCGGAAATGGAGTCCCGCGACGGTCGGCTCACGGGCCACCTGACGACGTTGCCACCCATCGGCGAAGCGCGGGCACTGCTGCTGGCCGACTACGCGGAGGCGCACTCGTTGTCGCTCGAAGAGTCCGTCGCCTACGCCGACTCGGCGAGCGATCTGGCGATGCTCGAGGCGGTCGGCTTCCCCGTGGCCGTGAACCCTGAGGCCCGACTGTCGGCCATCGCCCGCCGCCGGGGCTGGCATGTGGAGCACTGGGCCAAGGCACAGGGCGGGTCGCATCGACCTCTGCCCTTGGGCCCCTTCGACGTGAAACCACCCAAGGCGGTGATGGGTCGGTGAGCACGCTCCTGTTCGAACGATCGCTCCCGCGCTTCGCTGCGGCGCGGCTGGTCTCCACCCTGGGCTCCGGACGCGGCGTCGGGGTCGGGCCCTTGCGGCTGGTCGAGCGCGAGGCGCCGGTCGTGCCCGCCGAAGGGTGGGTCCACGTCGATCCCACGTTGTCCGGCATCTGCGGTTCCGACCTCGCCACCTTGGATGGCCGCAGCTCTCGCTACTTCGAGGACATCGTGTCCTTCCCCTTCGTGCCGGGCCACGAGGTCGTCGGCACGGTCGCGCAAGACTCCGTCGCCGCGGACGGGGCCGCGCTGGCCGCGGGCAGCCGTGTCGTGCTCCAACCGGTGCTTGGCTGCGCGGCGCGCGGGATCGAGCCGCCCTGCCCCGCCTGCCAAGCCGGGAACGTCGGGAACTGCGGCAACCTCGCCTTCGGCCACATCCGGCCGGGACTGCAGACGGGGTTCTGCGCCGACACCGGCGGTGGCTGGTCGACCTCGGGCCTCGTCGCCCACTCCAGCCAGCTCTACGGGGTGCCCGAAGCCCTGAGCGACACGGACGCCGTCACCGTCGAGCCGGTCGCATGCGCCGTACATGCGGTGCTCGGAGCACCCATCGCCGGAGGTGACGTCGTGGCGGTCGTCGGCGCGGGAACCCTCGGTCTGCTGGTGACGGCAGCACTGGGCCACCTGGCGTCGATCGGGCGCTGCCCGGCACCGTCGATGGTCCTGGTTGGGGCTCGCTACGCGCATCAGCAACGACTGGCTCGCGAGCTCGGCGGCACCGACGCGCTGCCCGACGATCAGTTGGCGCGTGCGGTGCGCCGGCACTCGCGGTCCCTGTCCTACGGCGGCGCGTCGGGCATGACCGCCACACTGTCGGGAGGTGCCGACGTGGTGATCGACTGCGTGGGTAGCCCCGAGTCCATCGCCCAGTCGCTCGCCATGGTGCGCCCGCGCGGGACGGTGTCATTGGTCGGCATGCCGGGCAGGGTCACGGTCGACCTGGCGCCGTTGTGGCACCGCGAAGTTCGCCTGGCGGGGGCCTACGCCTATGGGACCGAGGGAGGCGCCGGCATGGACGACCGTGTGTCCACGTTCGCGCTTGCCTTCGAGGTCGCCGAAGCGCAGCGCACCGGCCGACTGGTGTCTGCCACCTATCCCCTCACCCGCTTCGAGGACGCCGTGGCCCACGCGGGCGCGGCCGGAAGGCGGGGGGCCGTGAAGATCGCCTTCGACGTACGGAAAGGATCTGCCTGATGAGCCGCCGACCCGGCTTCGTCCTCGAAGTGGACAAGTCCACCCCACCGACTCTGTTCTGGAACGGCGAGGGGTTCATGCTCGAGACGCTCCCCGAGGGGAGCCGGGTGATTTACGCGCCCGAACCGATGAAGGCGATCGACGACCCCTACCGCGCCATCCGTCACGCGCTGCTGCATCCCGTCGGCGATCGCGATCCCCTGCCGGCGCTCCTCCGGCCCGGCATGAAGCTCACGATCTGCTTCGACGACGTGTCGCTGCCGCTGCCCCCGATGGAGGCACCGGACGTCCGACAGATGGTCATTGAGACGGTGCTGGACATGGCGGCGGAGGCGGGCGTGGACGACGTCGTCCTCGTGGCCGCACTGGCGCT
>CAYWDQ010000249.1:0-2290 GCA_964457065.1 uncultured Acidimicrobiaceae bacterium | reverse complement strand
GCGCCGGGGGGCTGACCTCAGAGGTCCCGCAGCAATTGGGCCTGCGCAATGTCGGCCAGCCGCGACTGCGCGACGAGCCATTCGCGCGATCGGTTCTCACGACCTTCCTGCACGACGTGGTGCGTCCCCGTGGGGCCGTCGGTGCGTGCGCCACACCTCCTGCAGACCGGAATGCGCCCGTTGGTCTCGGGTGCGTGGTGCTGGTCGAGCTGCGCAGCAAGGTGCAACGACTCGGGTGAGGTCATGGTCCTCCTTTCGGCCGTTCCGTCGGGACACGGAGCCGAAGGTTCACGCCCACCTACGGACGAGGCGGGCATGTCCTCCCTCTACCCTACGCCGGCGGCGCGGCCGCGGGGACGGTCCGGGGCCGGCGGCCCACCGGGCGCCGGCCCCGCCGGACGGCTAGAACAGGGCGTCATGGCCGATCGGGCTCCGCAGGTGATCTCGCTGTCGCTGACCAGCCCCGAGGACATGTTCGTCCTGGCGCAGACGGACCTCTTCTCCGAATACCGTAATTTCATGACCGGGCTCGAGTACTGCATCAGCGTGCTGCGCAGCCGCCCGCCCCGCGGCCCCGTGCGGATCGAGCTGTCCCTGCCGTCCGACCAGCTGCAGGAGGGCATGAACCAACGCATCGCTCGCACCCTCGACCGCTACTGCGACCACCGCATCGCCTACAACCAACGGGAGCGCCGGGCGGTCAGGCTCGACGGCGTGTTCTCGCTGTGGATCGGCATTCCGATCGTGGTCCTGGGCTTCCTCCTGGTGATCGTCAAGGGGAGCATCGTCGGCTCCACCGGGAACGCCAACCTCGTCCTCGATTCCGGAGGGTGGGTGCTGGTCTGGGTGGGCCTGTGGTTCCCGCTCGACACGCTCCTGTTCACGCCGCTGTCGTACGGGCGCGAGAACCGGGTGCTGGAACGTCTTCGCCGCGCCAGCGTCGTCGTGGAGCCCCACCCGACCATGAAGCCCTGACACGCCGGGCCGGCCGCCCGCTCACGACCCCGGGCGGCCGTCCGGGTGCGCTCCGGGCCGGTAGCCGCGGAGCCGCCTCCGGCGGAGCCACGAGAACAGGGCCACTCGGGCCAACAGCAGGATCCCCCCGATCCCGAGCACCCAGAAGATGGCGGCGTGCGCACCGACGAAGGAGTCGACCAGCAGGAAGCGCAACGCGAAGAGGATGAGCAGGATCCCGATCCATGCGCTGCCGCCGCGCATCCCGACGCCGAACCGACCACCGCCATAGCCGCCCCGCCAACTCGTGGAGCGATCCGGGCCGGGTCCGCCGTTGCCGGGTCCGCCGGGGACAGCGATGCCCTGGCGCCGCTGCGCCCGGGCGAAGCGGCGGATCTGGTCGCGATGGTCGAGCGCGTACTGGCGGGGGTCGATTCCCTGCGTTCGTAGCTCCTGGGCCGAGGTGCCGAAGATCGCGGTGAAGTTGGCGCGCACCCACTCCTGGCGGCGCTGCGTGCCGTCGTCGTGCTGCGGGATCGGGGCGCCGTCGGGCGGGACCGGGTCGATGCCGAAAGTCTTCCATGGCCCTCACGCTGCCCGGACGCGGGCCGAATGAGCCGGCACGCGTGTGCTACCCCTGATCGGCCGCGTTGTCGGCCTCAGGGCGAGGTTGCGACGGGAGGGCCACCAGCACCAGGACCGCGCCGCCCAGGGAGACGATCGCGCCCACCGCCAGCGCCACCCCGTTCCCGCTCATGAAGGCCGTCCGCGCGGCGCGGGCCAGCAGTGCGCCGGTCGCTCCACCGGCGCGCGCCGCCACCGCGAGGGCTCCTCCGAGGGAGCCGAGGATCGTCGGTGCGACCGACGGTGGCACGTGCCGGCCGGAGAGCGCCGCTGTCATGTGATCCTGGTAGCGGGTCAGCATCACGCTTCCCACCACGGCCACGCCGAGCGCGCCGCCGACCTGGAGCGCCACCGTGTTGGCGGCCGAGCCGATCCCGGCGTCACCCCGCGGGACCGAGCCGATGACCGAGTTCGTGGCCGTGGGCAACATGAGCCCGGCGCCGAAGCCGATCAGCAGCAGGCCCAGAACGATGTCGCCGTACGTCGTCTGCAGCCTCGAGGCCGCCGACACCTCCCACAGACCACCGGCGATCGACAGCAGTCCGGCGGCCACGGTGAACTTCGTGCCGATGACGCGGGCCAGGACCGGCGACAGCGCGGCACTGACGATCACCATGGCGGCGATGGGCAGGATCCGGATCCCGGCCTGGAGGGGTGACAGTCCCAGGTCGAACTGGAGGAACTGCGTCGAGAGGAACAGCGCGCCCATCAA
>CAYWDQ010000248.1:0-2525 GCA_964457065.1 uncultured Acidimicrobiaceae bacterium | reverse complement strand
CGTGCGCACCCGTGTCCTCGGTGACCGACAGGGCCGAGGCGGGGTAGACCTCGCCCGGTGTCTGGATGTATCCGAAGAAGACGGGCACGCCCGGGATCCCCATCCGGATGTCGGCCAGATGGACCCGCGTGCCGTCGTCGAGGCGCATGGAGCACCAGCACCATCCAAAGGCCCACCAGTCCCGCACGCCCCACGAGTGGTCCCGCTGCCCGTGTCCGTCGACGGTGAAGGTCTCGCCGTCGACGGTGACGGTGCCCGTGACGAGGCACGGGATCTCGTAACGCGTCGTGAGGTCGTAGTGATAGGGGACGCCGTCGGTCGTCCAGGTCAGGTCGACGTCGAGGAGCAGGGGTTGCCAGTGGGTGTCGGTGTAGGCGTCCTCGGGGTTGGGGAACTCCTTGCCCATGAGGTGCGAGGCGGCCAAGCGGAACTCCTCGAGTGGGCGCAGCAGGTCGATCTCGACGCGCTCGCCGTCCCGGCTCTCGCTGACGAGGCCGTCTTCCGGGGGAACCGGCATCTCGTAGTTGACCGAGGCGATGCCGGGGCGGCCGGGGCGCACGATCCACGTCGTCCACCATGCGACCTCCCGATTGGGGTACAGGCCGAGCCGGAGCCAGCCGCCGAGCGAGCCGTCGGCGTTGACGAAGTCGCAGTAGTACGACTCGTTCCAGAGGTCCTCCGCGTCGGGGGCGTGCCGTGCTTCGTCGTCCGGCGGAACGACGTGGGCCGCCGTCACCGGGTCGTTCCCGGACGCATGGCGGAGGCACCCGGAGGACCGGGCACCTCGACGACGGGATCGTCGCGGTCGTCGAACTCCGTGCGGAGTGCCTTCGACATGACCGCGTGCTGGAAGTAGAGCGTGGTGATGTAGGTGAGCTCGAGGATCGCGACATCGTCGAGGTGGTGCTGCAGCGCGGCGAAGAGCTCGTCGGGGACGCGGCCGTGGTCGTAGACGAGGGCGTCGGTGTAGGCGAGGACGGCGCGCTCCGCGACGTCGTACGTGCCCTCGGGAGCGACGCTCCACGCGGGGATGTGGGCGATCTTCTCCTCGGGCATCTCGAGCTCGCGCATCGACTTGGCGTGCTGGCTGAAGACGAACTGGCTGCCGGCCGCCCATCCGGCGCGGATCTGGCCGAGCTCACGCAGCTTCGGGTCGAGGACCCGGGTGGGCGACTGGTAGAGGCCGAAGCCCTTGACGCAGTGGTCGAGGATGTCGGGACTGAGGGCGAACACGGTCCACCAGTCGCCGGTGGTGCCGTCCCAGCGTCCCGGTTCGGCGACGGGGTCGCGGCCTTCGAAGAGCCACTCGTACATGGTGGTGACGATGGGCGCGGTGGCTTCGTCCTTGGGGACCTGGCGGAGTCGGGGCATGGGAAGTGTGGGTCGCTGGGCGGGGAGCCTCAGACGCGGGTGGGCTCGCTCGGCAGCTCGGGCTCCGCTGCCATGTTGGCATCGATGGAGCGGGCGGGGGTGTGGGAGACGTCGGTGAGGCTGAACCGGCGCATCCAGCAGGCGAACTCCAGGAGGATCCCGTCGGGGTCCTGGAAGTAGATGCTGCGGACGTAGACGCCCGAGTGCATGGCGTCGCTGATGCCCCACTCGGAATCGTCGTGGTTGGCGATTTCGGTGCAATCGATGCCGGCGGCCAGGAGACGGTCGCGATACTCCTCGATCTTCTCGGGTGGCACGTCGAAGGCGACGTGGTTCATGGAGCCGATGGCGCTCGTCAGGTCGCCCTGGTCCGGGCGCGCCGCCGGCGCGCTGATGCCGGGGACCCCGTCGGGCGCGTTGGGGAACCAGAAGAAGGCGAGGCAGTCTCCGCCGCCGCAGTCGAAGAAGAAGTGCTGTCCCATGCCGGCCGGCAGCTCGATCGTCTTGACGAGCGGCATGCCGAGCACGTTGGTGTAGAAGTCGACCGTCCGCTCCATGTCGCGGCAGACGAGCGCAAGGTGGTTGATGCCCCGCAGTTCGAATCCGCCGGTGGTGCCTGTCATGAGACTGCCCTCCCTCGGCGCCGACCCCCCCGTCAGGGAATCGTGCCGACCCCGTGGTCCCGTCCTCGTGACCGGGGGCTGCGCCGTGCACAGGATAGGCCGCAATCTCGTCTCGGCCCCGTCCCGTATGACTCTCGGGCCCGTCGTCGGTCGAGCCGACGGCGAGCCCGGGTCGAGCCCGGGTCGAAAGCCTGGTCGAACAGGTCGAAAGGACTGTCATCGTGGCGACCGCGGGCAGGTCCGCAGGTTGCGTGGTGGCCGCGATGCTCCGGGTGGCCGGGACGCGGAGGAGCCTCCGGCGGAGGTGGGTCGAGCGGTTGGCGGCCCGACCGACGCCGGGGCTCTCTCCGCAACTGCGCTGAGAGCCCCTATCGGGGCCCGGCCGGCTCAGACCGACGCGATCCCGACCATGGGTGCGTTGAGCGGGTGGCCGCCCATCGATCCGAGGAACGGCGCGTTGCCGAACGTGAAGATGCCGCCGTCGGCACCCTGCAGCCAGGATCCAGCTGCGTTGCTCGTGGCGGCCATGCC
>CAYWDQ010000247.1:0-2569 GCA_964457065.1 uncultured Acidimicrobiaceae bacterium | reverse complement strand
TGCATGCTCCAGGAGCTGGAGCTGGTGGTGAAAATGGTCGATGGAGCCGACGCCCTGGCGCTCCCCGAATCGCCGCCAAGCGCTCGGGGCCAGGACCGCCACCCACAGGAAAACTACGAGGACCAGCAGGATCAAGATCGTCACTCCCCGACGTCCTACCTTCGCTCCGGAGAAAAAGCCTATTGATTGGCCTTTTCCAAATGGTGGATGGTTGGGGAAATGCGCAGCGCCGACCTCGTCGGCACTTCTCCGCTCACGTCGTTTGTAGCGCCGCTGCCGTTCCGAATCAAGGCCCAACTCCCCGCCCTGCTCCTCGGCGTGCGGGACCACCGTCAGGCGGCGCGGCTCCACCACCGACCGCCGGTGCACCCGACATCCACCGACAGGCCGAAGCAACTGGACACCCGTGCCGACGTGATGACGTCGTCCAGAGGTCCCGCCGACAACAGCCGGCCGCGGGACACGAGGCCGGCGTGGGTGAAGCCCGGCGGGATCTCCTCGCAGTGGTGGGTCACCAGGACCACCGGCGGGCTCGACGGGTCCCCGGCCAGGTCGCCGAGGCGCACCAGCAGCCGCTCGCGCGCTCCCAGGTCCAGGCCGGCGAACGGCTCGTCGAGGAGCACGAGCTCGGGGTCGCTCATGAGCGCCCGGGCCAGGAGGACCTGCTGGCGCTCCCCCTCGGAGATGACCCCGAAGGGACGATCCCCGATCTCCTGCACCCCGCCGCCGGCCAGGAGCCGGTCCGCCTTGTCCCAGTCCTCCTCCCCGTACCGGTTCCACCACGTCTCGAGCGCGCCGTGGCGGCCGCTCACCACGACGTCACGGGCGGCGAGGTCTGCCCGCAGCTGCCGCGTGACCGCGCCGCTGACCAGCGCGACGCGCGGGCGCAGCGTCCGCATGTCCACGCGGCCGAGGCGGGCCCCCAGCACATCCACCGTCCCCGCCGTGGGCCAGAGCCGGGCCGCGGCCACCTGGAGCAGCGTCGTCTTGCCGGACCCGTTCGGGCCGAGGACGACCCAGCGATCGTGCATCTCGACGCGCCAATCGATCCCGGCCAGCACCGGCACACCCTCCCGGCGGACCGTGACGCCGCGCAGCTCGACCGCAGGAGCGGGCCGACCGCCCCGGGTCACGCCCCCGTGCGGTCGCGCTCGGCGATGCGCCGGTCGATGCGGCCGATGAGGCCCGAGCAGCACTGCGACCACGTCCGCTCGCCCGCCAGCCAGAGCCACATCTCTCGGCGGTAACCCAGCACGATCCGCCCGAGGTCCTCCTCGCCGACACCCGCGGTCGCCAGGGTCCTCCAGCGCGTCCACAGCCAGGCCACGATGCCGTCGCCCCCAGTCAGAACGGGTTCGAGGTCGCCCCCGTCGAGGACGGCGGCCAGCCAGCGCTCGGCTCGCAGCGTGGGCTCGTCGGGTACGTGCAGCACGGGCGCCGCGGTAGCGGTCAATGACGGATGAACACGGGCCGGCGGTCCGAGCCATCGTAGGCGCGCACGTGCTCCTCGAAGTCGATGAACAGCGGCGCATCCGGGTCGAGCTTCCGCTGCAGGGTGCGGTCGGCGATCTTCTTGTCGAGGGCGTCGAGCCGGAGGAGGGCGGCCGGGTCGTCGAGCCCGCGCACGTCGAGCTTCGATCGGGCGGCCTGGAACGCCAGGCGACCCCGCTCTGTCCTGATGATCACGCTCGTCCATCCGGTCATGGAGCCGACGCTCCCGACCGAGATGTCGGCCGAACGGCCCAGGAAGTCCGCACACTCGTCGCAACCCTTCAGCGCGGCGCCATGGAAATCCTTGACAGGCTCGTCGACGGCCAGCTCGCCGTCGCGGTACTCGACGATCATGCGCCCCCGGATCACATCCATCTTCGACACGCGATCAAGGTCGACGCCGCGCTTGTCACGGAGCTCCTTCAGCGTCAGCGCCTCGTAGTCGAAGTTCTTCGTGCACATCAGGGCGATCGTCAAGACGACGGCATCCACCCGGTGCGCGCCCGTGGGCCAGCGGCGCGCCTGCATGGCCCGCAGCCCTTGCACCTCGCACGGCGTCCCCACCACCGCGAGACGCGGTTTGGGTGGCAACGAGTAGCGCGAGAGATCGAGCTCGGCCAGGGCCATCGTCTGGTTGTAGAAGCTGCCCGACGCGGCCCGGATCTCTTCTGCCGTCGTGGCGACCGTGGCGACGCCCTTCCACTGCTCGTCGGGGTCGGTGCTCGGCTTCGACACCAGAGCCCCGTCGATTTCGCCCGCCGCCAGCAGCCCGATGAGCAATGCGCTGACCGCACCGCCGTCCTGGGCGTCCTCGACTTCGGCTGAGGCGCGGACGGCGTAGGTGTCCACCACTGCGCCGAGCCCGTCGGCCGGTGGTCCCCCGCTTATCTTCCAGTAGGTGTCCGAGGAGTCCGAGCGGACCTGGGCGGGCTGCACCTCGGCGTCCTCCTCGGTCCCGACGGTCGACGGTGGCCACAGGGACTCGTAGCGGAGACCGCCTCGGGGGCAGAAGTCCCAACACAACGAGCAGCCGGTGCACATCTTGACGAGCTCGGGCAGGTTCGTGTCCTCGTCGACG
>CAYWDQ010000246.1:0-2629 GCA_964457065.1 uncultured Acidimicrobiaceae bacterium | reverse complement strand
CGGCGCCGGGGTTCGTACCTGACCCTCGTGCTGCTGATCGGCCTGGTCGGAGGCCTGGCCATGGGGGCCCTCGCCGCCGCCCGGCGGACCGAGTCCTCCTTCCCGACCTTCCTGGCGAGCACCAACCCGTCCGACCTCAGCCTCGGCACCGCCATCTGGGACCCCGCCCTCGGCTACACCACCGGCTACGACGGCGCCCTCGTGGCCAGGATCGCCCGCCTGCCCGACGTGCGCCGGGCCGAGAGCTTCGCCGACATCTACAGCGTGCCGCTCGCCCCCGACGGGGAGCCCACCAAGGCGGGCGAGAACGCCAACATGAACGTCGAGGGCAGCGTCGGCGGCCTCTTCTTCAACCAGGACCGGGTCACCGTCGTGCAGGGGCGCATGGCCGATTCCGGTCGGACCGACGAGATCATGATGACCCAGGGTGCGGAGCAGGTGCTGGGCATCCACGTCGGGCAGACCGTCCCGTGGGGCACCTACGCCAACTCCCAATCCAGCTCCGCCGGCGTCGTGCCGCCGAAGCCGGCCCAGCGTCGCAACCTGACCCTCGTCGGGACCGTGGTCCTCAACAACGCCGTCGTGCAGGACGACATCGATGCCAACAGCGCGGTGACGGTCATCCTCACCCCGGTGCTGGCGCGCCAGCTGCTCAACTGCTGCTCGAACTTCTCGCTGACCTATCTGCAGCTGGACCACGGGAGCCGCGACGTGGCCCGCGTCGAGGCGGAGATCGAGCACGTCGTCCCCGCCGACCTCCCCTACGACTTCTACGACGCCTCCATCGACGTCACCAAGGCCCAGAACGCCATCCGGCCCGAGGCCATCGCCCTCGGGGTGTTCGGCCTCATCGCCGCGCTGGCCGCGCTCCTCATCGCCGGACAGGTGATCGGCCGGCAACTGGGCTTCTGGGCCCAGGAGGAACGGACCCTGCGCGCCGTCGGCGCCAGCCCGGCGATGACCGCCGGCGACGGGCTGGTCGGGATCATGGGCGCCGTCGTCCTGGGCGCGCTGGTGGCGGCGCTCGTCGCCGTGGCGCTCTCGCCCCTGGCCCCGCTGGGCCCCGTCCGTCCCTATGTCCCGCACGGCGTGGCCGTCGACTGGACCGTGCTGGGCGCCGGGGTGGCGGCGATCGTGGTCGTCCTCGGCTCGGTGGCGGTCGTGCTGGCCCTGCAGCGGGCACCGCACCGCACCGCGCTGTGGCACCGCCGCCTGCGTGCGCCGTCCCGCGCCGCCGGGGCGGCCGCGGCGACGGGGCTGCCCGTGTCGGCCGTGACCGGCATCCGCTTCGCGCTCGAGCCCGGCGCGGAGGCCGACTCGGTGCCGGTGCGCTCCGCCATCCTCGGTGCCACCCTGACCGTCGTCGTGGTCGTCGCCACCGTCGTGTTCGGGGCCAGCCTCAACTCGCTCGTGTCGCACCCCCGCCTCTACGGCTGGAACTGGAGCTACGCGCTGATGTCAGGTGGCGGCGCCGGGGACGTGCCCGCTGCGCAATCGGCGCGCCTGCTCGACCACGACACCAGCGTGGCCGCGTGGTCCGGCTACTGGTTCGGCAACCTGCAGGTCGACGGGCGGACGGTGCCGGTCCTCGGCACCTCGCCGGGCGCGTCGGTGGCACCACCGCTGCTCACCGGGCACGGCTTCGAGGCGGCCGACCAGCTCGTGCTCGGGCCGGGCACGCTGGCCCAGATCCACAAGGCCGTCGGGGACACCGTGACGGTGCGCTACGGCACCACGACCCCGCACCACCTCCGGATCGTCGGCACGGCCACCATGCCCGCCGTCGGGGTGGGCGGCGTGACGGGCCACGCGTCCATGGGGACGGGGGCGGTCGTGCCCTACGAGCTCCTCCCCGCCTCGGTGCGCAACCAGTTCGACCTCTCCCCGGCCGGGCCCAACGCCATCTTCGTGCGCCTCAAGCCCGGGGTCGACCCGACGGCGGCGCTGCGTGGCCTCGATCGCATCGCGGCCGAGGTCACGCTCCCGACCAATTACCCGAGCACCGTGTACGCGGTGCAGCGACCGGCCGAGATCGTCAACTACCGCTCCATGGGGTCGACCCCCCTGATCCTCGGCCTCGGGCTGACGGCGGGGGCGGTGGTCGCCCTCGGCCTCACCCTGGTCGCCTCGGTGCGCCGCCGGCGGCGCTCCCTCGCCATGCTGCGGACGCTCGGCTTCACGGGGCGACAGCTCGCGGCCAGCGTGGCCTGGCAGTCGAGCGTGGCGGTGGCGATCGGGCTCGTCGTCGGGCTCCCGCTCGGGATCGTGGCCGGCCGGTTCCTGTGGGACCTCTTCGCCGACACCATCTACGTCGTGCCCAACCCGACGGTGCCCGCCGCCGTCCTCGCCGCCATCGCCGTGGGCGCCCTCGTGCTGGGCAACCTCGTCGCCGCAGTCCCGGGGCGCATCGCGGCCCGCACGCCGGCGGCCCTGCTGCTCAGGACCGAGTAGCGGCGGCCTCTTTCCCCTGGTGGCCGGGCACGGTAGAACGGGGCCCGGTCCAGGACGTTTTCTAGGAATTCCCTGAGAAGATGGCAGAAAGGGGGCGCACCGGATGAGCCCGCCAGGAGACACGGCCGGGGTCGCGCTGGTCGGCTACGGCATGGGCGGCGCCGTGTTCCACGCCCCC
>CAYWDQ010000245.1:0-2721 GCA_964457065.1 uncultured Acidimicrobiaceae bacterium | reverse complement strand
CCGATCTTGCCGGTGGCGGCCGAGCTGACGATGGCGTCGACGACGGCCTCGGCGCGGTCGTCCTCGACGAGGACCTCGACGCGCAGCTTCGGGACGAAGTCGACCTGGTACTCCGCCCCCCGGTAGTTCTCGGTGTGCCCCCGCTGGCGCCCGAAGCCCTGCGCTTCAGTGATCGTCATGCCCGCCACACCCATGTTCTTCAGGACGTTCTTCACGTCGTCGAGCTTGAACGGCTTGACCACCGCCACCACGAGCTTCATCTGTGCGCACCTCACGACCGTCCGGGACCACATGCCCCCACCGAGACGTTATCGAGAGGGCCGGCCGTGCGTACCGGAAGGCGCCCCGCCGCCGGCGACCTGCCCAAAAGGAGCCGTTCCGGGGGGTTGCTAGCCTTCCCCGGTGCCCTCGAGTCGAGACACCGGCAGCTCCGGCGACGACGCCCCCCCGATGACCCGGTGGCAGCGCCTCAAGTACTCGATCGTGCAGCCCGACGCCCTCGACGACGACAAGAACGCCACGGACGAACGTTCGGTCGAGGAGCTCGAGGAGGCCATCGCCCGCTCCGACGACAAGGAGCGCGCCATCGGCCTGGTGGCCGCCCCACTCGCCGCCATCATCGGCATCCTGGTGGGCTCCGACACCATTCAGCACGCCAAGGACACCCACCAGAGCGTGACGATCTACGACGAGCTCACCTACGTGATCCTCGGCATGTCGGTCCTGATCCTCGTGTCGTCGCTGCTGCGCAAGCGGCTCTTCCAGGGCATCACCCTGGCGCTCTTCGGCCTGGCCGTCTTCAACCTGCGCTTCTGGGGGTTCGGCGTGCCCTTCCTCCTGGCGGGTGCCTGGTACCTCGTGCGGGCCTACCGCCTGCAGCAGGCGCTGAAGCGGGCGGAGGGCGATGCGCCCAGCCCGCCCAAGCAGAACGGCTCCCGACCCTCGAGCGGGCGTCGCCCGCGCCAGAACAAGCGCTACACGCCACCGACCTGAGCGCCCTAACCGCCTGAGGCTCCGCTCGCACCAGGACCGCGCCCTCGGGACGCGTCGGTCACTCAGTCCGCGCTGCGATCCTCCGGGCGCGGGCGCCCCCGGCGGAGCAGCAGGACGGCGACGATGGCGACCAGGACGACGAACAGGACGGCCGGCAGGATGTAGACCGAGGTCGAGGCGTGCTCGTTGTCGATGACGGACAGCGGCGAGACGAGCGTCGGGTCCGAGGGCACGGCGAGGGCGCGGATCACGGTGCCCGGCGCGTGGAGGGCGGTACCGGGCAACACCTCGTCGTAGCGGTGGCCGCCGAGCTCGTAGGCGCCCCGGCACGAGTACCCGGCCCCGTTGCTGCCGCTGCCGCCGAGCAGGCCCTGGCACGACGTGATCGTGACCTGTACCGGGACGCCCTGGTTGTGCAGCTCGTCCGTCTGGTCGTTGTCGTGGATGCCGATGACGGTGAACACCACGGCGAGGACGGCCAGGGTGACGAGCACGATCCCGAGGGCGACGCGGGCGACCCGGCGCCCGTCGATCTGCACGCCGGCACCGCGTAGCGGCGCGACGCGGTCGTCGGAATCCGGCGCCGGCTCGTGGGGCGCCGGCGCGCCGGGCGACGGGCCGGCGTTCGTCGCCGGTTCGGGCGTGGGCATGAAGGGATGCTCGTCGGGAGGAGCGATCGGGAGATCGTAGTGGTGGCGGGAAACGGGGACGCCCCGAGCACCGCGCCCGCAAGAGCGCGCCCCACCAGGCGGGATGTCCCCAGGGTGTGGATTAACGCACTGGAAACACAGCGGTGACGATGTGGAAACCCCCTCCCTGCATTGTGTCTCCGACGGGGAGAACCGTCCGAAATGGCTTGCGCACCTTGCGGTCTGAGACCGATCCGGTCACAGGGCGGATCGCCCGGGCGCAACGACAGTTAGGAGAGGCGTAGTGATCCACCTAATGGGAGCGATCGTTCCCGTCCCGTATCCAAGTTGGCTGAATCCGGCCGACAACACGTGGCAGGTCACAGCCGCCACGTTCGTCGGACTGATGAGCCTTCCCGGCCTGGCCGTGCTCTACGCGTCGATCGTGCCCAAGAAGTGGGCCGTCAACGTACTGGCCATGATGTTCGCCGGGTTCTCGCTCGTCCTCCTCGCCTGGGTGCTCTGGTCCTACAAGATGGGATTCGGGGCGACATCCGTCGGCGGTGGGGTCCTGAACGGAGTGCCGACCCAGACCACCGGGACAACGGGAACGTTGCAGCACTTCTTCGAGAACTTCGTGGGCAAACCCGGAGGCATCACGAACAGCGTCGGAGAACAGGGCCAGGCGGTCTCGGCGGCCAACACCCTGATCCCCTTCCACTTCCCGACCGCGAGCCTGGCGTACTTCCAGTTCGTGTTCGCGGCCATCACCCCGCTGCTGTTCCTCGGGAGCGTGCTCGGGCGCATCAAGTTCCTGGCCTGGTGCATCCTGGTCCCGCTGTGGTCGACCTTCGTCTACGGCGTGGACGCGTTCCTGCTCTGGGGCGGCGGCTACTTCGCACAGGAGGGCGCACTCGACTTCTCGGGTGGCTACGTCATCCACATGTCGGCGGGAGTGTCCGGCTTCGTCGCGGCCTGGGTCCTCGGGCCACGGCTCCTCCGAGATAGGCAGCACGCCTTGCCCAACAACCTGGTGATGGCGGCGGTCGGCGCCGGCATCCTGTGGCTGGGCTGGAACGGCTTCAACGGCGGTGACCCC
>CAYWDQ010000244.1:0-2725 GCA_964457065.1 uncultured Acidimicrobiaceae bacterium | reverse complement strand
CGAGAGCACCCGCCCCGGGTCGGCACCGGCCACCCACACTCCCCCGCCCACTGGGAGGAGCGCTCGAGGCTCGGTGCCGAGGTCGAGCACCTTCGAAGCCGGGGCGGGGTACGGCGAGCGCAGCGTCTGAGCCTGCCCGCCTCCGACGTACACGTGGCCTCCGGCCACCGCCACACTGAGGGGATCGCCGCCGACGTGGAAAGTTTGCACGACCCGAAGCGAGCCCGGGTCCACCTGCGAGAGGGTGCCGACCTGCGCGTTGGCCACCCACACCGAGCCCGCGCCCGTCGCGACCCCGATCGGGCCGCTGCCGACCGTGATGCCTTCCAACCTCGGCACCCGCACCTGTGCCGACGCGGGTACGAAGAAGGTCAACGTGTCAGAAGTGCCGCTGATCCACAGCGCACCGAAACCTGCGGCGACCCGCACCGCCCCGCCCGGCACCTCCACCGGGGTCCCGACCGCACCCGACGGCACGTCGATGGACGTGATCTCGTTGGCGATCACCGACGTGACCCAGACCTTGGCACCGAGCACCGCAAGGCTCGACGGGCCTGTCGGTACCGTGACGCTGCGCACGACGCGCAGCGTGCGCGGGTCCACCTCGACCACCTGGTTGTCGACCGTGTCGGCCACCCACAGACGACCGGCGTCGAGCACCATCGCCGTCGGTCGGCCCGCCAGGTGCACCGACTCCTGCACCCGCCCGGTGCCGGGGTCGAAGCGGAGAAGCAGGTCGCGCTGGTCGTCGGTGACGTAGGCGACCCCGCCGCCCTGGGCCACGGCAGAGGCGGCCGGGAGGCGCAGGAGCGTGCGGGTCACCAATAGCGGTGCGTTGCTCTGCGGCGTCCCGCCCGAAGTCGAGAACAAGAGCGGAGCGGCCGCCGCTCCCGCCAGCACGACCGTGAGCCCGATCGCTGCGACCCAGGTGATGGCCCGGCGCCGTCGCTCCCGCCGGCTGCGCGGGCGCCGGCGCCCACGCGTTGGCGCATGAGAGGAGCGACGCGCCCGGTACGCCTTGCTCTGTGCCGCCCGCCGCTGCCGGCGGTCCCGCTGGGCCACGAGCTAGTGGAGGAGTCCTTCCAAGAGCTCGAGCACTCTCGAGACCTGCTCGGCGAGGGACCCCGAGCCCGGACCGAGTCGCAGGTCGGGAGAGAGGGGTACCTCGTAGGCGGAGTCGATGCCCGTGAACCCCGGCAGCTGGCCCGAGCGCGCCCGGGCGTAGAGGCCCTTGGGGTCGCGGCGCTCGCACTCCTCCAGCGAGGTGTTGACGAAGACCTCCGCATAGGCCAGCCCCGACTCGGTGTGGAGCGTGCGGATGAGGCGACGGTCCTCCTCGAAGGGGCAGATCAGCGCGATGAGCGCCAGCGCCCCCGACTCGGCGAACATGCGGGCCACCTCTCCCGCCCGGCGCACGTTCTCGGTGCGGTCCCTGTCCGAGAAGCCGAGGTCGCCGTTGAGCCCGTGGCGCAGGTTGTCGCCGTCGAGCAGGAAGGCCGGCCGGCCGCTGTTGACGAACGCCTCTTCCACCGCGGCGGCCAAGGTTGACTTGCCGGCCCCCGACAGGCCGGTGAACAGGACAGTACCTCCCGCCGCGCCCAACGCGGCGAAGCGCTCGCCCCGGGAGAGCCGACCGCCGTGGCGCACCACGTTCGGGCTGGCGTGCGTGGTGGCGATCACCCGGATGACACCGGCGCCCACCGTGCCGTTGGTCGAAGGATCGATGATGATGAAGCTGCCGGTCGTACGGTTGGTCGTGTAGTCGTCCACCAGGAGCGGCTCGGTGGAGCGGAACGTGACACGGCCGATCTCGTTGAGGTCGAGGGTCTCGGCGTCCTCGTCGCGGTGCAGCCCGTTGATGTCGAGCCGGTACTGCAGGGACTGGGCGGTGACGCGCACCGTCCGCGTGCCCTGCTTGACGAGGTAGGTGCGGCCGACGGCGAGCGGGGACCGCTCGTCCATCCAGCAGACGGTCGCCTCGATGTCAGAGGCCAGCGTCGGCCGGTTGTTGGGACGGCACAGCACGTCACCCCGTGACACCGCGATGTCGTCCGTCAGCGTGATCACGACGGCCATGGGCGGGAACGCCTCTGCCACCTCGCCGTCGGCGGTCATGATGGACGCGATCCGCGACGTGGTCCCCGACGGCAGCACGAGCAGTTCGTCCCCCGGGCGGAGGACGCCGCTGGCCACGGTGCCGGCGTAGCCGCGGAAGTCCGGGTTCTCGGGCGTCTGGCTCCGGATGACGTACTGCACCGGGAACCGGGGGTCGATGAAGTTCTCGTCGCTCCCGATGTAGACCGACTCGAGGTGGTTGAGCAGGGGTGACCCGTCGTACCACCACATGTGCTCGGAGCGTTGGACGACGTTGTCACCCTTGAGTGCCGAAATGGGGATGAACGTGATGTCGTGCACGTTCAGCCGGGCGGCGAACTCCATGTAGTCGGACTTGATCCGCTCGTAGCGCTCCTGGTCCCAGTCGATCAGGTCCATTTTGTTGACGCACACCACCATGTGGGGGACGCCCAGCATGGAGGACAGGAAGGCGTGCCGGCGCGTCTGCTCGATCACGCCCTTGCGGGCGTCGATCAGGATGAGCGATACATGCGCATTGGACGCCCCCGTGACCATGTTGCGCGTGTACTCGGTGTGGCCCGGCGTGTCGGCGATGATGAACTTGCGCTTCGGCGTGGCGAAGTAGCGGTAGGCCACGTCGATCGTGATG
>CAYWDQ010000243.1:0-2746 GCA_964457065.1 uncultured Acidimicrobiaceae bacterium | reverse complement strand
ACGACGACCAATTCCGTGCGCTCATGAAGGACCATACGGTCGAGAGCGCCTACTGGGAGATGGCGACGACCGACATCCAGTCCGCGCTGGCGCTGCTGCGCCCGCTCTACGACGAGAGCGACGGCGAGGACGGATTCGTCTCTCTCGAGGTGTCGCCCGCGCTGGCACACGACACCGAGGGCACGGTGCGCGACGCGCGCCGGTTCCACGACACCATCGCGCAGCCCAACCTGCTGGTGAAGGTGCCGGCCACGCGCGAGGGCGTCCCCGCGATCGAGACGCTCATCGGCGAGGGGCGGAGCATCAACGTCACGCTGATCTTCGGGCTCGACCGTTATGACGAGGTCATGGAGGCGTACCTGCGCGGCCTCGAGGCCCTCGCGGCCGCTGGCCGCGAGGCCGAGCTCTCCCATGTGGCGAGCGTGGCTTCCTTCTTCGTGAGCCGGGTCGACACCGAGGTGGACCGCCGCCTCGAGTCCCTGGCCGGGGGGGACGCGGGGGACGCCGCCGTCCTCGGCCTCCGGGGCACCGCCGCGGTGGCCCAGGCCCAGTCGGCCTACCAGCACTTCCATCGGACCTTTGCCGGTGATCGCTGGGAGGCGCTGCGGGCCAAGGGCGCCCGCGTGCAGCGGCCGCTGTGGGCCTCCACCTCCACGAAGAACCCGGCGTACTCCGACCTCCTCTACGTGGACAGCCTCATCGGCCCGGCCAGCGTCAACACCATGCCCGAGGGGACCCTGCACGCCTTCGAGGACCACGGGACGCTGAAGCGCACCGTCGACGCCGACCCCGACGACGCCACGGCGGCGCTCGACCGGCTGCGCACCGCGGGGATCGACATGCTCGACGTCGAACAGACGCTCGAGGACGAGGGCGTGCACTCCTTCGCCAAGTCGTTCGACGAGGTGCTGCAGTCGCTGACCGACAAAGCAGCTACCTTCTGATCGGGCAGCGCATGAGAGAGGAGCGCGCATGAGGATCGGCATGATCGGCCTGGGCAAGATGGGCGCCAACATGACCGAACGCCTGCTCAAGGGCGGGCACGAGGTGGTGGCGTACGACCTGAGCGCGCAGGCGCTGGAGGCGGCGTCAAAGAAGGGTGCCGAGACGGCCACCACCCTGTCGGAGCTCGCGGGCAAGCTGACGCCGCCCCGGGCCGCCTGGGTCATGGTGCCCGCCGGCGCGGCGACCGACAAGACGGTCGCGGAGCTCGCCGGGCTCTTCAGCGCGGGCGACGTCATCGTCGACGGCGGCAACTCGAACTACAAGGAATGGATGAGCCTCGTCTCCTCGCTGTCGTCGTCGGGTGTCGGCTTCGTCGACGCCGGCACCTCGGGCGGCGTGTGGGGCCTCACGGAGGGCTACTGCCTCATGGTCGGCGGCACCAAGGAGGCGGTGGCGGTCGTCGAGCCCGTGTTCGTGACGCTGGCGCCCGAAGGTGGCTACGCGCACGTCGGGCCGCCCGGTGCCGGCCACTTCGTGAAGATGGTGCACAACGGGGTCGAGTACGGGCTCATGCAGGCCTACGCCGAGGGGTTCGAGATCATGGGGACGGCGGACGAGTTCGACCTCGACCTGCACGAGATCGCGTCCATCTGGCGCTACGGGTCCGTGGTGCGCAGCTGGCTGCTCGACCTGGCCGAGCGGGCGCTGCGTCCCGGCGCGGGGTTCGACGACATCAAGGGTGTGGTCGTCGACTCCGGCGAGGGCCGCTGGACGGCGCAGGAGGCCATCGACCGCGGCGTGTCGGCGCCGGTGATCGCCACCTCGCTCTTCACCCGCTTCGCGTCGCAGAACAAGGACTCGCTGCAGCTCAAGATGCTGGCCGCGCTGCGCAACCAGTTCGGCGGCCACGCGGTGACGCTGGAGTCGGGCAAGCAGGGCCTGGAGACGGAGACCCCGGTCCCCTGACCGCGTGATCACCCCTGTCGACGACGTCCCGCGCGCCTTCAGCGACGCGGTGGTGGAGGCCTTCGCCGCGCGCCCCGGGCCGCGCTTCGCGCTCGTGCTCTCGGGGGGCCCGACGGCGCGCGCGTGCTACGAGGTCCTGGCGGGCACGGACCGCATCGACTGGGCCGTGGTGGACGTCTACGTCGGCGACGAGCGCATGGTGCCGCTCGACGACGTCGATTCCAACGCACGGCTCATCCGGGAGGCGCTGCTGGACCGGATCGCTCCGGTGGGCTCGTTCACGCCCATGTCGACCGGGGAGCCCGTCGACGAGTGCGTGGCGGCCTACCAGCGGGTCATGTCCGACCTGGTGACGGGGCCGGGCATCGACCTCATCCACCTCGGGATGGGGCCGGACGGGCACACGGCCTCGCTCTTCCCCGGCGCGCCGACCCTCGACGCAGGCCCGGGAGTGCTCGTGCTGGCCACCGAGGATCCGGCCGGGAACAACCCGCACCCGCGCCTCACGCTCACGCTCCCGGCCATCAATTCGGCCCGCCTCGCCGTGTTCACGGTCGCGGGGTCGTCCAAGGCTGCCGCGGTCGCGGCGTTGCTCCGCGGCGAGGACCTGCCGGCCGCCCGGGTGCATGCCGGGCACACGGTGCGGCTGGTGGACGGGCCGGCCCGCGCCGAAGCCCCCTAGATTGGCGTTGATGCTCTCCGACGCCGACCTCCTCGACACGCCGCTCGAAGACCTGACCGCGCTGGCCCGGGCGGTGCGCGACGGCGCGCACGGCCGGAGGGTCACCTTCTCCCCCAAGGTCTTCATCCCGCTCACCATGCTGTGCCGCGACCG
>CAYWDQ010000242.1:0-2776 GCA_964457065.1 uncultured Acidimicrobiaceae bacterium | reverse complement strand
CGAGCAGCCGGTGCACATCTTGACGAGCTCGGGCAGGTTCGTGTCCTCGTCGACGCCAATGGAGTTCGAGGGGCAGACGGCGACACAGGTGCCGCACTGGATGCAACGGTCGGCGTGGATCACGCCCGCCTCGAGCTCCCAGAACCACACCTTGCCGGGGGGCTCGACGATCCCGTTCATCTGCTCCCGGATCCGGTAGCGCTTCACTGCGTCACCGCCTGGGCGGCGCCGTCCAGTGTCGACCGCAGCTCGTCCGGGGGGCTGCGCCGGGCCCAGAGGTGGAACGGCTCCGCCGGACGGCGCTCGTCCTGGTAGCGGCGGACGATGCGGAGCAGCGCTTCAGGAACACGATCGACCGGCACCGCTCCAGCGAGCCAGTCGATGAACGCTGCGTCCGGCCCGAGCGAGCCGCCGAGGCCGATGTCGACGGCCTCTTCGATGTGCTCGTCGACGTGCGCGATGTCACCTCGGAAGCCGATGTCGGCGATCTGCGGCTGGGCGCACGAAGCCGAACAG
Organism: uncultured Acidimicrobiaceae bacterium; assembly: GCA_964457065.1. Classification (GTDB taxonomy): domain Bacteria; phylum Actinomycetota; class Acidimicrobiia; order Acidimicrobiales; family RAAP-2; genus Bog-473. The sequence goes on along the minus strand of CAYWDQ010000242.1, from coordinate 2,260 downwards.
CCCGAGAAGTGCATGCGGATGACCCCGGCGTCGCCGCGCTCGCCGTCCCGGCCATCCTCCGCCAGCCGCGCGTCGAGGCTCCGTGCCCACTTGACCGCCCGCTCCTTGGTCTCGACCACGGCGAACCGGCAGAACTCCGAGCCGGTGCACGCCACGACGCCGCGCTCGAAGGGACCAGGGAAGGGTGAGTAGGTTCCCATCAGCGGCTCGGCCAGCAGGTCGTCGAGACGATCCTCCGGCACACCGGACACGATGAAGTTCTGGTCGATGCCGATGCGGACACCGCCGTCGCCGTAGGTCTCGGCCAGCCGAGCCAACTCCACGAGCTCCAAGCCGTGCATGCGGCCAACCGGCACGGAGCAGCCGACATAGAAGAGGCCCGGTTGCTTCTGCGGGTGGACGCCGACGTGGTCGCCCCTGAAGGCGGTCGTCAGCTCCCGGCCGGCGGGCTCCAAGACGAAGTTCGTGCGCTCGTCGAGAGCGGCACGGAAGCCCTCCGGACCCAGCTCCTGGGCGAGGTACCGCATGCGGGCGAGCCCGCGGTTCTCCCGATTGCCCAGCTCGCCGAAGACCTGCGCCACGCCGCGGCTGAGCTCGACCGCCTGGTCGGGCCGGATGAACAGGTCGATGTCGGATGCCATCCGCTCGCCGTCGGAGAGGCCACCGCCGATGAGCACGTTGAAACCGATGGCGCCGCCGGCCTGTTCGGCCGGCCACAAGCCGATGTCGTTGATTTCGACGCGGGCGCAGTCCTCGGTGCAGCCTGTGACGGCGATCTTGAACTTGCGTGGCAGGTTCGCGTACTCGCGGTTCCCGGTGAAGAACGCCGAGATGGCCTGCGCGACGGGCAGGGCGTCCACGACTTCCCGCTGGTCGATGCCCGACACGGGACAGGAGCAGACGTTGCGGGCGGAGTCACCGCACGCCTGCACGGTCGTCAACCCGACGTCCCAGAAGCGCTGCCAGATCCGGGGCACGTCCGCGATGCGGATCCAGTGCAGCTGAATGTCCTGGCGGGTCGTGAGGTCGGCGTAGCGGTTGCCGAAGACCGGGCTGTCGTCGGGTCCCTCGGCGAACGCGTCGGCTGCCACACCGATCTCCCGGACCTGGGGGGCCGTCATCACTCCCCCCGGCACCTTGATCCGCATCATGAAGGCGTCGCCGCCCTGGCGCTGGGGGTACATGCCGACCCACTTGAGGCGTTCCTGCTCCCCCGGGACCTTGGCGATGGAGTCGGGGCCCTGCTTGGAGTAAGTGTCGATGACGGCCTGCGCCACCTCGAACGGGTGCCGCGACAGCTTCAGCTGCTCGACGGGGTTGAGCTCGCCGATGTTCCGGTACGGCCGGACGAACTTGAGACCGCGGTCGCGCCGACCCCGGAACTCCATCCCGTAGGGATTGTCGAGGTCACGTGGCACTAGAGGTGCAGGCCGCACTCGGACTTGTCGAGCCCCGCCCAGCGGCCGGCACGGGGGTCCTCCCCCTCGGCGACCGGACGCGTCGTCGGCGCGCACCCTATGGAGCGGTAGCCCTTGGGCACGAGTGGGTGCACCGGCAACCCGTGGTCGGCGAGATACGACGCGATGTCGTCGTCCGTCCACGTCACCAGCGGGTTGACCTTCACCAGCCCGAACGAGGCGTCCCAGCTGACGATGGGCGAATCGGCGCGGGTGGGCCCGTCGCTGCGCTTCAGCGACGTCAGCCAGGCGCGCTTGCCGGCGAGGGCGCGACGTAATGGCGCGACCTTGCGGAACTGGCAGCACTGCTCAGTGCCGCAGGGAAAGGCGGCCGCGTCAGGACCGGGCTTGGTCACGGTGAGGTTCAGCCCGTAGCGCGCCCGCACCTCCTCGACGAAGGAGAGCGTCTCGGGGAAGTGCGCCTCGGTGTCGAGGAAGACGACCTCGATCCCGGGCGCGACCCTGGTGGCCAGGTCGATGAGCACGATGTCCTCGAACGAGGCAGCCAGGGCGACGGAGGCGCCGAACGTCTCGATGGCCCACCGGATGACGGCGCTGGCCGGAGCGGTCTCGAAGCGCCGGCTGACGGCCGCGAGGTCCTCCTCGCCCACTGGCTGATCGCTCACATAGGTCTCGGCCACCGATCCTCACCTTCTGCCCGAGCCGATCGGCCCGTACCCAGGGGCCCGCCCTGGCGCTTGACGCCCGTCCGAATGCAGGCTTTAGTATACATGACCTAAATGGTCATGATTTGAGAGGTCCCATGGACACCGCCGCCCTTCGCTCCCCGCAGCACCGCCCCG
>CAYWDQ010000241.1:0-2816 GCA_964457065.1 uncultured Acidimicrobiaceae bacterium | reverse complement strand
GACGGCGAGAACGTGTTCCCCGAGGAGGTGGCCGAGAGGTTCGAGGACCCGTTGGTCCAGGCGGCGTGGCCGACGGCGACGCCGCCGGCGAGGAGGGCGAAGGCCGCCACGCCGGCCAGCACGCCGTTGCGCACGTGATGGCTGCTCCCGCCCGCAGACGCTCCGGCCGCCGTGGGCGCCGGCCACAGCGGGGCACCCGGGTCGGTCGGAGGACCGGCGTAGGGGCGACCGGTGGGCTCACCGAGGATCGGGTTCCCGGCGAGGGCGCCCATGGCGTAGGTGCCCTGAGGGATGTCGGAGCCCTGCGGCACACCCATCGGTGGCGTGTCGGGCTGTTGGGGCAGCTCGGCCGGCCACGGGGGCGTGGTCGCCGGCAGCTCGATGGCCTGCCCCGTGGTCTCGGGGACCGCGGTCGGGGTGGTGTCCGGCTCCGAGCTGCTCGTCGGCTGGTCCGCCGGGAGGTCGTTCTGCTGGTTCTGGTCGTTCTGCTCTTCGGTCACGTGCGATCCTCCGTCTGAGCCCCGGTCTCCGGGTGCTTCCACGGGTTCCATTGGACACGCCGGGTCTGTATGCCAGGTCAGAGAAAGATATGACTCACATAAATGTTGTCTGTGACCCCCCGTGTCGTGCTGGTGCGTTGCGAGGTTGCCCGAAACGCGGGGTTTGCCGACGGCACGTCGCCGACGTCGCGCTCAGCGTGGGGCAGCCGAGCCACTGAGCTGGTAGAGGAGGCTGTCCCCTGAAGCGCCCCCGTAGGCAGCCGACGGCACGACGGTCCCGTGCTTCTCGATCCAGGCCGCCACCGAGCTGCCCGTGCTTCCCCCGCCGCCGCCCCCCGGGATGTAGGCGTAGTGCAGCCTGCCCGTCACGACGAAATGCTCGAAGTCGCCGAGCGTGGGCGCGGGGTCCAAGCCCGTGAAGCCACCCATGGCCATGACCGGCTGGCCGGTCCGGAGGATGAAGGACGCGGCGGTCAGTGAGCCGTTCACCGCGACCAGGTAGTCGGCGGAGCCCTGATGGCGCTCCAGGTAGTCGACGAGCCCTTGGCTCACTGTGACGGTTCCGTGCCGGCCGGTACCCGACGTAGGCCCGGCAATGGCGGCGATCCCGGGCGCGGCGCCCACAGTCGTCAGCGAGTAGGCCGCCGGGCCGGCGAGCACGGAGGCTCCCGCCACGACGCAGGCCGACGCCGCGAACCAGCGGTGGCGCGGCCGTCGCGTCATCGACAGGAACAGGACTAGCGCGGCTGCGATCCCGGTGACGATCACCGTGGGTCCGAGCCAGGGGTCGTACCCGCTCGTGCGGGCGAGCAGTGCGTCTGCCCACACCACGGTGCCCACGATGGACGCCGGGAGCACCCACGCCCAGCGGAGCGACTGGTGCCCGAGGCGCCACAGTGCGACCGCTCCCGCCCCGGCGAGGGCCGCAACGGCTGGCGCCATGACGACCGTGTAGTAGGCGTGGAAGATCCCGCGGGCGTCGTCGTATGCCGCGAAGTACATGAGGAGCGTGGCCCCCCAGAGCAGGAACCCGCACCTTTCGAGATCGGTACGTGGGCGACCTCGGGTCAGGCGGGCGCCCCCGATCACGCCGACGATGGCCAGGGGCACGAGCCAGGAGATCTGACCGCCCAACTCGGTGTCGAACACCCGCAGGAGCCCCTGCCCGCCGTCGAAGGGCAAGCGGCCCGAGCCGGAGATCCGCGAGAAGCCGTTGTAGCCGAAGATCAGGTTCAGGACGCTGTTGTCCGTGCTGCCGCCGATGTAGGGGCGCGCGCGTTTCGGCCACAGCTCGACGGTGGCCACCCACCACGCGCTCGAGGCGAGGAGGGCCAGTGCGGCCCAGCCGAGCTGGCCGAGGCGCCGCGCCAGTCGCGGCGGGCCACACCACAGGTAGGCCAGGCCCAGTGCCGGCACCACGATGAAGGCATCGAGTGACTTGGTGAGGAAGGCGAGGCCGACAAGCGCACCCGACAGCACGAGCCCGCTCGTCTTGCCGGTCTCGATGGCGCGCCAGCAGGCCCAGGTGGCGAGCACGAGCAGGAGGGTCAAGACGGCGTCGGGGTTGTTGAAACGGAAGATGACCACGGCCACGGGCGTGAGCGCGAGGGCCAACGACGCCAGGACGGCGGCGGGTTCGCCGAACCAACGCCGTACCAGGTGGTACAGCACCATGACGGTGGCGATGCCGGCAAGGGCCTCCGGGAGAAGCATGCTCCAGCCCGAGAACCCGAAGATCCGTGCCGAGAGACCCATCACCCACAGCGCCGCCGGGGGCTTGTCGACGGTGATGAACGACCTCGGGTCGAGCGACCCGAAATAGAAGGCTTTCCAGCTCTCGGTTCCGCTCTTCACCGCGGCCGCGTAGAACGTGTTGCCCATGCCGACACGCGCCAGGTCCCAGGTGTAGAGGAACACGGCGAGCGCGAAGATGCCGGCGCGCGCCGGTACGGACCAGACGGGGCGACCGGGACGCCGCCACCAGGGGCGACGCTCGGGCAAGGGTCCGGTGTCCCGTGGTGGCCTGGGCACGGAGGGGCGCGTCGAATCCCCGAGGATCGCCCCGGGTTGGTCCGAGATCAGACCAGCGGGGCTGAGGGCCGTCACGGCGACGATGCTACGGGGTCGCGCCTGCGGACCTGCTGTACCCCTGCCCTGGGTCCTCGTGGATACGGCGTCCGCATACCAGGACACATCGGCCCATTTCCGGATTCAATTGAGCTGGTTGACCGGGTCTACGCTTGGGAGAGGAAGGGACGAGCCAGCCGGGGGGCACCGTGGAAACTGCGATCTTCGACGCCGACAGCCACCTCATGG
>CAYWDQ010000240.1:0-2846 GCA_964457065.1 uncultured Acidimicrobiaceae bacterium | reverse complement strand
GGAGGTCCATCGCCAGGCGCTTGTTCACCGTCTTGTAGGCCGCCTCCCGCACGCTCGGCTCGGTGCTCGCCCGCCCGGCCAGGAGCGCGGTCTCAATCGTCGGGTCGGCGTTGCGGGCCATGTTGATGGACAGCGCACCGGAGCTCACCGTGGTCGTGCTCCAGAAGATGTAGTTGAGGTCGGGGTCGACCGCCCCGAACTGCCGCCACCCCAGGGCCTGGTACTTGCCGGCCAGCGCGTTGTTGATCGTCTGGTTCTGCTGCACGATCGACGTGCTGACCTTGAAGCCCACCGCGCCCCAGGCCTGCTCGAGATACTGCGCGGCCCTGATGGCGGCCGGCGAGTTGGTCGAGCCGTAGGAGAAGGTGATGGGCCCGCCGTTGGTCTTCGCGGCCTGCTGCACCAGATTCCTGGCCTCCGAGGGGTTGTAGGCCGGGTAGGACGTGGTGGAGTAGTAGGGCGACCCGGGCACGAACAAGCCGTTGCTGACCGGGAGCACCCCCTCGTCGATGACCTTGGCGTACTGGCTCCGGTTGATGGCCATCGCGGCGGCGCGGCGCACGCTGGGGTTGTTGAACGGCGCGGCCAGGCAATTGAGCTGGACGCAGTTCATGTCTGGCTCGCCGGCGACGTGGGTGCTGTCGTCGATGTAGGAGTAGCTCCTGTCGCCCCGGTACTGGGTGATGATCTGGGGCGTGTCCGTGATCATCAGGTCGATCGTCCCCGATTTGAGGGCTTCGGAGCGTGCCTCCTCGTCGGGGATCGGCTTGTAGGTGATCTGGGACAGGTAGGGCAGGCCCGGTCGCCAGTAGTGCGGGTTGGCGGTCGCGGTGAAGTGGTCGTTGGGGATCCACTCCTGGAACACGAAGGGCCCGGTGCCCACGGGGTGCGAGGTCCCGTTCGGGTTCGACAGCATGGACGGCGCCGCCATGTAGGCGATCTGCCCACCGATGCCACCGGCCAGGTAGTAGGGGAACGGCACCCAGGGTGCCTTGAAGCTGACGGTGACCGCGAGAGGGGCGACCTGGGTGATGGAGATGAGCGTCGGGTTGAGGACGATCCCGGTCAGGAGCGACTTCGACTGGGCCTGGAGGTTGGTGAGGAGGGCGGCGCCGTTGGCCGGCGTGCCGTCATGGAAGACCAGGTTGGGGCGCAGTGTGATGGTCCAGCTGGTGTAGGAGGCGTTCGGCACGACCGACGCAGCCAGGTACGGGGCCCAGTCGCCGTTGGCCAGGATGATGGTCAGCGGGTCGAACACCGTGCGGGCGTACATGACGCCGACCTCGTCGAAACGCGCCTGGGTCGGGTCGAAGCCCGACTCTTCGGCGTCGACCCCGAAGACGAGCGAGCCGCCCCTCTTGGGGGTCGCCTTGGACACCCCGTTGCGCCCGGGACCGTTGGTGGTCGCCCCGGCGATCCCGTCCCAACCCAGGCCCATCGCCGACGCCCCCGCGAACCCCGCCGCCGCGGCCGCCCCGCCGGCCAGCAGCGTGCGGCGATCGAATTTCGGTGCCATCGGTCCTCCATTTCCCCGAACCCAACGGACCCCCCGAAGGTTCGCGGGTGACGTTAGTGCCCGAAGCCCCAGCCGTGGGGGCAGTACCGTGGGATCCGTGCCTCCCGACTGGGATCTTGGCGGGTTCGACGCGTGGCTGGGCGGGCACTCGGCGGCCACCCGGAAGGCCTACCTGAGCGACGTCGGCGCGTTCGCCGAGTGGATGTCCCGCAGCGGTGTCGAGGGCCCCGCCGGCGTGGAGCGTCTGCAGTTGCGCCGCTACCTCGCCTCGCTCGGGACGAGGAAGCTCGCCCGCGCCACCATCGCCCGCAAGGCGGCGGCGCTGCGCTGCTACTTCTCCTGGCAGGTCCGGCAGGGTCGCCTCGGTTCCGACCCGGCCCGGTCCCTCCGCGCGTCCTCGGGCGGTGGGCGCCTGCCCCGCGTGCTCTCCGCCGGGGAGGTGGCCACCCTCCTCGATGCCGGGGCCGAGACCGCCGTGGACCGGCGCGACCTGGCGGTGCTCGAGCTCCTGTACGCCGCCGGACTGCGCGTGTCGGAGCTGTGCGGGCTCGACCGCGGGGACATCGACCTGCGCGGGCGGACGGTGACCGTGCTCGGGAAGGGCTCCAAGCAGCGGCGCCTGCCGGTCCACGACGCCGCCGTGGCCGCGCTGCGGGCGTGGTTCGAGGACGGGCGGGACGACATGGAGGGGCCGCCCGAGGCCGCCTTCGTCAACCGGCGGGGCGCTCGCCTCGGGCCGCGGGACGTGCGCCGGATCCTCGACCGCCGGGCGCCGTCGCCCACGCACCCCCACGCCCTGCGGCACACCTACGCGACCCACCTCCTCGACGGGGGTGCGGACCTGCGGGTCGTCCAGGAGCTGCTGGGCCACTCCAGCCTCGCCACCACGCAGGTCTACACGCACGTCAGCAAGGAGCGGTTGCGCTCCGTGTACGGGGGGACCCACCCCCGAGCCTGAGAGCCCGCCGAGCGGCTAACATGTCGAGGCCCACCAGGGGGTGGGCAGCAACACCGACCTATATCACCTGCGCGCGTTCCACGGTCGCCGCCTCGGGCGGCGCTGCGGCAGGGGAGTAACCGACTGGAGGAATTGTTCTATGGCCGTCGTCACCATGCGACAGCTGCTGGAAGCCGGAGTGCATTTCGGCCACCAGACGCGTCGATGGAACCCGAAGATGAAGCGCTTCATCCTTGGTGAGCGCAACGGGATCTACCTCATCGACCTGCGCAAGACCCTCAGCGGCGTCGAGTCCGCCTACTCCTACGTCAGGGACCTGGTGGCCGACGGGGGCACCGTCCTCTTCGTGGGGACGAAGAAGCAGACCCAGGG
>CAYWDQ010000239.1:0-2846 GCA_964457065.1 uncultured Acidimicrobiaceae bacterium | reverse complement strand
CGCTGGTCCGGCTGCCCGGCGAGAGCGACACGTTCTGCACCAACATCGACTGCCCGGCCCAGCGCGTGCAGCGCATCGCCCACTACGCCTCCCGGGGCGCGATGGACATCGAGGGGCTGGGGGAGGAGCGGGTCGTCCAGCTCGTGGCGGCGGGCCTCGTCAACGACCCGGCCGACCTCTACCTCCTCACCGTCGATCAGCTGGTGACGCTCGAGCGGTTCGGCGAGATATCGGCGCGCAACCTCGTCGGCGCCATCGCAGCGTCGCGCGAACAACCACTCAGTAGGTTGCTCGTGGCGCTCGGGATCCGGCATCTGGGGCCGACCGGGGCCCGGGCGATCGCGCGCTCCTTCGGGACGCTCGACGCCATCCTCGCCGCCGCGGGGGACGAGCTGGCGGCGGTCGACGGCGTGGGCGGCGTCATCGCCGCCAGCGTGGCGGAGTTCCTGGCCCAGCCCACCAACGAGGGGGTCGTGGCGCGGCTGAAAGCCGCCGGGGTCAACATGGAGGAGCCCCATGGTGGCGCCGCCGGTCCGGGGCCCGGCGGGGACGGGGCGGTGGCCTCGGCCGCCCAGACGCTGGCCGGGAAGGCCGTCGTGGTCACGGGCGCAGTGCCCGGGTACACGCGTGAGGGCGCCGAGGAGGCGATCCTGGTCCGGGGCGGCACGTCGCCGGGGAGCGTGTCGAAGAAGACCTTCGCGCTGGTGGTGGGCGACGCGCCGGGGGCCAGCAAGCTCAAGAAGGCCGAGGAGCTCGGCACCCCAATCGTGGACGCGGCGTCCTTCGAGAGGCTGCTCCACACGGGCGAGGCGGCGGGGTGACCTGGTGGGGAGGTGTCCACCGGATGCGTGCCTGGGATCGGTAGCCTGAGGACGCCCCGATGCCCCTGATTTCTGATTCCATCGGCCGGGTCCTTGGGAAGCGGTACCGGCTGCTCTCCGCACTGGGCACCGGCGCTTCCGCCCACGTCTTCCTGGCCGAGGACGTGTCCTTGCAGCGCCACGTCGCCGTCAAGGTCCTCCAGCCTGCCCTGGCCTCCGACGAGGCCTTTCTCAAGCGCTTCCGCGCCGAGGCCCGCTCGGTGGCCTCGCTGAACCACCCGCACGTGCTGCGGGTCTTCGACTGGGGTGAGGACGCGGACGGGCCGTATCTGGTGCTGGAGTATCTCGGCGGGGGCTCCTTGCGCGACCTGCTCGACCGTGGGTCGTTGCTGTCGCACTCGCAGGCGGCTCAGCTGGGGACGGAGGTGGCGCAGGGGCTGGCCTACGCGCACGTCCGGGGCCTCGTGCACCGTGATATCAAGCCCGCGAATCTCTTGTTCGACGAGGAGGGCCGGGTACGGGTGGCCGACTTCGGCGTGGCCCGTGCCCTGGCGGAGGCGGCGTGGACCGAGCCGGCGGGGGCGATGGTGGGGACGGCCCGGTACATCTCGCCCGAGGCGGCCGAGGGCAAGCCGGTCGACGGGCGTGCCGACGTCTACTCGTTGGCGCTGGTCTTGTACGAGGCCGTGACGGGGACCGTGCCCTTCGTGACGGACACGACGATGGGGACGCTGGCGGCCCGCATCGGGCAGCCGCTGCCGCACGACGCGGCGCTGGGCCCGCTCGACGACGTCCTGGCCCGGGCCGCCGCTCCCGATGTGGCCGCCCGCCTCGATGCGGCCGGCCTGGCGGCCCGCCTCGGCGCCTTGGCGGCCGCATTGCCGACGCCGGCTCCGCTGCCGCTGGTGATCCCGCATCTGGAGGCTGCGTCTCCGATCACGGGATTCCGGGCCCCCGGGGTGCCCGAGTTGACCGACCCCGGCGCGGTGGCGACGGCCGCCGCTGCTGCTGCCACCGGGTCCGGCACCGCGATCGCCCCGAGCCTGAAGGACGCCCCGGTGGGGACGAGGGCGGGCCCGGGGGAGATCTTCGATGCCGAGCCCTATGGGGGTTCGGCCGCTGCCGCTGCGGGGGCGGGTCGCAGGGGACCGTCGACGGCCGGGTCACGCAGCCGGCGCCGCACGTGGTGGATCGTGGCCGCGATCGCCGCCGCCGTCATCGTGGCCGGGGGGCTGGTGGCCGCCTTCGAGGCGAAGGTGTTCACGCCGTCCCACCCGACACCCTCCCTCGTCAACCTGTCGCTGGCCCAGGCCCGGTCGGACGTGGCCAAGGTCCATATGACCTTGAAGATGGGGGCCCCGGTGAAGTCGATCACGGTGGGCGCCGGTTCGGTCGTGTCCCAGCAGCCGGTCGCGGGGACGAGCCTGAAGGAGGGGTCGACGGTCACCGTCGTGGTCTCCGACGGGAAGCCTGATGTCAGCGTCCCCTCTTTGGCCGGTATGACCTGTGCCCAGGCAACGACGGCCCTGCAGGGTGCACACTTCGGAGCGGTCTGCGCACCGGGGACCTACAGCAACACCGTGCCGGCCAGTGTGCTGGTGCTGTGGTCGCTCGGGGCCACGGCCAACCCGACCAAGGCACCGTACGGCAGTCCCATCACGCTCGTCCCGTCGCTCGGTCATGAACCGGCGACCGTGCCGAGCATCCCGAACACCTACACCTTCGCCCAGGCCCAGGCCGCCCTGCAGGCGGTGGGGCTGACTGCGACCCAGGCCAACCAGTCCTCGGCCACGGTGGCGTCGGGTGACGTGATCTCGACGACGCCTGCGAGCGGCTCTCAGGCGCCCTACGGGTCCGCCGTCACGGTCACGGTGTCGACCGGCCCGCCGACCACGACCGTGCCCAATGTGATCGGTGATTCGGTGTCCCAGGCCACCAGCGCGCTGCAGCAGGACGGGCTCAGTGTCTCCGGCGTCTCGGGCAGTCCGAACAACAACGTGACGGGCACCCAGCCGTCGGTCGGGT
>CAYWDQ010000238.1:0-2866 GCA_964457065.1 uncultured Acidimicrobiaceae bacterium | reverse complement strand
CCCTACGGCATCCCCTACACCGTGGTGTCCCCGTCACAGCCCCTGGTGCCGATCACGTTCGAGTACGCCGACCAGAGCGATCCCGGGCCCTACCCGTTCAGTACCGACACGCCGATTGAGGGCGGTCAGCAGTCCACGGGCGACCGCCACGCCATCATGGTCAACCCGTCCACGTGCACCCTCTACGAGCTCTACGACGCGCAGTACAGCTCGTCGGGTTCGACCGCGGGCTCCGGGGCGATCTGGAACCTGGACTCCAACGCCCTGCGCCCGGCCGGATGGACGTCGGCCGATGCGGCCGGCCTCCCGATCCTGCCCGGGCTCGTGCGCTACGACGAGGTGCAGTCGGGCGTCATCACCCACGCCATCCGCATGACTGCCGAGTCGACGGACACCTCGTACATCTGGCCGGCCCGCCACGAGGCGGGGTCGTCGTCCAATCCGGACCTCCCGCCCATGGGGGCCCGGTTCCGGCTCAAAGCCAGCTTCGACATCTCGGGCTACTCGCCCCAGGCCCAGGTGGTGCTGCGCGCCATGCAGCAGTACGGGTTGATCCTGGCCGACAACGGGTCCAATTGGTACTTCGGGGGCACGGCGGACGACGACTGGCCTCTCTCCCTTGTCGACGAGCTCAAGACGGTGCCGGCCAGTGCCTTCGAGGCGGTCGACGAGTCGTCGCTGATGATCGCCCCCAACTCGGGACAGGCCCGTCAGCTCGGCACGTCGGTCAACTGCTCGTCCGAACCGGGGTACCGCATGGTGGCGGCGGACGGCGGCATGTTCTCCTTCTGCCAGGCGTTCCTCGGCTCCATGGGCGGCCAGCACCTCAACGCACCGATGGTCGGAATGGCCGAGACCCCCGGGGGCGGGGGCTACTGGGAGGTCGGCTCCGACGGGGGGATCTTCAGCTACGGCAACGCCCTCTTCCACGGCTCGACGGGCAGCCTGAAGCTCAACGCGCCCATCGTCGGCATGGCGGCCACCCCCGACGGCGGGGGCTACTGGCTCGTGGCGAGCGACGGGGGCATCTTCGATTACGGCGACGCCGGCTTCTACGGCTCGACGGGGAGCATCCACCTCAACAAGCCCATCGTCGCCATGGCGGCCACCCCCGACGGCCACGGCTACTGGCTCGTGGCGAGCGACGGGGGCATCTTCGACTACGGCGACGCCGGCTTCTACGGCTCACGCGGGGGCCAGCCCCTCAACAAGCCCATCGTCGGCATGGCCGCCGACGCCACCGGGCTGGGGTACTGGCTCGTGGCGAGTGACGGGGGCATCTTCGACTACGGCGACGCCTCGTTCCTGGGCTCGGCCGGCTCGCTCCCCCTCAACCGGCCGATCGTCGGCATGTTGGGCGCGCCCGGAGGCGGTGGGTACTGGCTCGTCGCCTCCGACGGCGGCATCTTCAGCTACGGCGACGCTGCCTTCCACGGCTCGACCGGGGGCCTCGCGCTCGACGCACCCATCGTCGCCATGGGGTGATCTCGCCGCGTCGCCGCGCCGGGACGCCACGCTGCTGCTCGCCCGGGCACGTCAGCGATCGGGGACTTCGAGTGTCCTCCGGTAGACGTTCGTCTGGCGCATCTCGAAGCCCATGCGCAGGTAGAGCCGGTGGGCCGCCTCGCGGTGGGGCCGCGACGTGAGGTCCACCGTGCGTGCACCCAGCTCCGCCGAGCGGTCGAGCGCCGCCTGCACGAGCGCCGCCGCCACCCCGCTCCCCCGGGCGGCCGCGTCGACCACCACGTCCTCGATCCACGCCCGCACGCCGGTCGGGACCCGGAAGGCGGCCAGGGTCAGCATGCCCACGACGCGCTCCTCGTCGCGCGCCACGAAGAGCGTGGTGGCGGGGTCGGCCACGATCTGCTCGAGCGCGGCACGGGTAAGCGGCGGGGACGACGAGGACAGCTGGGGGACGAGCGCCGCCACCGCGGCGCACAGGTCGTCGCCGACCGACCCGGCGGCTTCGACCGCGATCACGACGTCGCCGAGCCGCCCCGCCACATCGGTTGGCGCACGCTGTCGTAGAGGACGTCGCGCTGCTCGCCGTTGATCGCCGCGAAGACGTGGTCGCCCCAGCGATCCGAACCGACGAGCGGTTGTGGCAGCGCCTCGCGGGTGAACCATCCGACGTCGCGCGTCTCGAGCGGGTGCGGAGCGAGCTCTCCGCCGATGGCACGGCAGTAGAAGAGCAGCGAGTACAGGGGCACCCGCGTGAAACCGAGGCGCAGGCCGTCGAGGACCGCGATGAGACGCACCGGCTCCACGATGATGCCCGTCTCCTCCTCGACCTCCTTCACCACCACCTCGGCCGCCGAGTAGCCGACGTCGCACCAGCCGGTCGGGTAGAGCCAGATGCCCGAGTCGGCGCGCTGAATCAGCAGCAGCTCGCCCTTGTCGTTGCCCACCGCGGCGCCGACGGCGACCTTGGGTGTCACGTAGCCGGGGACGCCCTTGCCCACGGTGTCCATCCACTCCTGCACGAGACCCCCGGCGTAGTCGGCGTGGTCGACCTCACCGTCCGCCTCGGCCCGGATGTCGGCGGCCACCTTGAGGATCTCCTCGAAGCGCTCCTGCTCGTAGAGGCTCTCGGTGAACCCGAGGCCGGTGCGCGCGATGGCCGACAGCGCCTCGCTCCAGCGCAGCAACGTCTTGAGGGGGACATCGTGGTCGTCGTTCGGGTCCACGGCCGGTGACGCTACCGCGGCCCGCCGTGTGCGCCAGAATGGGGCGTGCCCGTCAACGAGGATTGCCGCCACTACGTCATGCGGACGACCCCTGGCGGGGAGCGCCTGGAGCGCTGCAAAGTGGACGCCAACGAGCCCCTGCCCTTCGCCTGCCCCGAGGGCTGCGTCTTCTACGAGCC
>CAYWDQ010000237.1:0-2898 GCA_964457065.1 uncultured Acidimicrobiaceae bacterium | reverse complement strand
CCGGCCTCGCGCGCCGCGTCCTCGACGGTCGTCTTGGCCAGGCCCCAGCGGGCCACGCAGTCGTAGGTGGCTCGGAGCAGGCGCTCCCGGACTTCGGGGTTCACAGGCCCAGCAACGCCTCGAGGCCGACGGTCACGCCGGGCCGCCCGGTCACCGAGCGCACCGCGAGCAGGACGCCCGGCATGAAGGAGCGGCGGTCGTAGGAGTCGTGGCGCAGGCTCAGGCTCTGGCCCTGGGCCCCGAAGATCACCTCTTCGTGCGCGACGAGGCCGGGCAGACGCACCGAGTGCACGTGGACGCCGTCGGACGTCTCGGCCCCGCGCGCCCCGGCCAGCACCACGTCGGTGGTCGGATCGGCGGGGAGCGGTCCCGCGCCGGCCGCCCGCCGCGCCGCGGCGATCACGGCCGCGGTGTGCATCGCCGTCCCCGACGGCGCATCCCGCTTGGCGTCGTGATGCAGCTCAATCACTTCCACACCCTCCATGAGCGGCGCCGCGATGCGACAGAAGTGCATGAGCAGCACGGCCCCGATGGCGAAGTTCGCCACCACGATGGCGTTGGCACCGCTCCCCTCGAAGCGGGCCGCCGCGTCAGCCAGGTCGTCGTCGGACAGCCCGCTCGTCCCGATGACGGCATGCACGCCCTGCTGCGCGTAGTGCGGCACGTTGTGGCGCACCGCCTCCGCGACTGTGAAGTCCACGACCACCTCGGCACCGAGGTCGGACAGCGCGATGACCTCGGCACCGATCGTCCGGCCGCAGGCGTCCTCCCCCTCGTGCGCGGGATCGATGGCGGCGACCAGCTCCATGTCCGCCGCCTCCGACACGGCGCGGCACACCTCCTGGCCCATGCGGCCGCCGGCGCCGACCACACCGACCCTCTGCATGGCCAGCAGGTTACCGGGCGGCCAGGGCGGGTAGGTGGGACTCGAAGTCGTGCTCGTCGAAGGGACCCACCGCGCTCATCGTGCGCGGCGCGGTGGCCAGTTCGGTCGCCACGTCGCGCACTTGCTCGGGGTCGACCCCGTCGATGCGGGCGAGGACCTCGTCGACCGCGAGGACCTCGCCGTGCAGCAGCAGGGAGGCGCCGATACGGCTCATCCGGGCACCGGAGTCCTCGCCCGAGAGGAGCATCTCGGCGCGCAGGTTTCCCTTGGCTACGGCCAGCTCCCGATCGGTCACGCCCTCGGTGGCCAGTAGCTCGAGTTCCTCGCTGACGATGTGGAGCACCTTGTCGACGTGCTCCGGGGCCGTCCCGACCACCACGGCCAGGGAGCCTGCGTCCTCGTAGGCAGCACGCTCCGACCACACCGAGTAGGCCAGCCCTCGCTGCTCGCGCACCTTTTGGAACAGGCGGCTCGACAGGCCGCCCCCGAGGACGTGGTTCAGCACCGCCAGCGCCCAGCGCCGCTCGTCGAAGCGCGAGACCGAGCGCATCCCGTACACGAGGTGCGCCTGCTCGGTCGGACGCCGTACCACGTCGAGGGTGACCACGTGGGGCCCCGGCGCCGTACGGGACGGCGCCGTTCCGCCCGGCGTCCCCTGGAAGCGGCGTTCGAGGTCGGCGCCCACCGCCTCGTGCGTGCAGTCCCCGGCCACCGAGACGACCATGTTGGCGGGCCGGTAGTGGCGCTGCAGGAAGGCGTGGATGTCCTCGCGGGTGATCCGTTGCACCGAAGACGCCGACCCCAGCGTGTCGCGCCCGAGCGCGTGGTCCGGGAAGACCGCCGACTGCCAGCGTTCCGACGCCAGGTCGGCGGGCTCGTCGGCGTGCATGAGGATCTCGTCGAGGATCACGGTGCGCTCGGCCTCGATGTCCTCGGAACGAAGTGCCGGCACCCACATGATGTCGCTCAGGATGTCCAGCCCGAGCGCCAGGTCCTCGGAGAGGAGCCGGACGTAGAACGTCGTGTACTCCTTGGTGGTGAAGGCGTTGCAGTCGCCCCCCACCTCGTCGAGCGCCTCGGCGATGGCCGCGGCGGACCGTGCCTCCGTGCCCTTGAAGAGCAGGTGCTCCAAGAAGTGCGACGCCCCGGCGAGCTCGCCGGGCTCGTCACGCGACCCGGTGCCGACCCAGAAGGCGACCGCCACCGAGCGGACGTCCGCCATGGTCTCGGTGACCAGGCGGATGCCGCTCGGCAGGACGGACGTCTCGATCAACGGCGGCGGGAACGACCGCGCGAGGGGCGGCGGTCGTTGCCGCGGTCACCACGGTCACCGCGGTCGCTCCGGCCGGCGTCGGCCTCGGCGGCCCCGGGACCCAGGTCGCCCAGGTCCGCCACCAGCTCGGCCTCGAACGCGTCCTCGAAGGACGGTGCCGACCGGGTGGAGGAGCCGGAGGAGCCGGAGGAGCCGGAGGAGCCGGAGGAGCCGGAGGCCGCGGTGTCGCCGTTCCCGGCGCCACTGTTGCCGCCGGAGCCCGACCCAGAGCCCGAGCCCTGCGACGCCTCGGGTGCGGAGGCCAGGGACAACGACACCTTGCCCTGCGGGTCGATGTCGTCGACCCGGACCTCGACCGCCTGGCCGAGCATGAGCACGTCCTCGACGTTGTTGATGCGCTTGCCGCCGGCCAGCGACGACAGCTTCGAGATGTGCAGCAGGCCGTCACGACCCGGGAGCACGTTGACGAACGCGCCGAACTTCGTGATGTTGACCACCTTGCCGGCGTACACGGCCCCCACGTCGGCGGTCGGCGGGTCCAGGATCAACGAGATCCGCCGGCGCGCTTCCTCGACGGCGTGGCCGTCCTTGGCGCCGATGGTCACCGTCCCGACGACGCCGTCGTCGTCGACCGCGATGTCGGCTCCGGTCTCCTGCTGCAGCGTGTTGATGACCTTGCCCTTCGGGCCGATGACCTCGCCGATCTTGTCGATCGGGATCTCCATGGAGACGATCTTCG
>CAYWDQ010000236.1:0-2936 GCA_964457065.1 uncultured Acidimicrobiaceae bacterium | reverse complement strand
GGATCCCGGAGCACCGAGAAGATCCGTGCCGCGTCGGCGGGAATCGTGCGCTGCACCTCAATGCGCTCCACAATGGGCTCTTCGGTCGTCTGGTCGTCGGTCATGCGAGCATTGTGCCACCGGGATCGCCCGCGCGGACGAGTGACGCTTCGAGCCCCAGCAGCTCCACCGTCGTCGACCCCGACCGCAGCGCCTCGAAGAACCCGGCCTCCTTGGCCTCTCGCGCCCGGCCGGCCGCCAGGACCTCGCCGAGCGCGCCACCCGGCACGAACGTCACGCCGTCGACATCGGCCACCACCCAGTCGCCCGCCGAGACCAGCACCCCACCCACCCGCACGGGCGCCCCCACGGTCCCCGGCTTGTCCTTGGTGGCGCCGGTGAGCGCGATGGTCGACGAGAACACCGGAAAGCCGTGCGCCTCGAGCGCCGCCACGTCGCGCACCCCACCGTCGAGGACCAGGCCCGCCAGCCCGGCCGCCTCCGCCGCTGTCGTGAGCACCTCGCCCCAGTAACCGCGGTCGGCGACGCGCCCCACGTCGACCACGAGGACGCTCCCGCGGGGCGCCGTGGTCACCCCGACGTGGACGGCCAGGTTGTCTCCCGGCGTGCAGCCGACCGGGTACACCGGCGCGGCCAGCACTGCGCCTGGCCACGCGGGGCGGAGCCTGCGGTCGGCGGCGTGCCCGCCCGACTCGCCAAGGGTCGCCGCGCCCAGCGCGCCGAGTGCGGTCGACGTCTCCTCGTTGCCTCCGCTCGAACTGCCCACGTCGTGTCTCCTCGCGTCGTGCCGGCGCCTGTGCTCCTGCCCGGACCCGTGCATTCGACCACTGGGCGGGGCTGCCGCACCAGCCCTACACTCCCCGCGTGCCCGACAACATGTTGATCGTCACCCAGGTGGCCCCGTACGTGGACGGACCGGCCGGCGTGCACGGCGTCCTGGCGCAGGCCGCCACCGGCTTGACGGAGCTGGCCGACCTGGCGGGCCTTTCCCCCACTGTGGTGACCGACGTCCACGACGTCTCCCCGCGCCAGATCGCCTCGGCCCGGGTCCTCGGGCTCTTCACCATCGGGGAGACACCCTGGTCCGAAGAGCAGAAGTCGGAGTCCCTCGAGTCCTGGCGGGACGGGTACCTGCGCGTCCTGGGCGTGCACTCCGCCACCGACGCCTGTCACACCTGGCCCGCCTACGGCTCCGTGCTCGGCGCTCGCTTCGACGGCCACCCCTGGACCCAGGAGTTCGCCATCGAGGTGGTCGACGCCGACCATCCCGCCACCGCCCACCTCGGCGCCCGGTGGCTGTGGCACGACGAGGTGTACCTCTTCCGCGACCTGCGGCCCGACGCCCGGGTGCTCCTCCGCCTGGCCGAGGACCAGGTCGACCTCTCGGCCCCCGGCGGGCGGGTGCCCGACTGCGGCTTCCCCCTTGCCTGGTGCGTCGAGGACGGCCCCGCCCGCAGCTTCTACAGCGCCCTTGGCCACTTCCCAGGGGCCTGGGAGACGCCTGCCTATCTGCGCCACCTCGCCGGAGGCCTCGCCTGGCTGCTCGAGAGCGCCTAACCTGACGCCCATGTCAGGGTCACAAGAGGGAGCGGCCGCGGGCACGCTCCCCGACGTCATGGCGGCCGCCGTGTACCAGTCCCCGGGGGTGATCGCCGTCGAGGAACGCCCCGTCCCGCGGCCCAAGGCGGATCAACTCGTCGTGCGCGTGCACGCCTGCGGCATCTGCGGATCCGACATCCACCAGCTGCGCGACGGGTGGGGCTTCCAGCCCGGCGCCGTGGGCGGCCACGAATGGAGTGGCACCATCGTCGCCCTGGGCGACGATGTGACGGGATGGTCGATCGGTGAGCTCGTCGTCGGCGGCGCCTCCCCCCGGTGTGGCACCTGCCGCCGCTGCCTGGAGGGAAAGCCCTCCCAGTGCGAGAACCGCAACAGCATGATCACCGAGCACACCGACGGCGCCTTCGCCGAGTACGTCGTGGCGCGGGCGGGCGGCGTGCTGCGCCTGCCCGAGGGTCTCGCGCCGCGGCACGCCGCGCTGGCCGAACCCCTCTCCGTGGCACTCCACGGCATCACCCGCTCGGGCGTCTCGCCGGGCGACACCGTGATGGTCTTCGGCGCCGGTCCGATCGGCGCCCTCAGCATCGCCGCACTGCGGTCGATGGGCATCGACGACATCACCGTCGTGGAGCCCCATGAAGGCCGGCGCCGCCTGGCCTCCGACCTCGGAGCCGGAGCCGTCGTCGACCCGGCCGAACTGGAGCTGTTCCCGTCCTGGGAGCCCGAGCGCATGTCGTCACGCGCGGTGCACGTCGTCTTGGAGTGCTCGGGGCACCGGGCCGCCATCGAGGCGGGCTTCAACCAGTTGGGCCGGGGCGGGATCCTGGTGATGGTGGGCGCCGGGATCGATCACCCCATCTTCGACATCAACCGCATGATCCTCAACGAGCTCACGGTCACCGGGTCCTTCGTCTACGACCTCGGCGGCTTCGAGAGGGCGCTCGAGCTCCTCGCCTCCGACGGGTTTCCCGCCGACCTCCTGATCGACCCCGATGACGTCACCCTCGACGGCAT
Organism: uncultured Acidimicrobiaceae bacterium; assembly: GCA_964457065.1. Lineage (GTDB taxonomy): Bacteria > Actinomycetota > Acidimicrobiia > Acidimicrobiales > RAAP-2 > Bog-473. The sequence goes on along the minus strand of CAYWDQ010000236.1, from coordinate 362 downwards.
CGCCGACGCTCTCGAGGGCCTGGCGCTCGGCCGCATCGCCGGCAAAGTGATGGTGGTCCCGGAGGAGCGGGCCTGATGGCGCACCCCTACTACCCGTCGGGCAACCCGCACTTCAACCACGTCGCCATGTCGCTGCCGGCCGACCTGCTCGGTGCGGAGAGCCGCGCCGACATCTGCCGGTTCTTCGACCAGGTCCTCGGCTTCGAGGAGATGGAGGTCATGACGGAGGACCGTCGCCGCCTGATCCTGAGCTGCGTGCACTGGGACCAGTTCATCTTCCTCATCGCGGAGGACGACCCGATGCGCTGCCCCCGCATGGACCATTACGGCTTCGCCGTCGGCTCCCGCGACGAATTGGTGGG
>CAYWDQ010000235.1:0-2958 GCA_964457065.1 uncultured Acidimicrobiaceae bacterium | reverse complement strand
TCATTGGGGATCAACGCCGTGTTGGTGTTCGGGTGTGCCGTGTAGACGGCCTGGAACTCGGTCTCGGCCGTCGGCGGGTCCCACGTCCCGGCGGTGTGGGCCACGGCGGTCCACTTGCCGCTCTTGAAGTACGGGTTGATCACCGAGTCGTAGCCCTGTGCGAACAGCGTGGCGTTGTTGTCGGTCACGGCGCCGTGCATCACGACGACCTGCGGCTTGCTCACGTGCCAGGCGGCGACACAGCTCACGAGGCCCTGACCCATGACCTTGCCGACCGTCACGTTGTTGAAGCTGACGTAGTAGGCGCGGCTCCCGCCGAGGGTGAGGCGGTCGTAGTCGATGACCTTGACCCCACGGGCCTTGGCGTAGCTCTCAATCTGGGCACCCACGCCCGAGTCGAGGGGGTCCACCAGCAGCACCGTGGCGCCGTTGGAGATGTCGGTCTGGGCGTCGGTCAGCTGGGTGGCGTCACTCCCGAGGGCGTTCTGCACCACGTACTGGGACGAGCTCAGGCCGGCCGTCGAGAGGGCCTTGGTGATGTCCGGCTGGTCGAACTCGACGTAGCGCGTCGAGCTCACGGTGTCGGGCAGGATCGCCGCCACCTTGCCCTTGCCGGCAGCAGCCAACCCTTTGAACGCCTTCATGGCCGTGAAACTGTTGGTGAACGAACTGGTCGAGATGTTAGATGGCACGGTGACGCGGACCGAGGCCGAGGCCTCGCCGCATACCGCGCCGACCAGCATCGCCGACAATGCGAGGGAGAGCCCCCCGAACATGCCTGCCCTGCTGAATCGCACGTTGTCTCCTTTGGTCTTGGCCCGCCCGGTCAAGCGGGTCACCTGTCTGCACCCATTCCCCAACGGGGGCTGGTTGTATTGCAGTTTCGTTTCAGCTTCTTGAACCTTACAGAGGCGAAGGTCCTTTTGCTGGGCATGGCCTGTGCCCAGGCGTACCGCCAGGTGAGTTGGGCGCTCAGACCGGCCCGGTGGCCGCAACCCACGCCGCCGCCCCTGCCAGTCCGGCGTCGTCGCCCAGGGCCGAGGGCACGATCGTCAAGTCCGCCGGGTGGTGCTCGGGCCGGCTCAGCACGAGCTCGCGGAGCGGGTCGAAGAACTCGGCGCCCCGCCCGAGCCCGCCGCCGATGATCACGGTGCTCGGGTAGAAGGACATCACGAGGTTGGACACCCCGACGGCGCAGGCGGCGATGGCGCCCCGCCAGATGGCGATGGCTTGCACCTCGCCGCCGGCCGCGGCCGCTTCGACCTCCCGGGCATCGAGGGGCCCGAGCCCGGCCTCGCGGGCCAGGCGTGCCAGGCCGCTGCCCGATCCCAGCTCCTCGAGCGTGCTGGGCGCTCCTTCCCGCCACGCCCGCCAGTCGATCACGGTGTGGCCGACCTCGGCCAGCGACCGTCTCCCCCGGAGGAGGCGGCCACCGTGGACGACGCCGGCCCCGATGCCGGTCGAGATCGTGATGTAGGCCACGTCGGCGGTCCCGGCGCCGGCGCCGAATGCGGCCTCACCCACGGCCGCCAGGTCGGCGTCGTTGGCGATGTGGGCGGGCATGCCGAGGCGCGTCGACAGCTCGTCCCCGGACAGCAGGTCGGGCCATCGCTCGGGAAGATGCGGTGCCCACAGCAATCGCCCGGCCTCGTAGTCCACGGCGCCCGGCAGGCCCGCGACCGCGTGCGACGCCGTCCCGTGACCGCGCTCGGCACCCACGGCGCCGATGAGGTCGATTAGCGCGGCCGGCACGTCGGCATGCCCGGGCGTCTCGGCCGATCGACGCAGCAGGACGCGCCCTTCATGGTCCACGAGGGCGGCACGCATCTGCGTGCCGCCGACGTCAGCCGCCAGGACGGGGCGCGTCGTCACGCGAAGGTCCTCATGGCGCCAGTCTCTCCCGGGAGGCGTCCCGCACGCACCGGGGGTGCCCCGGGTCACCAGGTCGTGACGGCGTACGTCTCTGGCGCGCCCTTCAGGTACTTGAGGAGCTCTGCCTCGCTGAGCAGGCCCGTCTGCGATCCGACCTCCTGGACCACGCTCATCGCGTTCACCGGGGCCCAGGCGAGCGCCACCTCCAGCGGGAGGCCCTTCACCAGCGCGGCGATGAGCGCCGAGGCGAACGCGTCGCCCGCTCCGGTCCGCTCCTTCGGTGGAGAGGGATCGGGGTACGCCGGCACGCGATAATGGCGCGACCTGTCCGACGCATAGGCCCCCTCGGGGCCGTCTGTGACGACGACGATCCCGGGCCCCAGCCGATGCAGGGATTCGAGGAGGTCGTCCAGCCGGCCGTGGTCGCCGCCCCCGATCTCGACCGCCTCCTCCCGGTTGCAGATCAGCACATCGCTTCGCTGGTACAGGCCGCGTAGGGCCTCGGTGCCCTGGGCGATCTGGAACGTGCCCGGCTGGAAGGCGAGGCGCACCGGGGGCTCGGCGCCGAGCCAGCCGACGATCTGCTCGTAGTAGGCGGCACCGTCGTTGCCGACCGAGCTCAGGTACACCCACCGGGGGATCTCGCGCGGGCTCAGGTGGGGCCAGTGGTAGTCGTAGAGCTCGTGGCGGACCAGGATGGTGCGGTCCTGGCCGTACCAGAGCACGAAATTGCGGTTGCTCGCCTGACGGGGGTCGAACCGCACGAGATGGGTGTCGACCCCCTCCTGCTCCAGTGCCTTCTGCATGGTGCGGCCGATGTCGTCGCTCCCGACGTGGGCCGCGATGGCGGTGGAGACCCCGAGGCGCGAGAGCCCGACGGCGGCGTTGGCCGCGTTCCCACCGGCCTCCACGGTCTGGGCGTACTCGAAGGGGACCTTGCCACCGAAGGGCAGGTCCATCCAGTGCCCGTGGTCGTCCTCCCAGATGCGGATGTGCGCGTCGGACAGCCGGATGAACACATCAGTGGCCGTGTCTCCCACGCTGAGCACGTCGAGGTGCGTCATGTGGACATGTGTACGAGAGATC
>CAYWDQ010000234.1:0-3010 GCA_964457065.1 uncultured Acidimicrobiaceae bacterium | reverse complement strand
GGGTGGCCTTCGACATGCTGTCCAAGGGGTTCGGGCCCGGCTTCAACGGGCCCTTGATGCTCGTGGCCGTCGTGCAGCCCGATCAGCACGCGGTCGTCGACACGTTGGTGCACGACGTCGCACAGCAGTCCGACGTGGCCCGGGTGGCAGAGCCTGTCTACATCCCGAGCAAGACGGGGAGCGGCGATGTGGTGCTGGTCAACGTCTACCCCGGCTCGGCTCCCCAGGACGCCAGCACCACCGACCTGGTCAACCACCTACGGGGCGACACCATCCCCCAGGCGGTCGGCGACTCGGGCGTCAAATTCCTGGTCGGCGGGACGACCGCCATCTTCATCGACTTCTCCAACGTGCTCAGCTCCAAGCTGCCGCTCTTCATCGGGCTGGTGGTAGTGCTGTCGTTCCTGCTCCTGATGACGGTGTTCCGCAGCTTCGTCATCCCGCTGACCGCCGCCTGCATGAACCTCCTCTCCATCGGCGCCGCCTTCGGAATCCTGGTGGCGGTCTTCCAGTGGGGGTACGGGGGCTCGCTGATCGGCCTCGTAGGCACGAGCCCGGTGGAGGCCTTCCTCCCCGTGATGCTGTTCGCCATCCTGTTCGGCCTGTCCATGGACTACCAGGTGTTCCTCGTGTCGCGGATGCACGAGGAGTACATCAAGTCGGGCGGCGACAACCGGGTCGCGGTGCGCAACGGGCTGGCCGCCACAGGCAAGACGATCACCGCCGCCGCCCTGATCATGATCCTGGTGTTCGGCTCCTTCATCCTCGGCGGGGAGCGCGTGATCAAGGAATTCGGCATCGGGCTCGCCGGCGGCATCCTGGTCGACGCGGTGTTCATCCGCATGGCGATCGTGCCCTCGCTGATGATCCTCTTCGGCAAGGCGAACTGGTGGTTCCCGAAGTGGCTCGACCGGGCGCTGCCTCGCCTGGCCGTCGACGCCGACGACCTGGCGGCCCACCCGATCGACGAGGACGAAGCCGAGGCCGAACCCGAGCTGGCCACGACCGTCACGCCCTAGCCCGGCGGCCAGCCGGCCGGCCGGGCGCTTCGCATTCCCTCATTCGCAGCGTCCCTATAGGGAAAATCCGACGCGTGGCGCGCACAGGTGTGGACCTTTGACCCTGGTGGGCCCTCAGCCCGTTGCACATGATCGTGAGACGCGCAGTGAGACGCTGCGTGTATTCGCGTTCGGAGGGCGACGTGCATGCAGTGACGCTGCCACTCGCCACACGATGAACGTCCGCGAGCTGGCAGAAATACGACGGGCGATCGCGTCAGCCGTTGCCGGAGAGCCGGAGCTCGTCGGGATCGGGCCGATCGAGGCGACGCGCGGCTGGGGCGACATCCTGTTCGTGAAGGTGCAGGCGCGGCTGCGGGGCCCGTCCTCTGCGGAGGTGCGAGAGGAGGTGGAGCACCGGTTCCAGACGGCTCTGCGCGAGACCTTCGACGGGGACCGGTGCGCCGTCAGCGTGAGGTGGGCCAGCGACTGATCCGGGGTTACCCCCGCGACACCGCCTCGCGCCGCGATGCCGTCACCAGGCGTAGTCCTCCGGGGCCGCCTTGTGGCCCGGGAAGATCTCGTCGAGGCGGGCCAGCACCTTGTCGTCCAGCGTGACCTCCACCGCCCGCAGCGCCGAGTCGAGATGCTCGGGCGTCCGGGGGCCGACGATCGGGCCCGTGACGGCGGGACGGGTCAGCAGCCAGGCCAGCCCGACCGTGCCCGGGTCCTCGCCCACCTCGGCACAGAGGTCCTCGTACGCCTCGAGCTGCGGCCGCCGCGCCTCGATCGTCCCGGCGGCACGGCCGGCGTAGCGACGGCTCCCGTCGCGCTCCTTGCGCACCACGCCACCCAGCAGCCCGCCCTGGAGCGGTGACCACGGGATGACGCCGAGCCCGTAGGCCTCGGCCGCCGGGAGCACCTCGACCTCGACGTTGCGCACGATCAGGTTGTAGATGGACTGCTCGCTGACCAAGCCCATGAAGTTGCGGCGGGCCGCGGCCTCCTGGGCCCTGGCGATGTGCCAACCGGCGAAGTTGGAGGACCCGACGTACAGGACCTTGCCCTGCACCCGCAGGACCTCCATCGCCTCCCAGATCTCCTCCCACCCCGTGTGCCGGTCGATGTGGTGCATCTGGTACAGGTCGATGTAGTCGGTCTGGAGCCGGCGGAGGCTCGCCTCGCACGCGCGGCGGATGTTGAGCGCCGAGAGCCGGCCCTCGTTCGGCCACTCCCCCATGTCCCCGTAGAGCTTGGTGGCGATCACCGTCTTCTCGCGCCGTTCGCCGCCCTGCGCGAACCAGCGGCCGACGATCTCCTCGGTCGCTCCCCGCCCCTTGGAGCGCCCGTAGACGTTCGCCGTGTCGAAGAAGTTGATCCCGGCCTCCAGGGCCGAGTCCATGATGGAAAAGGAGGTCGGCTCGTCCGTCTCGGGCCCGAAGTTCATCGTGCCCAGGCAGATACGGCTGACCCGGAGGCCGGTCCGGCCCAGGTGTGTGTAGCGCATTGGACTGAACCTAATGGTCCGGTGGGGAGCGTGGCCCGATTAGCGGTAGATTTCGATGTCCCGCTAGATTGAAAACAACATTCTCGGACCCGAACATGGGGGCATGATGGCGCAACAGATTCCGCTGGTCGACTATCTGGTGCTGGGGGACGACCCGCACCTGGTGGCCAACGAGTGCACCTCGTGCGGGGCCCGCTACTTCGACCGCCGCAACGCCTGCGCCGCCTGCGAGGGGACCGGCTTCAAGAAGGTCGACGTGCCCACGACGGGCGAAGTCCGGACCTTCACCATCGTGTCCTTCGCCGCCCCCGGGATCCCGGTGCCCTTCGTGGCCGCCGTGGTCGACTGCGACGGCACCAGCGTGCGGGCGAACCTGATCAACGTGACCCCCGACCCCGAGCACGTGACCACGGGCATGAAGGTGCGCCTGGCCACCGAAGTGATCGGCACGGACGAGAACGGCACCGAAGCGGTCGGCTTCGGCTTCGAACCCCTGGGAGGTTGA
>CAYWDQ010000233.1:0-3022 GCA_964457065.1 uncultured Acidimicrobiaceae bacterium | reverse complement strand
GCCGAGGACCTCTCGGGCGACCTGACGGGCGGCGGCATGGCCTACCTGCGGCTGGGGGTACGGGGCGACGACGAGCGGTCGGTAGGTCGCGCCTTCTCGGGGGCGGTCGTCGAGACCAGTCTCTCGAGCTATCCCGGCACCTTCTTCACCTCCGCGCCGTCGGGTGCGCAGGGCGTCGCCCGCTACTGGCCGACGACGGTGGGCGCCGCGGCGGTGGAGCCGCATATCGAGTGCGACGGCCGGGCGGTCGCGGCCACACCGCCCGCCGGCGTCCAGCGCGTCGTCGATCCCGCGCCGGTCGCCGGTCCGGAGGAGGGCACAGATGCCATGCCCGCCGGGACCGACCTCGTGCGGGTGCCGCTGTGGGTGCTGGTCGGGGCGCGCTCGGGCGACAAGGGGGGCGACGCCAACGTCGGCGTGTGGGCCGACGAAGAAGCCGTCGCAGCCTTCATCGGGCAGCACCTCAGCACCGAGGTGTTCAAGGCGCTCCTGCCCGAGGTGGAGCCCTACGCGGTGAGCCGGTTCCCGCTGCCGAACCTGTGGGCGGTCAACTTCGTCGTCCACGGCATCCTCGGCTGGGGCGTCGCCTCGAACCTGCGGCTCGACACACAGGCGAAGGGGCTGGGCGAGTTGCTCCGGTCGCGCCCGCTCGACGTGCCCGCCGCCCTCGTGTCCAGCGGCCGGCCGGCCGCACGGTACGCCTCGGCCTGACGCCGGACCCGGGGCGGCCGCCCGCGCATCTGGCAGGATGGCGCGGTGGAGACGTTCGCGCGCCTGGTCGCACTCGTCGCGGGCATCGCCATCGTGATCCTCACCGTCTGGAGCGTCTTCACGTCGCTCGTGCTGCCGCGGGCGACGTCGTCGCGCATGATGCGCGGCCTGGCCCGTATCCTCGGTGGCTCGGCGCGCCGGCTCGCCCCGCGGCTGCCCACCTACGAGGTCAGGGACCGCATGCTCTCGTTCGTCGGCCCTGGCGGGGTGGTGGCGCTGTTCGGGGTCTGGATCATTCTGATCCTGCTCGGTTTCTCCCTCATCATCTGGTGGGACGTCGGTGTCAACTTCCTAGCTGCCGTCGGCATCGCCGGTTCTTCGGTGACGACGTTGGGCATCGCCGCGTCCAGTGGGGCCGGCGCGCGGACCCTCGAGATCCTGGCGGCCGTCATCGGCCTCGGCGTCGTCGCCCTCGAGATCGCCTATCTCCCGGCGCTCTACAGCGCGTTCGCCACCCGCGAGACCGAGGTCACGCTGCTCAGCGCCCGCGCCGGCACTCCGGCCTGGGGTCCCGAGATCCTGGCCCGCCACCACTGGCTCCAGACCATGGACGAGCTCCCTCCGCTCTACGCCGAGTGGGAGCGCTGGGCCTCCGCCGTGTCGGAGAGCCACGCGAACTACCCCGCGCTCATCTGGTTCCGTTCACCGGAGTCGTCACGCAGCTGGTTGGTCGGGCTCGTGGCGATGATGGACAGCGCGGCGCTCTACCATTCGGCGAGCCCGCAGCTGACGCCGCGCCAGGCCCGGCTCTGCCTGTCGATGGGGATCCGTTGCCTGCGCTCCATGGCCGGGGCACTGCACATCCCGTTCGACCCCGATCCGCTGCCGACGACGGGCATCCGCCTCACCAGGCCGGAATTCGAGCAGGGGTTCCGCAGGCTCGAGGAGGTCCACTTCCCGCTCGAGCGTGACCTGGACGAGTCGTGGCGCCACTTCCAGGGCTGGCGGGTGAACTACGAGCCCATCGTCGACGCCCTGACCCGGCTGATCGCGCCGCCGCCCGCTCCGTGGTTCGTGGCGCAGCCCGAGATCGGCGCCACGCAGTGGCCGCTGATCCTCAACCGCACACCCGACGAGCCGCAGGGCGCTCAGGCGTTCGGGTCCAGCAAGACCTTCAAGACGCCGTCGGACCGGGAGTCGAAGAGCTCGTAGGCCTGCGCGACCTCACTGAGACCCATCCGGTGGGTGAAGGTGCCCCCGAGCGCCAGACGGCCGGACTGGACCAGCGGGACGAGCGACGCCCACGTCCCGGGTATCGGCGCGAACACGGTCCGCACGGTGAGGCTCTTCAGGAAGACGAGGCCCATGGGGAAGGGGAGCTCCATGGAGAGGTTCACCCCGACGATGGAGACCGTGCCACCCGTGGCGACACAGGAGAGGGCGTCGAGCACGGTGGCGTCCGCGCCGACCGCCTCGATCACCGAGTCGGCACCCCACCCGCCCGTGGCCTCGAGCACCTGCGCCGACCCGGGCGCGTCGCGGGCGTCGATCGGCTCGGCCCCGAGGGCCTCGGCGCGGGCCAGGCGTTCGGGCACCATGTCGATGGCCAGGATCCGGGCCGGTCCGAAGAGCTGGGCGCACTGGAGCGCCATGATCCCGACGGGGCCCATCCCGACGACGGCCACCGTCGAGCCGGGGCGGATCGAGGCCCGTAGCGCCCCCAGATAGCCGGTGGGGAGGATGTCGGTCAACAGGACCGCCTCGTCGTCTGCGACCCCCTCGGGGATGGGGAGCGCGAAGAGGTCGGCGAAGGGGACGGCCAGTGCCTCGGCTTGGCCGCCGGGGAGGTCGGGCACGGTCCCGAACGCGGCCGACTTGCCGGCGCGGCAGACGTTGGGTTGACCGGCCAGGCAGGGGCGGCAGACACCGCAACCGATCACACCAGAGACCAGCACACGGTCGCCGCGCCGCAGGCTGCCCACGTGGGGGCCGGTCTCGGCCACCGTCCCGATGACCTCGTGGCCCAGGCGGATGCCGATGCCCGTGGGCGCGTCATGGTAGAGGTGCAGATCCGAACCGCAGATCGCGGTCCGCTCGACGGTGACGATGACACCGTCGGGCCCGGGCAGGACCGGGTCGGGCACGTTCTCGACCCGGACGTCGCGGGGCCCTTCGAGGACCGTGGCTCGCATCCCCGCACGCTACATCGCGGGACTAGACTGCCTTGGGCCAAGAATCGGGCCCGGAAGGCTCTGCACCACATGACGTCCACGCTCGACCATCCCTCGACCATCAACCTCCCCGAGGTCGT
>CAYWDQ010000232.1:0-3050 GCA_964457065.1 uncultured Acidimicrobiaceae bacterium | reverse complement strand
CCGCCTCGGGCGCCTGGTGGCCGAGAAGACCGACATCCCGCCCGGCGTCCTCAACGTCGTCACCTCCTCCGACCACCTGGTCGGGGAGGAGCTGACGGTCTCCCCCCTGGTGGACATGATCTCGTTCACGGGCTCCACCGCCACCGGCAAGAGGATCATGGAGAAGGGTGCTCCCACGCTCAAGAAGGTCTTCCTGGAGCTGGGGGGCAAGTCGGCCATGATCGTGTGCGACGACGCGGACTTCGCCTCCGTCGTGCCGGGCGGCGCAATGGTCTGCATCCACGCGGGCCAGGGCTGCGCCATGCAGACCCGGATGCTCCTGCCCCGTTCGCGCTACGACGAGGGCGTCGAGCTCATCAGCGCTGCCATGGCGGGGATCCCGTATGGGGACCCGAGCAGCGATGCGGTGTTCATGGGACCCGTGGTCAGCGCGCGCCAGCGCGACCGCGTGCTCGGGTACATCGAGCGCGGGAAGGAAGAGGGGGCGACGCTGGTGACCGGCGGTGGCCGTCCCGCCCACCTCCCCAAGGGGTGGTTCGTGGAGCCCACGCTCTTCGTCGACGTCGACAATTCCATGACCATCGCCCAGGAGGAGATCTTCGGTCCGGTGCTCGCGGTGATCCCCTACGACGACGACGAGGATGCGATCCGGATCGCCAACGACAACAGTTACGGGCTCTCGGGCGGCGTCTTCTCCGGCTCCGACGAGCGTGCCACGGCGATCGCCCGCCGCATCCGGACCGGGTCCATGAGCGTCAACGGCGGCCTCTGGTACGGGGCCGACTCGCCCTACGGCGGCTACAAGGCGAGCGGGATCGGCCGCCAGTGCGGTCTCGAGGGCCTGGAGCAGTACCTCGAGACCAAGGCCATCGCCTGGCCCCTGCCCCCGGCCTGAACCAGGCGACGCCTCAGACCGCCCATTCGGCGAGGAGCTCGTCCACCGTCGCCAGGCGGGCGACGAAGACGAGGCTGTGCCGCAGCATCGAGGCGTGGTGCTCCGGAGGGGTGCCGATGCAGCCGTCCGTCGGGATGGTGACGGCGAAGTCCTCGTCGGCGGCGCCGGCGGCGGCGAGCGGGATGGCCAGATTCGTCGACACACCGGCCACGACCACGTCTGCGATCCCGATGTTGCGCAGCACGGTCAGGATCTCGGTGCGGTGCACGGGGGAGAAGCCCTGGTGCCGTGGCAGGACCAGGTCGTCGGGCCCGACCCCGATTTCGGGGACGATCTCCATGGCTGGGTGCGAGACGTCCCACACCGAGTTCGACGCCGTGGCCCGCATGAGCGGGGCGCGGCGGCTGGCCGATCGGCCGCCCGCGAGCGGCAGATAGGTCAAGTGGGCCACCTGGACGCCCGCCTCGCGGGCGCCCCCGGCGAGCCGGCCCATGGCGGCCAGGACCGGCTGCGCCGACTCGGCCAGGGCGGGGAGCACGGACAGGTCGCCGACGACTCCCCGCTGGCACTCGATGAACAGCAGCGCGGTCGTGTCGGGCTCGCTCACGCGTTCACCCTAGGCAATGACGTCTGGACGTCCGTCGGGGACAGGTCGATACTGTGCGAACAGAGTGTACTGAATGGGGAAGGGGAGGCGCTTCCATGACCGACATGCGCACGGCCGGCGACGCGGGGGAGTGCCCGTACCCGGTCCGCGAATACGACAACGCCACCGCGGGTCCCGTCCTCTCCCACGCGGAGGAGATCGATGCGTTGCGCACGGTGCACCCCTTCATCCGCAGCACCTACGGGAACGGGTTCTGGGTCCTGACCACGGCCGAGATGATCCGCGAGGCGCTCCAGCACCCCGACATCTTCTCGAGCTCGGTGGTGACCGTGCAGGACCCGGATCCCCCGTACAGGTGGATCCCCGAGATGCTCGATCCCCCCGAGCACACCACGTGGCGCCAGCTGCTCGCGCCGCACTTCGCCCCCAAGGCCATGGAGCGGCTCGAGGGCAAGGTGCGGCAACGTTGCCTGTCGCTCATCGAGGGATTCGCCGGCTCCGGCCACTGTGACTTCCTGCAGGACTTCGCCTGGCGGTACCCGACGACGATCTTCATGGAGCTCATGGGACTCCCGCTCGAGGGTCTGGAGCAGTTCCTCGAGTGGGAGCACCAGATCCTGCACCCGGGCCCCGAGGACGATCCGGAGCACTCGCAGGGCCTCGAGGCCATGTTGGCCGTCATGGGGTACTTCAGCGAGCTCATCGAGGTGAAGCGGGCTCACCCCTCAGAGGACCTGCTCTCGAGCTCGCTCGGATGGAAGATCGACGGCCGGCCCATCCCGATGGAGGACCTGCTCTCGTGGTGCCTCCTCATGTTCATGGCCGGCCTCGACACCGTGTCGATCCAACTGAGCTACGCGTTCTGGCACCTGGCCGGCCACCCCGACGATCGCCGCCGGATCGTCGGGGACCCGACGGTGATACCCGCCGCGGTCGAGGAGTTCCTGCGCGAGTTCGCCTTCGTGGCGCCCTCCCGCAAGGTCATGGTCGACACGGACTTTCACGGCTGCCCGCTCAAGGAGGGCGACATGGTCTTCGTCCCGTTGAGCGGTGCCACCCGCGATCCCGCGCTCTTCGAAGACGCAGGGACGGTGCACATCGATCGGTCGCAGAACAACCACATCGCCTTCGGGGCCGGGCCGCACCGGTGCCTCGGCTCACATCTCGCCCGGCGCGAGCTGCGGGTGGCGCTCGAGGAGTGGCACCGCCTGATACCCGACTACCGGCTCACGGAAGGGCTCGAGGTCACCGAGCACGGTGGGGGCCTGTACAGCATCGATCGGCTCCAGCTCAGCTGGGAGGTCTGAGAGCGGGTCGGAGGGATTCCCGCGTTCCGCGCGACAATTGCGGCGGTGACCGACGGCGACGAGTCCGGGTGGGGCAGGCGGCGCAACCTGCTGCAGGCGAGGTACGAGCAGATCGCGTGGGGGCTCTTCGCCCAGCGGGGGTTCAAGGACGTGACGGTCGACGAGATCGCCGAGGCCGCCGGCGTGTCGGCGCGGACCCTCTTCCGCTACTTCCCCTCGAAGGAGGACTTCCTCCTGGGCT
>CAYWDQ010000231.1:0-3145 GCA_964457065.1 uncultured Acidimicrobiaceae bacterium | reverse complement strand
CGGAGTTCGACGCCATGGTGCTGGCCGGTGGGGCCACGCTGCCCCGGGACCTGCCGGTGCCCGGTCGTGAGCTGTCGGGCATCCACCTGGCCCTCGAGTACCTGAAGCCCTCCAACCTGGTCCAGGAGGGCGAGCTGCGAACCCCGCCTGCCAGCGCCAAGGGGAAGCACGTCGTGATCATCGGGGGCGGTGACACGGGGGCGGACTGCCTGGGCACCGCCCACCGCCAGGGCGCGGCGTCGGTCCACCAGCTGGAGATCATGGCCGAGCCCCCGAGCGACCGCCTGGCCGAGAACCCGTGGCCCTTGTGGCCGCTGATCCTGCGCACGTCTTCGGCCCACGAGGAAGGGGGACGGCGCCTCTTCTCCGTGACGACCACCGAGTTCGTCGACGACGGCTCGGGCACCGTGCGCGCCCTGCGCGGCCACACGGTGGAGATGCGCACCCAGGACGGCCGCCCGGTGTTCGAGCCGGTGCCGGGCACCGAATTCGAGCTCGAGTGCGACCTCGTGCTGCTGGCGATGGGCTTCGTGGGGACCGAGCGCCGGAACGCGGTGGACGAGCTGGGCGTCGAGGTCGGGCCGCGGGGCACCGTCGTGGCCGACGAGACCTGGTCCACCAACGTCGGCGGCGTCTTCGTGTGCGGGGACCAGACGCGGGGCCAGAGCCTCATCGTCTGGGCCATCGCCGAAGGCCGTTCGTGCGCCTCGGCGGTCGACCGCTGGCTCATGGGGACGACCTCGCTGCCGTCGCCGCTCGTGCCCGGGCAACTGGCGATGCGCTGACGGGCGTGCCCACCCGCGTCGCCAACGGTGTGTCGCTCTACTACGAGCTGACGGGCACCGGCGAGCGACTCCTGAGCATCTCGGGCACGGGCGGCGACCTGCGGCAGGGGCCCGGGGTGGCCGAGAGCCCCCTCGGGCAGGCGTTCGAGGTGCTCTCCTACGACCAGCGCGGCCTCGGCCGGTCGAGCGTGCCGCCGTGGCCCTACGCCATGGCCGACTTCGCCGCCGACGCGGCCGCGCTCATCGAGGCCGTCGGCTGGGACGACTGCCTCGTCATCGGTCTGTCCTTCGGCGGCATGGTCGCCCAGGAGCTGGCCATCAGGCACCCCGAGCGGGTGCGCCGGCTCGTCCTCGCCTGCACGTCCCCCGGGGGCGCGGGCGGCGCCTCCTTCCCGCTCCACGAGCTGGTCGTCCTGGCGCCCGACGAGCGGGTGACCCGCCAGATCGGGCTGCTCGACACCCGGTGGGACGAGGCGTGGCGCCGGGACCATCCCGACATGGTCGCCCTCATGGCCCAACGCATGCCGGCGGCCGAGCAGCCGCCCGAGGGCCTGACCAACCAGCTGGCCGCACGGGCCCAACACGACACCACGGCCCGGCTGGGCTGCATCGCATGCCCGACCCTGGTGTGCGGCGGCCGCTACGACGGCATCGCGCCGCCGGCCAACAGCGAGCGGCTGGCCCAGGAGATCCCCGACGCGCGGCTCGCGCTGTTCGACGGGGGCCACGCGTTCATGCTCCAGGACCCCGCTGCGTGGCCGGCGATCCTGGAGTTCCTGGGAGGGGGCACGGCCGGCTGAGGGGACCCGTAGATTGCCCTTCATGGACGTGACGGCGACACCCGAGTGGAAGGCCCTGGCGGCCCACTACGACCGGATCTCGACCCTGCACCTGCGCGAGATCTTCACCGAGGATCCCGAGCGGGCTACCCGTCTGACGGTGGAAGCAGCCGACCTCGTCCTCGACTACTCCAAACAGCGTGTCACCGACGAGACGCTGCGCCTGCTGATGGACGTCGCCCGGGCGGCGGGGGTCGAGGAGCACCGGGACGACATGTTCGCCGGCGCGCACATCAACACGACGGAGGACCGCGCCGTCCTCCACGTCGCCCTGCGGATGCCTCCCGGCACCGAGCTCACCGTCGACGGGCAGGACGTGACGGGCGACGTGCACGCGGTGCTGAGGAAGATGGGTGAGCTCTCCGAGCGCATCCGCAACGGGTCGTGGACCGGGGCGACGGGGAAGCGGATCAACGCGGTCGTGAACATCGGCATCGGTGGCTCCGACCTCGGGCCGGCCATGTCGACGATCGCGCTCGCCGACTACGCGCAGCCGGGGCTGGTGAGCCGGTTCGTGTCGAACGTCGACCCCGTCGATCTCTACGCGGCCACGCACGACTTGGACCCGGCCACGACGCTCTTCGTCGTCAGCTCCAAGACGTTCACCACGCTCGAGACGCTGACCAACGCGGCGGCGGCGCGGCAGTGGCTGCTCGACGGACTGGGCGCCGCCGCGGGCGACGATGCGGTGGCGAAGCACTTCGTGGCCGTCTCGACCAATGCCACGGCCGTGGCCGATTTCGGCATCGACACCGACAACATGCTCGAGTTCTGGGACTGGGTCGGCGGGCGCTACTCCTACGACTCCGCCATCGGCTTCTCGCTCATGGTTGCCATCGGGCGCCAGGCCTTCGGCGAGATGCTCTTCGGGTTCTACTCCATCGACGAGCACTTCCGGACGGCACCCCTGCGCGAGAACCTCCCGGTCATTCAGGGCATGCTCAACGTCTGGTACAACAACTTCTTCGGCGCGCAGACCCACGCCGTGCTGCCCTACAGCCACCGGTTGGCCCGCTTCCCCGCCTACCTGCAGCAGCTGACCATGGAATCGAACGGGAAGTCGGTCCGCCTCGACGGGACACCGGTCGCGGGGCAGACGGGCGAGATCTTCTGGGGCGAGCCGGGCACGAACGGGCAGCACGCCTTCTACCAGCTGATCCACCAGGGGACGAAGCTGATCCCGTGCGACTTCATCGCGTTCGCCGAGGGCACCCACGAGACGGGGGAGCAGCAGGACCTGCTCATGGCGAATTGCCTGGCGCAGACCAAGGCACTGGCCTTCGGCAAGACGGCGGAGGAGATCGCGGCCGAGGGGACGCCGCCCGAGCTCGTGCCCCACAAGGTGATGCCGGGCAACCGGCCCAGCTCGACCATCGTGGCCCCGAAGCTCACGCCGTCGGTCCTGGGGCAGCTGGTGGCCCTCTACGAGCACACGGTGTTCGTCGAGGGCACCATCTGGGGGATCGACTCCTTCGACCAGTGGGGCGTCGAGCTGGGCAAGGTGATGGCCAAGGAGCTGGC
>CAYWDQ010000230.1:0-3154 GCA_964457065.1 uncultured Acidimicrobiaceae bacterium | reverse complement strand
GTAGACGGTGTCGTTCTCGGTGGCGACGTACACGTGGCCGTCCCAGGCCAGGGGCTCGCCGTAGAGCTGGCCGTCCAGGGCGGGCGAGGTCCACGCGGGCGAGGAGAGGGCGACGGACGAGACGGGGGCGGCGACGCCGCTCCCGGCCGGGTCGCCGTGATAGACGGTCCACGACGGGGCGCCGGGCGAGGGTGTCGTCGTCGTCGTCGTGGTGGTAGTCGTGGCTGCGAGGGCGGTTCCACCCCCGGCGAGCGCGAGCAGCGCGATCGCCGCCGCAACGACCCCGTGGCGCGCCGGCCGGGTTCGCCTCACGCCGGCGCGGGGCCCGGCCGTCGCCGCGGCGTCAGCCTCCTGCGCCGGAGCGGCCGCGTCGCCGCAGGGTCGAGTCGACGGCCACGGCGACGATGAGGACCACGGCCGTGGCGATGTCGGTGCCCGCGGTGCTGATGTTGAGCAGGGCCAGGCCGTTGGTGAGGGTGGCGATGACCAGGCCGCCGAGCAACGGGTGGATGGGCTTCCCGTAGCCACCGAAGAGGCTCGCCCCGCCGATCACCGCGGCAGCGACCGCGTAGAGCACGTACGTGCCGCCGTCGAAGCCGACCGAGATGGAGCCGAGACGTGACGCGTACACCACCGCTGCCAGGCCGGCCGTGAAGCTGCACAGAGCGAACGCGACGGTCCGGATCCGCGCCACCTTGATGCCGGCCCGCCGGGCGGCCTCGGGGCTGGCGCCGATGGCGTAGATGTAGCGACCGAGGCGCGTCCGGGCGAGCAGGAAAGACTGGGCGACGAGGATCAGCACGACGACGGGGATGACCCACGGGACGCCTCGGACGGGGGCGGTAACGATGCCCCGGTTGAGGTTGCAGACGTACACGAGGAGGACCCCGGCGACGCCGGTCGCGCCCACCGTCAGGAGCGTGATGCCCAGCGGGGGCACGCTCAGCCCTTGTGCCCGGCGCCGTGCGGTGCGCAGGACCGAGGTCAGCGCGTAGAGTCCCACGACCACGACGAGCAGGATCCAACCCGCCGCGGGCGTCATCGTGCCGCTCACGAGGTCGTCGATCACGTTGTTGGAGACCGTGATCACCCCGCCGACGGCGCCCTTGTCGACGTCGAAGACGTAGATCAGGACGCCCTGCCAGCCCAGGAGGCCGGCCAGGGTGACCACGAACGAGGGGATCCGAAGCCTTGTGATGATCGTTCCCTGGAAGGCGCCGATGACGGCGCACGCGGCCATGCCCACGATGAGGGCGGCCCACCAGGGCCAGTTCTGCGGCGATCCCATCAGCGCCATCGCGATGGCGGCGCCGACCGCGCCGACGAAGCCCACCGACAGGTCGATCTCGCTCAGGATCAGGGCGTAGAGCTCGGCCATGCCGAGCAGGATGATGAAGGTCGCCTGCACGAACAGGTTGACGATGTTGGTCGCCGTCAGGAAGGCGCTCGACTGCACCTCGAAGAAGATGCAGATGACGATGAGCCCGATGATGATGGGGAGCGCCCCGCTCTCGCCGCCGCGGATGCGCTTCAACCACGCTCGCAGGTAGTCGCTGAGGGAGTTCGCCAGGACGTCGGGCGCCAGGACGACGAGCTCGTCGGGCTCGATGGCGCTTCCGGGGGTGCCGGACGCGTCCACCGTCTGCCCACTCGGGCTCTCCCCTGAGGACACTGGGTCGTCGATGGTGTCGGTCATCGCCTCGTCACCCCGCCGCGGCCCGGGTCGACTCGCCCGAGGTCATGTAGTCGACGACCACCTGGCGGTCGAACTCCTCCGCCGGGCCCGATGCCACCATGCGGCCCAGGTAGAGGATGGAGATCTGGTCGGCCACCTCGAAGACGTCGTTGAGGTTGTGCGAAATGAGGATCACCGCGGCGCCCTGGCTCGACAGGCGTTTGATCAGCTCGAGCACCATCTGTGTCTGCGCCACGCCGAGGGCGGCGGTGGGCTCGTCCATGATCACGAGCTTGGCGGACTGCATGACCGCTTTCGCCACGGCGACCGACTGGCGCTGGCCACCCGACAGCGATGCGACGGGCTGGCGGATGGAGCGGACCGTCGTCACGTGCAGGTCGTCCAGGGTCTGACGGGCGGCCAGCTCCATGGAGGACTCGTCGAGCAGTCCGTGGCGCATGGTCTCGTGCCCGAGGAACATGTTCTGCACGATGTCGAGGTTGTCGCACAGCGCCAGGTCCTGGTAGATCGTGGTGATCCCGCGCGCCTCGGCGTCGGTGGGGCGGTGGAAATGGACCGGCGATCCTTCCCACAGGATCTCCCCCTCGGCGGGCTCCCACAGGCCCGACACCGTCTTGATCAGCACGGACTTGCCGGCGCCGTTGTCGCCGGCCAGGGCGGTGACCTTGCCGGGCGGGACCGTGAAGTCGACCCCGTCGAGGGCCCGGACCGCCCCGAAGACCTTGCTGACGCCCCGCAGTTCCAGCAGCGGCGCACCCTCGGTCATGTTGGCACCCCCCTGTGGCGACAGCGTCTATTCGGTCCGGAAGGGCTCCCAGTGACCGACCCCCCATCCCTGGTGGGGACGGGGGGTCGGTCTGGAAGTGTTTCGTTGGGCCGACAATACCCAGCCGGGCCTGCCGAGCCAATGACCGTTACGAGGTGATGCCTGCCGCCTTGCAGTCGCTGGCGTACGAGCCGGTGCAGAGCTGCGAGGCCGGCACGAAGTTGTCCTTGATGACCGTGGCGTTCATGTTCGCCGAGGTGACCCACTTGGGCGTCTCGAGGACGGAGGGGACGCTGACGCTCGCCGTCGTGTCCTTTGTCGTCCCGTTGACGAGCCCCTTGGGCGGCGTCTTCCCGGCCCGCAGGTACAGGGCCAGGGCCACGGCGGCCTGCGCCTCCAGGTAGATCGGCTTGTAGACCGTGCCGCACTGGTAGCCGGCCAGCACGTTCTGCAGGCCCGTGAGCGTCGCGTCCTGCCCGGTGGTCGGGAAGGTCTTCGGCTTCACGTGGAGGGACTCGAGGTAGGTGATGATCGGTGCGCCCGTCTCGTCGTTGGGGATCAACGCCGCGTTGACGTTGGGGTGCGCCGTGTACACGGCCTGGAACTCGGTCTCGGCCGTCGGCGGGTCCCATGTCCCGGCGGTGTGGGCCACGGCGGTCCACTTGCCGCTCGTGAAGTACGGGTTGATCACG
>CAYWDQ010000229.1:0-3231 GCA_964457065.1 uncultured Acidimicrobiaceae bacterium | reverse complement strand
CGACCTCGAGCGCTTCACCATGTTCACCCTCTCGCCCATTCAGCAGCGCTTCGAGCTGCTGCTCGAGTACGTGCGGACGACCGTGCGCGACGGCGTGCCCTTGAAGGACGACCCGGTCATCCGCCAACGTCTGGCCCAGCTGGCCACCCAGCTCGAGGTCGCCCGGGTCATGGGGCTGAAGTTCGTCTTCGAGTCCTCCAAGGGCGGCGCGGCGCCGACGGCCGAGGCCTCCGAGTACAAGCTCTTCGCCACAGAGCTCTCGAAGCGCCTCGCCAACACCTCCATGGACATCGCCGGGCCGGGGAGCCAGCTGCGGGTCAAGACCGAGGAGGCGCCGATGGCCGGACGGGCCGAGTCCACCTACCGCTACACGGTGATCGACACCATTGGCGGCGGGGCGTCGGAGATCCAGAAGAACATCATCGCCCGCCGCAAGCTCGGACTGCCGAAGAACTTCTGAGGTGGTCGCCGTCGGTTCCTCCGGTCCCCTGCGCGGGGTCACCGTCCTCGACCTCTCGACGGTCGGGCCCGCGGCGCGCTGCACGCGACTGCTGGCCGACTACGGCGCGCTCGTGGTGAAGGTCGGTCCCGTGCCATCGGCTGATGCGTCGCCCATTGAGCCGCTGTTCTTCGCCTACAGCGGGCACCGCGGCATGCGGCGCGTGCTGGTCGACCTCAAGGATCCCGACGGCAAGGAGGCCTTCCTGGCGCTGGCCGGCGCGGCCGACGTCGTGGTCGAGAGTTTCCGGCCCGGCGTCATGGACCGGCTGGGCCTCGGCTACGAGGCGGTGTCGGCGCGCAATCCCGGCGCGGTGTACTGCTCGACCAGCGGCTACGGCCAGTGCGGCCCGGCGGCGCAGTGGGCCGGCCACGACATCGACTATCTCGCCGTGGGGGGCTACCTGGCCATGAGCGGGCCCGGCGCGGACGGTGCGCCACCGTTGCCCGGTGCCACGGTGGCTGACGCCGCAGCGGGGGGCATGCAGGCCGCGCTGGCCATCACGGCAGCCCTGGTCGAGCGGGCGTCGACGGGCCGGGGGGCCTACCTCGACGTGTCGGTGGCCGAGGGCGTCCTGTGGCTCATGTCGCTCCTGATCGACGAGCAGCTGGCACTGGGCGGTGACATCGGTCCCGGCCACGACATCCTCTCGGGCCG
The DNA here is from genome assembly GCA_964457065.1 of uncultured Acidimicrobiaceae bacterium. Taxonomy (GTDB): domain Bacteria; phylum Actinomycetota; class Acidimicrobiia; order Acidimicrobiales; family RAAP-2; genus Bog-473. Next base: position 2,075 of record CAYWDQ010000229.1, on the reverse strand, counting down.
CTACGCCTGCTACGCCACGTACGGTACGGCCGACGGGAAGTGGGTGGCCGTGGGGACGATCGAGGCGAAGTTCTTCGCCAACCTGTGCGTTGCGCTCGGCTGTCCCGAGCTGGCGGGTTTGCAATTGGACGACGACGCCCAGCCCGCCATCCGCGCCGCGTTCACCGCCGCGTTTTCGACCCGCACCCGCGACGAGTGGGTGGAGGCTCTCGCCGGGGCCGACACGTGCGTCGCCCCGGTCCTCGAGATCGCCGAGGTTGCAGCCCATCCGCAGTTCGCCGCCCGCGGTGTGGTCACCGGCGCGACCCACCCGGCGGAGGGCGCCTTCTCCCAGCTGGCTCCGTTGTTGGCCGGCATGCCGCGCCCGGACGCCCCCGTGTCCCTGCCCGACATGCGCCGGACCGACACCGAGCACCTGTTGAAGGAGGCCGGAGTCGACGGTGAGGCCGTGGCCCGCTGGGTGGGCCGGCGGGTGGTGGCATGACGGCCGACGATGCGGCACTTGCCGGCGCGCTCGACCTCATCGGCAAGGAGCAGTACCACGAGGTGGGGGAGTTCCCCGTCGAGCGCGGCTACGTCTGGACGTCCTGTTCCTCGGTGGAGAACGGCAACCCGCTCTTCTGGGACGACGAGGTCGCCGAGGACCTGACCGGCGGTCCGGTTGCGCCCCCCTCAATGGTGTCGGTCTGGTTCCGGCCGCACCACTGGGCACCGGGCCGAAGCGAGGAGGCGCTGCCGCTGCAGGTGCACTTCGACCTGAAGGAGCGCCTCGGCCTCCCGGAGGCCGTGATGACCGACAACACCATTGAGTTCCACACGCCCGTGCGCATGGGCGACATCCTGCGGACCCACCAGGTGCTGCGCTCGGTCAGCGACGAGAAGACCACGAAGCTCGGCACGGGGCGGTTCTGGGTGATCGACGTCGTCTATGCGAACCAGGACGGTGAGCTCGTGGCGATGGAGTCCTACACGGGTTTCGGCTACCGGCGTGCCGGGGGGGAGGGGTCGTGAGCGTCGCCGTGACCCCCCGCCTGCTCCTGGGCGACGTCGCCACCGGGGACTCGCTGCCGCCCCTCGACTACGAGGTCACCGCCACCACGGTCGTCCTGGGAGCGCTGGCCACCCGCGACTGGCGGCCCATGCACCACGACAAGGATTTTGCCGTCCACCGCAACGGCACACAGGACATCTTCTTGAACACGCCGAACCAGGCGGCCTGGTTCGAGCGCTATCTCACCGACTGGACCGGTCCGCACGGCCGCCTGGCCCGGGTCACGTTCCGCATGAAGGGCTCGGTCTTCCCGGGCGACACCATGTCGCTGCGCGGTCAGGTGGAGTCGACCGAGGTCGACGAGGTGGGCTGCGGGTTCGCCACCGTGGCGGTGACCCTGTCGGTCGACGGCGACGCCAAGACCACGTGCGCCGCCCGCATCGCGCTGCCGACGAGCGCCGAGGACAACCCCTGGGTGCGTCGGGGCGACCAGTGGCGTCCCTCGCCGGTGTCTCCGTGATGTCTTCCCGTATCCACATGCGATCACGAAGGTGGTTCTGAGTGCTGGACCTAGATTTCGACCAGGAACAGGAGCTGCTGCGCCAGACCGTGCGCGACGTGCTCGGGCGCCATTGCCCGCTCGAGGTCGTCCGCCAGATGGAGGACGACCCCGTCGGCTACCCGGCCGCGCTCTGGGCGCAGCTGGGCGAGCTCGACCTCATCGGGCTCATGCTCCCGGAGGAGTACGGCGGCTCGTCCATGTCGCTGATCGAGGGCGTGGCGCTCTACGAGGAGCTGGGCCGGGCCTTGGCGCCGACGCCGCACTTCGTCAGCGCCGTCATGGGCGGGGGCGTCCTGTCCGCCGCGGGTAGCGAGGCCCAGAAGGACGAGTGGCTGCGCCCGGTGGCCGCAGGGGAGGCCATACTCACGCCGGCCTGGCTCGAGCCCGAGAACGGCTTCTCGCCGTGGGGCGTCGAGGTGCGGGCCGAAGTCGAGGGCACTGGGTTCCGCCTCAACGGGGTGAAGCGCCACGTCGCCTTCGCCTCGGCCGCCGATCGGCTGGTCGTGCTGGCCCGGACAGGGG
>CAYWDQ010000228.1:0-3242 GCA_964457065.1 uncultured Acidimicrobiaceae bacterium | reverse complement strand
AAGCGGTACGGACTGCGCTGGGACCTCCTCGTCATGCGGTCCCGGGGGGACTACGCGCAGGTCACGGAGTTCAAGGAAGCGGTCGTGTGGGATCTGCGGGCCCAGGGGTTCGACCTGCGCCTCGCGTTCGAGGACGACCCGTCCAACCACGCGATGTACGTGGCCGCCGGCGTCCCCTGCGTCTACATCCACTCCGGGTACTACGGCTGACGCAGTTGGCGGGCCCAACCGGCCGCGAGGGCGGTGGCCGAGAGGATCAGGACCGGGAGGTCGCCCCAGTGGTCGTAGGGCGTCATGCCGCGCCGGAGCGCGGCGGTGGCGACCAGCACCTGGCGCCTGCCCAGGCTGCTGCGGGTGACCACGACCCCGCGGTCGGTCACGACTGCGCTGAAGCCAGTCGGCGCCGCCTGGACGAGGTCGCGACCCGTCTCGACGGCCTGGACGACCGCCGCCGAGATCTCCTGCGCCGGCACCTGCGACGAGCTGTACGAGGACGTGTTGGTGGGAACGGCGAGCAGCTCCGCGCCGGCGCGCACCGATGCGTGGCTGCGCCCGGCGTAGAAGATCTCGAAGGACACGAGGAGGCCGAGGGGCCCGGCCGGCGTGCGCATCAGCCCGGTGCCGTGCCCGGGGACGGCGTCGGTCGGCACGCCCGAGAGGTCGGCCAGGTGCGAGAAGAAGGATCGGTCGGGGACGTACTCACCGAAGGGGACGCGGTGCACCTTCTCGAACACGCCGACGATGCGCCCGTCGGGCCCCCAGGCGACGATCTCGTTGCGGAAGGTGGTCGCCGACGCCGGCTCCGTCACACCGACGACGAGCGTCGTGTCGAGCTCGACGGCCAGCCGGCTGAGCAGGGCAGCCTCGGGTGAGCCGGCCAACGGCCGGTCGAGCGCCACGACGTCCTCCGGCCACAGCACGAGCTCGGGGCGGGGGCGGGCCGAGGTGACTGCGTCGGTGGCTGCGACCTGGGCCTCGTAGACCGTCGTGGGCGAGACCTGCTCCTTGCTCAGGCCCCGCTGCCCACCGCCCTGGACGAGGGCCACCCGCACCGTGCGGAGCGGGGTTCCGCCGTCGGGGGCCAGGGTGCCGGCGACGGCCAGCGCGACGATGCCGCACGCGATCACGGCGACGCCGACGAGAGAGGGCCCGCGGCCGCCGTCGCGCCGCGCCCAGGTCCACGAAGCGAGCGTGGCGATGGCCACTCCACCGGCCCAGACCCCGGCCGTGATGAGCAGCGGGCCGCCGAGGCGCGCCAGCTGGACCAGGGGACCGTGCGCCTGCCCGAGGAACACACCGCCGAGGGGCAGCCCACCGAACGGCCAGGTCATGCGCAACGCCTCGGCCAACGTGCACGCACCGACGAAGGCCGGGGCGCGGCCCCGCCGCGGTGGCGTCGCGGCGGCGGCCGCGGCGAAGAAGAGCGCCTCCACCGCGATGAGCACGACCGCGCCGTACCAGTTGAAGGCGCGGGCCCAGGCCAACCCGATGAGGTAGCAGCCCAGGCCGGCCAGCCACCCGGACCACACCCGGGTGCGCACCCCCAGGCCCGCGAGGCGCCAGTAGAGCAGTCCGGCTCCGAGGGGACCGAGGGGCCACCACCCGAAGGGTGGGAGGGACAGCGCGAGGAGGACGCCGGCCGCGACGGAGGGGACGGCGACGCCGCCCCGGCGCGGCGGGAGGGTCACGACAGTGTGCGCGCCGCCGCCCGGCCACTCGCGATGCAGGCCGGGATCCCGACCCCGTGATAGGCGGCACCGGCCACCGCCAGCCCGCCGAGACGGGTGACGGCCGCCTCCACCCCGGCCGTGCGGAGCAGATGATGCACGCGGTACTGCGGGAGCGCGTCGGGGCACCGCACGACGACGGCGTCGGTGGGCCGACCGGTCACGCCCATCAGCGCGCCCAGCTCCTCCCAGGCCCGGTCGACGGCCTCGCCGTCGCTCCATCCCCCCGGGCGGGCGTCGTCCATGCGACCGAGGGAAGCGCGCAGCAGCACCTCGCCGTCGCGGGCCAGATGCGGCCACTTGCGGTCCAGGAAGGTGCAGGCCGTCACGGCCCACGGGTCGCGTCCCTTGTGCGGGCTCCGGCGCGGCACGAGGAACCCGGTGCCGTACAGGGGCGAGGGGACGTCGTCGGTGCCGACGCGGAACGTCACGAGGACCACGGAGGCGTACTCGACCGTCTGCAGCAAGCCGGCCGCCTCGTCGTCGTGGGGTTGCAGCAGGGCGGCCGTGTCCGGCGCCGGGGCGGCCAGCACCACCGCGTCCGCCGGGGACGCCGCGCCGCCGGACCACACCGTCCAGCCGGCGCCCGTCCGCTCGAGCCGCTCGGCGGGCGCCGAGAGCCGGATCTCGACGCCGCGGTCCCCGAGCCTCGCCACGAGCGTCCGCACCAGCGAGGCCATGCCACCGTCGAGGGACCAGAACAACGGTGGGCCGTCGGGGTCCGGTGCAGGGACCTCGGTCCGGAGGGCACGCATGAGGCCGCCGCGCCGCTGCGCCGCGGCCAGGAGCGGCGGGAAGACCGCCGCCGCCGACATGTCGTCCACCGAGCCGGCGTGGATGCCGCCGATCAGGGGGTCGACCAACCTGTCGACGACGCGTTGCCCGAGCTTGCGCGCCACCAGCGGTCCGATGGCGCGGTCGCCGATGGGGCCCCGGACGTCGGGACGGGGCAGGACGGCGTCGCGGGCGAGGCCGAGCTGGCCCCGGAACCCGAGGACGCCGGAGCGCGCAGCGGGCCGGAACCGGGTCGGTATGCCGAGCGCGAGGCCCTCGGGCAACGGGCGCAGGCGTCCGCGGGCCCACACCGACGCGCCGCGCCCCGCGATCGGGACCAGCGTGGCGGTGAGCCCGAGCTCGTGGCACAGGTCGACCGCCTCGGGCCGCCGGCCGAGGAAGCCGTCGGGACCCATGTCGACGAAGCGCCCACCGAACTCGTCGCTGCGCAGGGCTCCGCCGGCGCGGGACGACGCCTCGAGCACCACGACCGCGGGCGCGTCGCCCCCGCGCTCGCCGCCGCCGGTCAGCTCCCAGGCCGCAGTCAGCCCGCTGATGCCCCCGCCGACCACGACCACCCGCTCGGGAGCCACGTCAGGGAGCCTCGTCGGCCGCGACGATCACGTCGGCCAGCACGGAGACGAATGCGGGGTCGTCGTTGAGCGATGTGGTGCGGGCGTAGCCGATGCCGGATGCGGCCGCAACGGCATTGAGAACCAGAAGAACGGCTACATGACCCGC
>CAYWDQ010000227.1:0-3312 GCA_964457065.1 uncultured Acidimicrobiaceae bacterium | reverse complement strand
AGGAGGGGTCGTTCGTGGGCGAGCTCGGGTCCTTGGGGTTCGGCGCCCCCTGGAACGTCACCCCGCGGGTCGTCAGGCACGACTGGAACGTCGCCACCGCCGAGAACAATGCGGTGGTCGGGTTCTGCTTGGCCAGCGGGACCGTCACGCTGGCGGCGTTCACGTGCGCATCGTGGCTGCCGCCCCCGGGGCGGTCGGCTTGGGGGATCTGGCCGGCCGCGACGTAGGTCGACGAGGCGGTGCTGCCCGACGTCCCGCACCCGGCGGCGACGAGGCCCAGCAGCGCGAGCGCGAGGACACACGCACCCTCGAATTTCCCGAGCGTGCCGGACCGTCCCCTCCTCACCGACATTCCCCCACGGTGCACAGGCTACGACCACTGCCGGCTCGGGGTTGGGCACCCCGAGGCGATGCCTAGCGCAAGACGATCTTGTCGTCGTCCACGGCGACGGTGACGGTCACGCCCTCGAGGTACTTGCCCTCCAGGAGCGCCAGCGCCAGCGGGTCCTCTATCTCGCGTTGGAGCACCCGGCGCAGGGGGCGCGCCCCGTAGTCGGGGTCGTACCCGGCGTGGGCCAGCCACTGCTCGGCCTCGGGCGTCACCACGAGCGACAGCCGCCGCTCGGCCAGCCGGGAGCGCAGCCGCTCCAGCTGGATCTCCACGATGATCGCCAGGTCCGCCTCGGACAGCGGGCGGAAGCGGACGATCTCGTCGATCCGGTTGATGAACTCGGGCTTGAAGTAGTCCGCGGGCTCGCCCTTGAGGTTGGACGTCATGATCAGCACGGTGTTCGTGAAGTCCACCGTGCGCCCCTGCCCGTCGGTCAGGCGCCCGTCCTCGAGCACCTGCAGCAGAATGTTGAAGACGTCGGGGTGTGCCTTCTCGAGCTCGTCGAGCAGCACGACGGAGTAGGGCCGCCGGCGCACCGCCTCGGTGAGCTGCCCGCCCTCGTCGTAGCCGACATAGCCCGGGGGCGCCCCGACGAGCCGCGACACGGCGTGCTTCTCCATGTACTCGGACATGTCGATGCGGATCATCGCCCGCTCGTCGTCGAAGAGGTACTCGGCCAGCGCCCGGGCCAGCTCGGTCTTGCCGACGCCCGTCGGCCCGAGGAAGAGGAACGACCCGATGGGCCGGTTGGGGTCGCTCAGCCCGGCACGGCTGCGCCGGATGGCGTTGGCCACGGCGGAGACCGCCTCGTCCTGCCCCACCACGCGCTCGTGGAGGGTGGACTCCAGCCGCACCAGCTTCTGCACCTCGCCCTCGAGGAGCCGAGTGACGGGGACGCCGGTCCAACGGCTGACCACCTCGGCGATGTCCTCGGCGTCGACCTCCTCCTTCAAGAAGCGCGAGCCGGCCTGCAGCTTGGCCAGGTCGTCGTTGGCGTCGGCGATGCGGCGTTCCAGCTCCGGCAGCTCGCCGTAGCGGATGGCCGCCGCACCGGCCAGGTCGGCGTCGCGCTCCAGCCGGGCCGCCTCTTCCTCCTTGAGCGTCTTCTCCTCCTGCAGCTGGCTGACGGCGTTGAGGTAGCTCTTCTCCTGCTGCCAGTGCGCCGCCATGGAATCGCGCTGCTCGCCCAGCTCGGCCAGCTCGAGCTCCAGGCGCCCGAGGCGCTCCTTCGACGCCTCGTCGGTCTCCTTCTCCAACGCCAGCTTCTCGATCTCGAGCTGGCGGATGCGTCGGGAGATCTGGTCGAGCTCCGTCGGCATGGAGTCGATCTCGATGCGCAGCTTCGACGCCGCCTCGTCGATGAGGTCGATCGCCTTGTCGGGCAGGAAGCGCCCCGTGACGTAGCGGTCCGACAGCACCGCCGCCGCCACGAGCGCCGCGTCCTGAATCCGGACCTTGTGGTGCGCCATGTAGCGCTCGGACAGCCCGCGCAGGATGGCGATCGTGTCCTCCACCGAGGGCTCGCCCACGAAGACGGGCTGGAAGCGCCGCTCGAGCGCGGCGTCCTTCTCAATGGAGGTCCGGTACTCGTCGAGGGTGGTGGCGCCGATGCAGCGGAGCTCGCCCCGGGCCAGCATGGGCTTGATCATCTGCCCGGCATCCATGGCCCCCTCGGCCGCGCCGGCACCGACGATGGTGTGGAGCTCGTCGATGAAGGTGATGATCTCGCCCTCGGCGTCGGTGATCTCCTTGAGCACGGCCTTGAGCCGCTCCTCGAACTCGCCGCGGTACTTGGCGCCGGCCACCATGGAGCCGAGGTCCAGCGCGATGACGCGCTTGCCCTTCAGCCCCTCGGGCACGTCGCCCTCGATGATCCGGTTGGCCAGCCCCTCGACGATCGCCGTCTTGCCGACGCCCGGCTCGCCGATCAGCACCGGGTTGTTCTTGGTGCGCCGCGACAGCACCTGAATCACCCGGCGTATCTCCTCGTCGCGCCCGATGACCGGGTCGAGCTTGCCCTCCCGGGCCGCCTCGGTGAGGTCGCGCCCGTACTTGGCCAGGGCCTGGTAGGTCTGCTCGGGGTCCGGCGTGGTGACGCGGTGGTTCCCCCGCACGGCGCGCAGCGCGGTGAGGAGCGCGTCCCGGGTGACGCCGATCTGGTCGGCCAGGGCGAGGACGAGATGCTCGACCGACACGTAGTCGTCGCCGAGGTCGCGCCGGTTCTGGTCCGCCGCCTCGAGCACCGCCCGTGCGTCGCGCGACAGGCCGGGCTCCGAGCCGCCCTCGGCGCGCGGCAGGCGCGCCAGCTGCTCGTGCACCCTGCCGGCCAGCACGTCGGGGTCCACCCCGACCTGGGTCAGCAGGGGGCGCGTGGTCGTCTCCTGCTGCTGGAGCAGCGCGTCGAGCAGGTGGGCCGGCGTCAGCTCCGGGTGGTTGGAGGACGCCGCGTGTCCCGTGGCCGCGCTGAAGGCGGCCTTGGTGTTGTTGGTCCAGCGTTCAGGGTCTATCGGCATGCGCCCGTCCCTCTCGTCTCGTCGTGCGTCGTCGTCTCGTCTCTCGTTCTCGTGTGGTCGCCCGCGGTCACTGCCCCGCCGCCGCCCGCCGCCGGTAGGGCACCGGCGCCTGGCGCACCGGCACCAGGTCGCGCCGGTACTGGCGGTGCGTGTCGGCCACGGCCTCGAGGGCCTGGGCCCGCACCTCGACCAGCTCGGCGCGCAGCCGGGCCAGCTCGGATTCGAGCTGGAGCACCCGGCGTACCCCTTCGAGGTTGAGCCCCGTCGACGTCAGCTCCTGAATGTGGCGCAGCCGCTCCAGGTCGCGCTCGGAGAAGCGCCGGCTCCCGCCGCTGGTCCGCGACGGGTCGAGCAGGCCCTTGCGCTCGTAGATGCGCAGGGTCTGCGGGTGCACGCCGGCGAGCTCGG
>CAYWDQ010000226.1:0-3382 GCA_964457065.1 uncultured Acidimicrobiaceae bacterium | reverse complement strand
GGCCGGAGCGCCGGGGGACCCCGGCGGACCTGCTGGTCGTCGGGCTCGGGAATCCCGGCACGGAGTTCGCCGGGAGCCTGCACAACGCCGGGTCCGATGCCGTCACGCTGCTGGCCGACCGCCACGGCGCCACCCTGCGTGCGGAGAAGGGCGTGCCGGCCCGGGTCGGCGTCGCGACGGTCGAGGGGAAGCGGGTGGCCCTGGCCGTGCCGACCACCTTCATGAACGAGTCCGGTCTCGCCGTGCGCGCGTTGGCGAAGCGCTTCGGCGTCACGGACCCGGCCGCCGTCGTCATCGTCCACGACGAGCTCGACCTCCCGCCCGGGACGGTCCGCCTCAAGGCGGGCGGGGGCCTCGCCGGTCACAACGGCCTGCGCTCCATTTCCGACCACCTCCACACGAACGACTTCCTGCGTGTCCGCATCGGTGTCGGCAAGCCCCCCAGCGCCGCGGCGGGCGCGGCCCACGTCCTGAAGCGCCCGCCCCGGGCCGTCAGGGAGCTGATCGCCACCTCGGTGGAGATCGCCGCCGACGCGGTCGAGCGCATCGCAGCCGACGGCATCGACGCCGCCATGGCGTGGTGCCACTCGCTGCCCACCTGACCGATGGCCGCGCCCGCGTCCCCACCGAGCCCGCCGCCGAACCCGTCGGGCGGCAGCCTGGCCTCCGTCCCGCACCTGTTGCGCACCGACCCGGTGATCGGCGCGATCCTCGGGGCGGCCGATGCCACCGTGGCCGTCCCGGAGGCGGCGCAGGCCGTGGTGGTCGCCGCGCTGGCGACGTTCACCGAGCGGTCCCCGCTGCTGGTGCTCACGGCGACGGGACTCGATGCCGAGCGCCTGGGGGACGACCTGGCGTGCCTGCTCGCTCCGGAGGGCGACCCGGTGGACGGCGAAGTGGTCGGCGCCCTCCCCGGACCGGTCGCCGTCCTGCCGGCGTGGGAGACCCTGCCCTTCGAGCGCGTCAGCCCCGAGACCGAGACCATGGGCCGCCGCCTGGCCGTCCTGCACGCGCTGACCGATCCTCCCGACGGGACGCTGCCGGCACCGCCGCGGGTGATCGTCGCGCCCGTCCGGGCGCTGCTCCAGCGACTCGGCCCCCCCGACGGGACGGCGCCGACCGTCATACGGCGGGGCCAGCACGTCGACGACGGCGCGCTCCTGGCCGATCTGGTGGCCCGGGGGTACCGCCGCGAGCACCAGGTCGAGCACCGCGGGGAGTTCGCGGTGCGCGGCGGGATCGTCGACGTCTTCCCCTCCACGGCGGACGCTCCGGTGCGCATCGACCTGTGGGGCGACGAGGTCGACCGGCTCACCGCGTTCGCCGTCAGCGACCAGCGTTCGCTGCACGACATCGGCGCCGTCGCCCTCTTCGGGTGCCGCGAGCTCGTCGTCACCCCCGCGATCCGCGCCGCCGCGGAGTCGCTCACGACGCGGCGACCCTGGGGGGCATCGGTGTGGGAGCGCCTGGCGCGCGGCGAGCAGTTCGACGGCATGGAGTCATGGCTCCCGTTCCTCGATCGCACCGAGCGGGTGCTGCCCGACCTGCTCGGTGCGGGCGGCCAGGTGGTCCTCGCCGAGCCGCGCCGGATCAGGGACCGCGGCACCCAGCTCCTCGACGAGGAGGCGGCGCTGGCCGAGACGCTCGCCGCGACGTGGGGCGCCAAGGAGGCGGAGGAGGACACCTTCCCGCGTCTCCACGTGAACTTCGACCGCCTGCTGCGCGACTGCGCGGCCGGCGTCGTCGCCCTGCCCAACGTCCCCGAGGGGCCGTCCACCAGCGCGCTCACCGTGCGCCGCTTCGACCCGGTGGCGGGGGACCCGGCCCGGCTGGCGGCCGGGGTGACGCGGCTGGTCGGTGACGGGTACTCGGTGACGCTGTGCGCCGCCACGGGCGCGGGCGCGGCGAGGCTGTCGGCCGCCCTGGCCGAGCAGGGTGTGCATGCGCCGGTGACGGCGACGGCGACGGGCAGACCGGGCGCCGTCGTGGTGGCGGCGCCCATCACCAGCGGCTTCATTCTCCCCGACGACAAGGTCGCGGTCCTCTCGGAGACCGACGTGACCGGCCGGCGCATGCCGCACCGGCGCGCCCGCCCCCGGGCCCGGGCGGCAGACGGGTTCTTCGACGACCTGGAGTCCGGCAGCTTCGTCGTGCACCGCCAGCACGGGGTGGCGCGCTTCGAGGGCGTGACGACGCGGACCATGGGCGGGACGACGCGCGACTACCTGATCCTGCAGTACCGGGGCTCCGACCGCCTGTACCTCCCGGTCGAGCAGATCGAGGCGATCACCCCCTACAGCGGCGGGGAGTCGCCGACGCTCTCGAAGATGGGCGGCGCGGACTGGCAGCGCACCCGGGCCCGCGTCCGCGCCGCGGCCGACGAGGTGGCAGCCGATCTGGTGGCGCTGTACCGGCGTCGCCTGGCCGTCGAGGGCCGCGCCTTCGGCCCCGACACGCCATGGCAGGCGGAGATGGAGGCGTCCTTCCCCTTCGTTGAGACCGAGGACCAGCTCAAGGCGATCGCCGACGTCAAGCGCGACATGGAGGAGGCACGGCCGATGGACCGCCTGGTGTGCGGCGACGTCGGGTTCGGCAAGACAGAGGTGGCCCTGCGAGCCGTCTTCAAGGCGGTGCAGGAAGGGGCGCAGGCCGCCGTGCTGGCCCCGACGACGCTGCTGGCGAGCCAGCACGCGCAGACCTTCGCGGACCGCTACGCGCCCTTCCCGGTGCGGGTGGAGCTGCTGAGCCGCTTCCTCTCCCCGGCGCAGCAGAGGGCCGTCGTGCAGGGGCTGGCCGACGGGAGCGTCGACGTCGTGATCGGCACGCACCGGCTGCTGGCGCAGGACGTGCAGTTCAAGGACCTCGGGCTGCTGGTCGTCGACGAGGAGCAGCGCTTCGGGGTGTCGCACAAGGAGACCGTGAAGCGCATGGCCGAGGGCGTCGACGTGCTGACGCTCACGGCCAGCCCCATCCCGCGCACGCTGGAGATGGCGCTGACGGGCATCCGCGACCTGTCCATGGTGAACACGCCGCCGGCCGATCGCCGGCCCATCCTCACCTACGTCGGGGAGCATGACCCGTCCGCCGTGAGCGAGGCGCTCCGGCGCGAACTGCTCCGTGAGGGGCAGGCCTTCTACGTGCACAACCGGGTGTCCGACATCGACCGCGTCGCCCGCGAGATCAGGGACCTCGTCCCCGAAGCCAGGGTGGCGATCGCCCACGGGCAGATGGACGAGGGGAGCCTCGAGACCGTGGTGTTCGACTTCTGGGAGCGGCGCCACGACGTGCTCGTGTGCACGACCATCATCGAGTCGGGCATCGACATGCCGTCGGTCAACACGCTGATCGTGGACCGGGCGGACCTCCTCGGCCTGGGCCAGCT
>CAYWDQ010000225.1:0-3387 GCA_964457065.1 uncultured Acidimicrobiaceae bacterium | reverse complement strand
GGATTCCCGAGCCCGACGACCAGCAGGTCCGCCGGGGTCCCCCGGCGCTCCGGCCGGGCGAAGGCGCGGCGCAGGACCTAGCCCTCTCCGCCCGTGCTCTCGGATGCCTCCCCGGTCGACTCGGAGGTCTCCCCCGCTGCCCCTTCCTCGCCCTCGGCGCCCTCGGCGCCCTCGCCCTCGGCGGCGACGACACGGGGAGGCTGACCGATGGCGATCGCCGTCTCGGCGTCCACCTCGGTGGTGACGCCGACCGGGAGCGAGAGGTCGGACACCCGCACCTGGCCGCCGATGGTCAGCGCGGTGATGTCGACCTCGAGCACCGTCGGGATGGCTCCCGGGAGCGCCCGGATGGGGAGGGTGAACATCTGCTGCTCCACGAGCCCGTCGCCGTGGTGCACCTCGAGCGCCTCGCCCACCAGGGTGATCGGCACGTCGGCGCTGATGACCTCGTCGCGCCGCACGATCACGAAGTCGACGTGGGTGACCGTCTGGGCGACGGGGTGGCGCTGCATCTCGCGGGCGATGGTCAAGAACGTGCCCGACCCGGTGTCGAGGGACAGCAGCTGGTTGGCGCCGGCGTCGGTGTTGAGGGCGGCCCGGAGCTCCCGGGCCACGACGGCGACCGGCACGGGGTCGGTCCCGTGCCCGTAGATGACGCCGGGGATCTTCCCGTCGCGCCGCAGGCGGCGCACGGCGCGCGAGCCGACGGGGCGCCCGACTTCGGCGGCGAGTACGACTTCGGCCATAACGGATCTCCTCGGGTGGCGAGAGCGGCGTGCGCGGACGGCCGTTGGGGCCTCCGGCGAACGGCCTACCAGCGTAGCCGCCCGGGAGGGCAGTCGACCAGCGGGCCCGTCGGCCTCACCGGCCACGACCCCGGCCGGCCTCAGCCGGTGCGTTCCATCAGCACGGCCTTGGCCCCGGCCGCGCTGATCGTGGTGACCGGGTGCCAGCCCGCCGCCACCAGGGCGGCGTAGCTCGGGTTGAGGCTGAGGGGGCTGGCATAGACGTACCAGAGGCGGCGGTAGGGCCGCAGCTGGCGGGCCCACCGGGAAGGATCCGATCCTCCCTCGTAGTACTCCGAGGGGACGATGAACGTGTCGGGCCGCGTGCTCACCACCGTGAACCCGGTGCTCCAGTCCGAACCGAGCACTATGTGGGGCGGCCGGTCCTCGTAGAGGGCCCAGGGATAGCGCATGAGCTCGGACACGACGACGTGGTCGCCAGGCCGCTCGTGCCGCGCAAGGGTGGCGGCCAGCCCGTGCACGTCCGTGCCCGGGTAGACGGGCAGGTTGTCGGCGGCGTGCCCCACGAGCGCAGCGCCGCCGAGGAGCACGACCACGGCGGCCACCACACGCAGTGGGGCGGCCAGGCCGCTCAGCGCGCGGTCGAGGGCGCGGCAGGCACGGGTGGCACCGGTGGCCAGAAGGAGGAGGAGCACCGGGTAGAGGTATTCGTCCACCCGCCCCGCGCCGAGCGGCGCCAGGTGCAGTGCGGAGGCGACCACCGCGGCCGCCAGGACCAGGACCGGTCCCAACATGGCCGCGGTGCGCCAGGCCCCGGCGACGAGGAGCGCGACCAGGCCGGCGAGCACGACCACGCGTGCGGCCGGCTGGACGACGGCGAAGCCGAGGAGGCCGGTGAACAGGTTCCACGCCGAGTCGTACAACGAGGTGGCGAACGCCCACGCCGACGCGTGGTCCAGGTAGTACCCGTCCCAGAAGCGCTGCAAGGCCGGCGACACGTGCCGGTAGAGGAGGCCCGCGACCACGGCGCAGGCGACGGCGACGCAGCCTCCCGCCACCACGATCACCCCGAGGGCCGGCCGGGAGCGGCGGTGGAGGACGAGGAGGGCCAGCCACAGGGCGGCGACGACCAGCCCCATGGTGGCCGACACGGCGAAGGCTGTCCCGGACGCCAGCGCGAGCAGCGTGAGGTGGCGCCGGTCCGGCTGCCGCCGGGCCGCCTCCGCCAGGATCAGCAGGAGGCAGGTGAGGAGGAGGTCGGCCCCGTACTCCTTGAGCCGGGTCGAGTAGGTGGCGGCGATCGGGCTGACGCACACCAGCAGTGCCAGGCCCAGCCCGGCCGCGCGGCCCAACCGGAAGAAGCGGGCGACGGCGTACATGGCCGGGATGGCGGCCACGCCCACGACGAGGGGTGGCAGCTGCGCCCACCAGGTGGTGCCGGGGTCGAGCAGGAGGAACGTCCGCTCGAAGAGGTAGAAGCCCGGTGCCGTCACCCACATGTGCCAGGCGGTGCCGATGCCCACCTGCGACGACAGCGCGGCCCAGGCGTCGTCCCGCCACAGGCCGAGGCTGGTCAGGCCGTGGACCCGGATGGCGGCACCGACGCCCGTCACCGCTGCGAGCGCGAGCCAGGTGCCCAGGGTCGTGCGCCAGGCCGGCCGGGGCGTCACCGCGCCATGGGCCGGCGGCTCGCTCACGGCGTGCGCCGGCGCGCGCTGCTCCAGCCCCGGCGTGTCGAAGGCGGTCATTTCGTGCGCGGCATCAGGTGGCGACGGAGGTCGGGCCGCACCCGACGCGGCTAGACCAGGTTGTCCCCGCCGAAGAGCTCGGACACCGAGGTGTCCTCGAAGACGGCGTCGATGGCGTCGGCGATGATCTTGGCCACCGAGAGGACCTCCAGCTTGTCGAAGGTGCGGTCCGCGGCCACGGGCAGGGTGTCGGTCACGACGACCCGCGAGATCGGGGCCGCCTTCAGGCGGTCGACGGCGGGGTCGGACAGCACGGCGTGGGTGGCCATGGCCGAGATGTCCGAGGCGCCGGCGTCGGCCAGCAGCTCGGCGGCGGCGCAGATGGTCCCGGCCGTGTCGATCATGTCGTCGATCAGGACGCAGTGGCGGCCCTCCACGTCACCGACCACGTGGCGCGCCTTGACCTCGTTGTAGGTGCCGCGCGGCCGCGTCTTGTGGATCAGGGCCAGATCGAAGCCGAGATGCTGGCTGTAGCGCTCGGCCACCTTCACCCGGCCGGCGTCGGGCGCCACCACGACGACGTCGTTGCCGAAGTTCTCCCGCATGTACCCCTCGAGCACGGGAGTCGCCACCAGGTGGTCGAAGGGCACGTCGAAGAACCCCTGGATCTGCCCCGAGTGCAGGTCCACGCTGATGACGCGGTCGGCACCGGCCGCAGAGAGCATGTCCGCCACCAGCTTGGCGGTGATCGGCTCGCGCCCCGTCGACTTGCGGTCCTGGCGCGAGTACCCGTAGTAGGGGCACACCGCGGTGATCCGCTTCGCCGACGCGCGCTTGGCGGCGTCGATCATGATGAGGTGCTCCATCAGCGAGTCGTTCACCGGGCTGGCGTGGGTCTGGATGATGAAGACGTCGCAGCCGCGGATGGAGATGTCGTACTTGCAGTAGATCTC
>CAYWDQ010000224.1:0-3417 GCA_964457065.1 uncultured Acidimicrobiaceae bacterium | reverse complement strand
CCGTGAACCTGGTCGGCCGCACCGCCGACGGGAAGGGCTCGGCCTGGGTCGGGGAACCCACCATCGCGCCGTCCATGGAATTTTTGGAGCAGGAGATCTGGCGCCGGCTCGACTGGGCGCAGCGGCAGGTCTCGTTGGACGCCGGCCGCTACGAGGTGATCCTGCCGCCATCGGGTGTGGCCGACATGATGGCGGAGCTCGCCTTCGGGGGTCTCGGGGGACGCAACGCCGAGGACGGTCGCACCGTGTTCTCCAAGGAGGGCGGCGGGACGCGCGTCGGCGAGAGGATCGCCCCGCTCCCCTTCACGCTCTTCAGCGACCCCTTCGAGGCGGGGGTGGAGTGCATACCCTTCGTGGCGGCGGAATCGAGCAGCTCGGACGTCTCGGTCTTCGACGACGGACTTCCCGTCCGAAGGGTCGACTGGCTGCGCGAAGGCGTCTTGGCGCACCTCCGGCACCACAGGGCGGGTGCGGCGAAGTCTGGTGTGCCGGCCGCGCAGTACGTCGACAACCTCGTATTGGACTGCGACGGAGCCACGGGTGGCTCTGTCGACGACATGGTGGCCCGCACCGAGCGGGGCCTCCTCCTCACGTGCCTGTGGTACATCCGGGAGGTGGACCCGGCCACGCTGTTGGTCACCGGCCTCACCCGGGACGGCGTCTACGTCATTGAGGACGGCGCGGTCGTGGGCGCGGCGAACAACTTCCGCTTCAACGAGAGCCCGGTCGACCTGCTGGCCCGCGCCACCGAGGTCGGCACCCCGGTGCGCGCACTCGGGCGCGAGTTCGGCGAGTACCTCAACCGGACGATCATGCCGCCGCTGCGGATCCCCGACTACAACATGAGCTCGGTGAGCCAGGCGAGCTGAATCGTCGCTCAGCCGGTGCGCCGTGCCTCCACCAGAAGGCGCCGTGCGGTCGACACGAAAGAGCCATCCCGCTCGATCAGCTCGTGCATCCGGCGAAGACGGCCCGCGTAGGCCTCCGGGGTGAAGTCGGGCACGGTCCAGCGCACCTTGCGGAGGAAATGCACCACCGCATCGACATCGAAGAACTCGACCCGAAGGGCACAGGCTCTCACGTCCAGTACCTCCAGCCCGGCGGCCTCTGCCGCCGCGCGGGCGTGCTCCGGGCTGCGGCTCGGGTTCACCGGCGCCGGCCCCATCATGAATTCCGTCAGCTCGCGGTTCGTCCCTGCACCGATCTGCTGGGACAGGTACACGGCGCCCGGCCGTAGGACCCGGGCGATCTCAGCCCACAACACGGTCACTGGGTGGCGGCTGACGACCAGGTCGAACGACTCGGCGACGAACGGCAGGGTCGGAGCGTCGGCGACGGCCACCACGTGTCCCCCGAGCTCACGCAGCCTGGCCCGGGCGATGGTGACGTTGGGCGGCCAGGACTCGGTTGCCACCAGGACCGGCGGCGGCGACATGACGGTGGCGAGCACCTCACCTCCGCCTGTCTCGATATCCAGGGCGGCCGAGGCGCGAGCCATGTGCTCCCCCAGCAGACGGGCGTAGCCCCACGGCGGCCGTTCCTCGGTCGCCCGTCCCTCGAACCACGAGAAGTCCCAACCCTCGACCGGTACGGCGGCACCCTCGGCCACGAGGTCCTCGAACCTCACTGCGCCACGCCCCCAGGGTCAGCCCGCGTCCGAATTCAGGGCGTTCAAGAGATTGTCGGAGTCGCCGGCGTACGAGTTGAGGATGGACCCGAAGTTGCTCCTCTGCACCGTGGCCCGGTAGCTGGCGGCGTCCGAGCTGTTGGCCAGCTCGGTGAAGATGGACGCCAGCTGCCTCGCGTCGCTCTCCACGCTCTGCGCCTGCCCGTTTGCATTCGACGGCAGGCTCATCCCGTGCACGTCGTCGGCGAGCTGGGTCAACTTGGCGGCGGCCGCGAGGTACGTCGGGCGCAGGCACGACACCGTGGTGCACGACTTGATGCTCGCTCCGGCATTGTCGATGGCGGTGGTGACCGAGTGGGTGTCGGCTTCCACCGTGTTGAACTGTTGGACGCTCGATTGGCGATGGCCGGTGATGACGTTCTGGGCGACGTTCTGACCGAGGAAGAGGATGGAGCCCCACACGATGGCGAAGATGATCCAGCCCCGTGCGGCACCGGTCAGGACCAGGGTGGCCCATCCCGGGGTTTGATCCGCCGCCGAGAGCGATGGCGCCACCCGCTCCCAGGGAGAGGGCGGGGGCATAGCGCCGACTCCTGCCTGCGGGGGCGGCATGGGTGGAGGCGGCAGTGGTGGCGGCATGGGTGGGGGCCACTCGGGCGGCGCCGGCGCCGGCGCAGCTGCCGCCGACTCGGATTCGGGTGCACCTGGGTCTTCTGGCGAAGGCGTGGACTCGGGGGCGTCGATCTCGCCGGCGGGCGCCGCGGCGTCGGACGGCGTACCCACGACCTCAGTGGGAGCCGACGGGTAGGAGAACGGCGGTGGGGGCGGGGTCTGGTATCCCGGCGAGTACACCGGAGCTCCGGTGGACGCGGTGGGGGCGGGCGGCGTCGCGTACGGCGGAGTGGCGTACGGGGGGGCCTGCGATGCGAGCGGGTCGCCCAACATGCCCCAGGCGTACTCGGAGGTCAGCATCAAGAAGTAGGAGTGGAACCGGACTTGGTAGCGGAGCAGGGACGAGTAGGCCGCGTACAGCGACGGGGGCATACTGCCGCCGATCAGGACCACGAACCACATCACGATCAGCAGAGGGAAGGTCAGGCCGTACTCCACGATCTGAGAGAAGACGGCGCCCGGTATGGCCAGGATGATCCGGAACAGCACGGCCCAGCGGTTCAATCGTCCCGGGGCAGGGAGGATAGGCCGCGCCGGGAACTCCTCGTCGTCGAGGGAGAAGGGTGGATAGCGGTCGGTCAAGAGGTACATGTAGGCGGCGACCCGGGTGTACCAGCGCACCACGCCGCTCATGAAGCCGTGGGCCCATTCCGGCAGCCGTCCCATGAAGAGCGCGGCGAACCAACCGATGACCGCAACGAAGAAGGTGGCGAGGCCGAGGAAGTACAGCACGATGACCTGCGGGATGACCAAGATGATGCGGAAGGCCACGGTCAGCCTGCGCTGGGGTGCCGACCCGGCGTACCACATGTCGGCACGCCGGGTCGGCATCGCCGTCGCTGCGTCGGTCATGTCGCCCCCCTTTGTGCACACCGCCTGCGCCGGCGGTCGATCCACGCGGAACGTTAGAGCATGCCCACCCGCGGGGCGGCGACCCCAAGGCCGTCAGCGGCCACCGCAGCGTCGGAGTCAACGGGCCGGGCGGCGGCTGCCCCGGACTGCCGTACCGCAGCCACTGCCGTGCGGCGCTCCAATGCCCGCTGATGCTCAGAGTGCGTCGTACACCGCGTCGATCAACGAGCGGTTGCGCGTGCTCTGCCAACGGGGGATCACATGGT
>CAYWDQ010000223.1:0-3426 GCA_964457065.1 uncultured Acidimicrobiaceae bacterium | reverse complement strand
GTCCGGGGCGCACGCCGTTCCCCACCCGCGCTACTCACCCGGTTCGGCCGGCCCGCCCGCCTCGGTGCCGCCCGAGCCGCCGCCCACCGACGTCGAGCACACGAACGTGACGCCCTCGGCCTCCATCTGGGCCAGCCGGCGGTCCAGTACCGCCTTCTCCATCTTGAACTCGGGGATCCCGTAGCGCAGCAGCCCCCCGGGTTTCTCCGCCCGTTCGAAGACCGTGACCGCATGCCCGGCCCGCACCAGTTGCTGGGCGGCCGCCAGCCCGGCCGGGCCCGAGCCCACCACCGCCACCGACTTCCCGGTGCGCACCGTCGGCATCTGCGGCGTCACCCATCCCTCGTCCCAGGCGCGCTCGACGATCTCGAACTCGATCCGCTCGATCGTGACCGGGTCGTCGTTGATCCCGAGCACGCACGCCGCCTCGCACGGGGCCGGGCACAGCCGCCCCGTGAACTCGGGGAAGTTGTTGGTGGCGTGCAGGCGCTCCATGGCCTCCGGCCAGTCGTCGCGGTAGACGAGATCGTTCCATTCGGGGATCAGGTTGCCGAGCGGACAGCCGTCGTGGCAGAAGGGGATGCCGCAGTCCATGCAGCGCGCCCCCTGCTCCTTCGTGGCCTCCTCGCCGAAGGGCTCGTAGACCTCCCTCCAGTCGCGCAACCGGACCGAGACGGGGCGCCGCCGAGGCAGGTGGCGCCCGAATTCCATGAAGCCGGTCGTCTTACCCATGCGCGGCCTCCATGACCGCCTCGTCCACGGGGCGCCCCTCCGCCTCGGCCTGGCGGGTCGCCTCGAGGATCCGGCGATAGTCGCGGGGCATCACCTTCACGAACTCGAGGACATCCGTGTCCCAGTTCTGGAGCAGGCGCGCCGCCACGGCCGACTCGGTCTCCACCCCATGGCGCTCGACCAGGGTGCGCACCATGAAACTGTCCTCGGGATCGAGCGGCTCCACGTCGACCTGCTCGAGGTTGACCCGCTGTCCGAACGTGCGCTCGGGGTCGTAGACGTACGCGATGCCCCCCGACATGCCCGCCGCGAAATTGCGACCCGTCGGCCCGAGCACCACCACGATCCCACCGGTCATGTACTCGCACCCGTGGTCGCCGACCCCCTCGACGACGGCGGTCGCCCCGGAGTTCCGGACGCAGAAGCGCTCCCCCACCTGCCCGCGGATGAATGCCTCGCCGTCGGTGGCGCCGTAGAGGATCACGTTGCCCGCGATGATCTCCTCCTCGGCGGTGAACGGGGAGCCCTCCGGTGGCCGCACGACGAGGCGTCCTCCCGAGAGGCCCTTGCCGAAGTAGTCGTTGGCGTCGCCGTACAGGCGCATCGTCATGCCCCTGGGTACGAAGGCTCCGAAGCTCTGGCCGGCCGAGCCCGTGAAGGTCAGCGAGATCGTGTCGTCGGGCAGCCCGGCGGCGCCATACCGCCGGCTGATCTCGGAACCGAGCAACGTCCCCACCGTGCGGTCCACATTGGTGATCGGCAGCTCGACCGACACCGGGGTGGCGTCCGCCAGCGCAGGCGCGCAGTCCTCCATGAAGGCGTGGTCCAGCGCCTTCTCCAGGCCGTGGTCCTGCAGGCGGGTCTGGCGCCGGCCGACCGTGTCGGGGAGGTCGGGCTGGGCGAGGACCGTGGTCAGGTCGATGCCGGCCGCCTTCCAGTGGGTCACCGCCGCCTCTGTCTCGAGCAGGTCGACCCGCCCGATGGCCTCGTCGAGCGTCCGCAGGCCCAGGGACGCCAGCACCTCGCGCACCTCCTCCGCCACGTACTCGAAGAAGGTCTCGACGAACTCGGGTTTGCCGCTGTACTTGGCCCGCAGCGCCGGGTTCTGGGTGGCGATGCCGACGGGGCAGGTGTCGAGGTGACAGACCCGCATCATGATGCAGCCCGAGACCACCAGCGGGGCGGAGGCGAAGCCGTACTCCTCAGCGCCGAGGAGGGCACCGATGACGACGTCGCGGCCGGTCTTGAGCTGCCCGTCCACCTGCACCACGATCCGGTCGCGCAGACCGTTGGCCAGCAGCGTCTGCTGGGTCTCGGCGAGCCCGATCTCCCAGGGGATCCCGGCGTGCTTCAGGGAGGTCAGGGGCGCGGCGCCGGTGCCGCCGTCGTGGCCCGAGATCAGCACCACGTCGGAGTGCGCCTTGGCGACCCCGGCCGCCACCGTGCCGACGCCGACCTCGGCCACGAGCTTCACGTGCACCCGGGCGCGGGGGTTGGAGGACTTGAGGTCGTGGATGAGCTGGGCGATGTCCTCAATGGAGTAGATGTCGTGGTGCGGCGGCGGCGAAATCAGCCCGACGCCCGGCGTCGACTTCCGGGTTCGGGCGATCCACGGGTAGATCTTGATGCCCGCCAGCTGCCCGCCCTCACCGGGCTTGGCCCCTTGCGAGATCTTGATCTGGAGGTCGTCCGCGTTGACGAGGTACTCGCTCGTCACCCCGAAGCGGCCCGATGCCACCTGCTTGATCGCACTGCGCCGCAAGTCGCCGTTCTCGTCGGGCGTGAAGCGGTCGGCATCCTCGCCGCCCTCGCCGGTGTTGGAGCGTCCGCCGATCCGGTTCATGGCGATGGCG
Organism: uncultured Acidimicrobiaceae bacterium; assembly: GCA_964457065.1. Lineage (GTDB taxonomy): Bacteria > Actinomycetota > Acidimicrobiia > Acidimicrobiales > RAAP-2 > Bog-473. The sequence continues at coordinate 841 of CAYWDQ010000223.1, read as the reverse complement.
AGTGTCTCGTGTGACTCGGCCGAGATGGAGCCGTAGGACATGGCGCCGGTGGAGAAGCGCGCCATGATGGCCGAGATCGGCTCCACGTCCTCGATGGGGATCGGACCACCCGGCGCCGGCTTGAGCCGTAGCAGGCCGCGCAGGGTTCCCAGCTTCTCGGACTGGTCGTCGACCGCGCTGCTGTACTCCTTGAAGATCTCGTATCGCTTCGCCCTCGTCGCGTGCTGGAGCTTGAACACCGTCTTCGGGTTGAACAGGTGGAACTCGCCCTCGCGCCGCCACTGGTACTCGCCGCCCACCTCGAGCTCGCGATGGGCGCGCTCGGTCGGCCGCGGCTCGTGCGCCCTGCGGTGGCGCGTGGCGACCTCTGCCGCCAGCACCGACAGGCCGACGCCCCCGATGCGGCTCGCGGTGCCGGTGAAGTACTCGTCGATCAGGGCCCCGTCGAGGCCGACCGCCTCGAAGACCTGGGCACCGGTGTAGGAGGCCACCGTCGAGATGCCCATCTTGGACATCACCTTGAGGACTCCCTTGCACGCGGCCTTCATGTAGTTCCGGCGCGCCTGGCGCGGGGAGACGCCTTCGAGGAGGCCCTCGGAGATCATGTCGTCGATGGCGTCCAGGGCGAGATACGGGTTCACGGCCGCGGCGCCGAAGCCGATGAGCAGCGCGATGTGGTGCACCTCACGGGCGTCGCCGGTCTCGACCACGAGGCCCACCTTGGTCCGGGTCTTCTCACGCACGAGATGGTGGTGGACGGCGGCCGTCAGCAGCAGCGAAGGGATCGGCGCCCAGTCGGCCGTCGAGTTGCGGTCGGAGAGGACGATGATGTTGGCCCCCT
>CAYWDQ010000222.1:0-3475 GCA_964457065.1 uncultured Acidimicrobiaceae bacterium | reverse complement strand
CGAGGAGGCCATCACCTTCTCCCAGCACCTGGCCTGCACCCACTGCGGCATCAGCTTCGAGGAGCCGGCGCCGCGGAACTTCTCGTTCAACTCGCCCTACGGCGCCTGCCCGGTGTGCCTCGGCCTCGGCACCAGGTTCGAGGTGGACCCCGAGCTGGTCGTGCCCGACGACTCGCTGTCGCTGGCCGAGGGCGCCCTGGCCCCGTGGGCCGGCGCCCGCAGCGAGTACTTCACGGGGCTGCAGATGGGCGTGGCCGAGTTCGGCGGGTTCTCCTTCGACGCCCCCTGGAAGTCGCTCAAGGCGAAGGACAAGAAGCTGGTCCTCTACGGGACGGGGTCCAGGGCGGTCCACGTCACCTACAAGAACCGGTTCAACCGCAAGCGCTCCTACGAGGCGCAGTACGAGGGCATCATCCCGTGGCTGCAGCGCCGGCACGGCGAGGCGGAGTCGGACTGGTCCCGCGAGCAGATCGAGGGGTTCATGCGGGAGGTCGCCTGCCCCGAGTGCCACGGGGCGCGTCTCAAGCCCGAGTCGCTTGCCGTGACGGTCGGGGGGCGCAACATCTACGAGCTGTGCAGCCTCTCCATCGAGGCGGCGGTGGAGGCCATGTCCACCCTCGAGCTCTCCGAGCGCGAGCACATGATCGCCGACCGCGTGTTCAAGGAGGTGCGCGAGCGGATGCAGTTCCTGCTCGACGTCGGGCTGGACTACCTCTCCCTCGCCCGCTCGGCCGGCACGCTGTCGGGGGGCGAGGCCCAGCGGATCCGGCTGGCCAGCCAGATCGGCAGCGGCCTGGTCGGCGTCCTCTACGTCCTCGACGAGCCCTCCATCGGCCTGCACCAGCGGGACAACCAGCGCCTCATCGGAACCCTGGAGCGTCTGCGCAACCTGGGCAACACGGTCATCGTTGTCGAGCACGACGAGGAGACGATCCGCACGGCCGACTACGTCGTGGACATCGGCCCCGGCGCGGGCGAGCACGGCGGCACGGTCGTGCACGCCGGACCGGTCACCGGCCGGGGCGGCCTGCTGACCAACAAGGCGTCCATCACGGGGCAGTACCTCTCGGGGAAGAAGTCGATCCCGGTGCCGGCGCGGCGGCGCCCGGGAACCGGCGAGGTCGTCACCGTGCGCGGCGCCCGCGAGCACAACCTGCGCGACATCGACGTGTCGTTCCCCCTCGGGTGCTTCATCGCGGTGACGGGCGTGTCGGGCTCGGGGAAGTCGACGCTGGTCAACGACATCCTGCTGCGCTCCCTCGCCCAGCACCTCCACCGGGCCAAGGCGCTGCCGGGGCGCCACCGCAAGGTCGAGGGCATCGGCCATCTCGACAAGGTGGTCGACGTCGACCAGGCGCCGATCGGGCGCACGCCGCGCTCGAACCCGGCCACGTACACCGGCGTCTTCGACCACATCCGCAAGCTGTTCGCGCAGACGGCGGAGGCCAAGGTACGGGGATATGCGCCCGGGCGCTTCTCGTTCAACGTGCGGGGCGGCCGGTGCGAGGCCTGTGCCGGCGACGGGACGATCAAGATCGAGATGCACTTCCTGCCCGACGTGTACGTGCCCTGCGAGATCTGCCACGGGGCGCGCTACAACCGCGACACGCTCGAGATCACCTTCCGCGGCAAGACCATCGCGGACGTACTCGACATGTCGTGCGAGGAGGCGCTGGTGTTCTTCGAGCGTCAGCCGCCGATCGCCCGGCACATGCAGACGCTGGTGGACGTGGGCCTGGGTTACGTGCGGCTCGGCCAGCCGGCACCGACCCTGTCCGGCGGTGAGGCCCAGCGGGTGAAGCTGGCCAGCGAGCTCAGCCGCCGGCCGACCGGGCACACCTTCTACATCCTCGACGAGCCGACCACGGGCCTCCACTTCGACGACACCCGCAAGCTGCTCGACGTCCTGGGCCGCCTGGTGGACCAGGGAAACACCGTGGTCGTGATCGAGCACAACCTCGACGTGGTCAAGACGGCCGACTGGGTCATCGACCTCGGGCCCGAGGGGGGAGACAAGGGCGGCACGGTGATCGCCGAGGGCACGCCCGAGCAGGTGGCCAAGACGGCCGGCAGCTACACCGGCGAGGTGCTCAAGCCGGTGCTGGCCCGGGCCACGTAGGCCCACCCGGCCTTCACCGCTCCCGCGACCCCACGACCGGGGAACGTCGACTCGCGCTCAGGAGAAGTGGGTCCGCGGGCGCTCGAGCTCCGTGTCGTCCAGGAAGGTGTCGACCTTCTCGTTGTAGAAGGCGATCAGTCCGGCGATGGGGAGCACCTCCCGGGCCGGGAAGTCGTAGGACCAGGCGATGTCCGGATGGACCCTGCCTTCGATCTCGGCTGACCAGTACGCGCTGGTCGTGCCTTTGTAGGGGCACGACGTCTCGGTGTCCGACGGGACCAGGTGGGTGAAGTCCACGTCGGTTCGATTGAGGTAGTAGCGGGTCGGGAGACCCGTCTCGAAGAGCAGCACGGGCGACGAGGACGCGGCGAGGACGACCCCCTTGGACTCCACCCGCACGGTCCGGGTCGATCGCAGCGCGTCCACCCGCGAGTACGGGCTGCGCGGGTGGACGAAGACCTGCTCGTCCTCCTCGAACCAGGCGTCGAGGGCGGACCACTCGAAGCGGACGGTGTCGTCGAGGCCCTCGACCTTCGCCGCCCCGAGGACCTTGGCTGCGCCGGGCCTCAGGACCTCGCCCACTTTCAACCCGAACAGCTTTACGTCGCCACGCGGTGTCTCCTCGGTGACACCCTCGTCGACGAGCACGTCCGGCTGCACGTCGGCGAGCGGGACGTAGAACTGCGGGAAGGCCGGCCATTCCCAGACGTAGCGCGCGCGGGTCGTGTCGACGATGGCGCGGCCGGCGAGGAAGGCCCGGACCCGCCGGGGGACGGGCTCGGTGTGGTTGGCCGGTACGGGCGGGACGGGGTAGTCGCTCACCAGCATGTCCTCCTCGGGCATCGCAGCTGTCGGCCCGACCCTAACGGTGCCCCGGCGCGACCGGCGCGACCGGCGACGGCGCGAAGCCTCAGGTGATGGCCAGCATGCGCTCGAGGGCGACCCCTGCCCATTCCGCCGTCTCGGCATCGACCACGATGCGGTTGCGCACCTCGCCCTCGACGAGTCCCTCGAGCACCCAGGCCAGGTGCTGGGGGTCGATGCGCGACATCGTGGAGCACGGGCAGACGAGGGGATCGAGGCACACCACGACCTTGTCGGGTGACTCGTCGCCGAGCCGCTTCACGAGGTGGATCTCCGTGGCGACGCCGATGGTCGAGCCCGGAGGCGCCGCGGCCACGGCCCGGATGATGGCGTCGGTTGATCCGGTGACGTCGCCCAGCTCGACGACCTCGTGGGCGCACTCGGGGTGGACCATCACGATCCCGCCGGGATGCTCGGCCCGGAATGCCTCGACGTGCTCGGGCCGGAAGCGCTGGTGCACCGAGCAGTGCCCCTTCCACAGCAGGAGGGTGG
>CAYWDQ010000221.1:0-3496 GCA_964457065.1 uncultured Acidimicrobiaceae bacterium | reverse complement strand
CGCATCCGCTCGTCGCACGAGCTCCTCAAGGGCGGCGGCACGGCGTCGGGCCCGGTCAGCTTCATGCGGGGCGCCGACGCGTCGGCGGGCACCATCAAGTCGGGCGGCAAGACGAGGCGGGCCGCCAAGATGGTCATCCTCGACGCCGACCACCCCGACGTGGAGGACTTCGTCTGGTGCAAGGCGATCGAGGAGCGCAAGGCGCGCGTCCTGCGTGACGCCGGCTTCGACATGGACCTCGACGGCGCCGACAGCCACTCGACGCAGTACCAGAACGCCAACAACTCGGTGCGGGTCACCGACGAGTTCATGGAGGCGGTGATCGACGGGCGCGACTGGCAGCTCGTCGCCCGCACCGACGGCTCGGTCGTCCGCACGCTCCCAGCCCGCGACCTGTTCCGCCAGATCGCCCACTCGGCGTGGGAGTGCGCCGACCCGGGCCTGCAGTACGACACCACGATCAACCGCTGGCACACCGCGCCCAACACGGGCCGGATCAACGGCTCCAACCCATGCAGTGAGTACGTTCACCTCGACAACTCAGCCTGCAATCTGGCCTCCATGAACCTGCTGACGTTCCTCGACGAGAACGACGACTTCGACGTGGAGGGGTTCAAGGCGGCGGTGTCCGTCGTGTTCACCGGGCAGGAGATCATCGTGGGCAACGCCGACTACCCGACCGAGAAGATCGGGGAGACGACGCGCGCCTTCCGCGAGCTCGGCATCGGCTACGCCAACCTGGGCGCGCTGCTGATGGCGCAGGGCCTGCCCTACGACTCCGACGCCGGGCGTGCCTGGGCGGCCGCCATCACGGCGCTGCTCACGGGGCACGCGTACGCCACCTCGGCCCGGACCGCGGCCCGCATGGGGCCCTTCGCCGGCTATCACGAGAACGGCGAGGCGATGCTCAACGTGCTGCAGATGCACCAGGGCGAGGCCGCCCGCATCGACGAGGACGTCGTCCCGCCCGAGCTGCTCTCGGCGGCGCAGGAGGCCTGGGACCAGGCGGTGGACCTGGCCGAGGCCTACGGGGTGCGCAACTCGCAGGCGTCGGTGTTGGCGCCGACCGGGACCATCGGTCTGCTGATGGACTGCGACACCACCGGCGTCGAGCCCGACCTCGGTCTGGTCAAGACGAAGAAGCTGGTCGGCGGGGGCACCATGTCCATCGTCAACCAGACGGTGCCGCGGGCCCTGACCCGGCTGGGCTACTCGCCCGACCAGGTCGTCGAGATCGTCGCCTACATCGACGAGCACAAGTCGATCGTCGGTGCGCCGTACCTGCGCCCGGAGCACCTTCCGGTCTTCGCCTGCTCGATGGGTGACAACACCATCCACTACTCGGGTCACATCCGCATGATGGGGGCGGTCCAGCCCTTCATCAGCGGGGCGATCTCCAAGACGGTCAACATGCCCGAGGACGTGACGGTCGAGGACGTCGAGCAGCTGCACATCGACGCCTGGCGCCTGGGCATCAAGGCCGTGGCCATCTACCGCGACAACTGCAAGGTGGCCCAGCCGCTGTCGACGACGAAGAAGGAGGGTGCGGCGGCGGTCGTCGAGGGTGGCGACACCGCACCGGCCGGCTCGGAGGCCGAGGCCCGCGCCCGCGACATCGCGGCCCACATCGCCGAGCTCGAGGCGGCGCTGGACCACGAGCGGCAGCGGGTGGCATCGCCGCTGGTGGTCGGCGCCGTGCGCGAGCGCCTACCCCGCAAGCGCAACTCGAAGACGTTCTCGTTCCGGGTCGCCGACTGCGAGGGCTACGTGACCGTGGGCGAGTACGAGGACGGGCGACCGGGCGAGGTGTTCATCAAGGTCTCCAAGCAGGGCTCCACCCTGGCGGGGATCATGGACGCCTTCTCCATCTCGCTGAGCCTCGGGCTCCAGCACGGTGTGCCGCTGGCGACCTTCGTGCGCAAGTTCGCCAACATGAAGTTCGAGCCGGCGGGCATCACCGACGACCCCGAGCTGCGGATCGCCACCAGCCTCATCGACTACATCTCGCGCCGGCTGGCCCTGGACTACCTGTCGATCCAGGACCGGAGTGACCTCGGGATCCTCTCGACGCAGGAGCGCACCCAGCCGACGCTGCCCGGCGTGGAGGAGATGTCAACCCCGAGCGCGGGGCTCGTCGACGACGGGCTCAGCCGCGGCGTTGCGACCCCGATCCCGATGAGCTCGTCGGAGCCGGCGGAACGGCCGATGGCCCGTGCCGAGCAGCTCGACGCGCCGCTCTGCTACAACTGCGGCAACACCATGCAGCGGGCCGGGTCGTGCTACGTGTGCGGGAGCTGCGGGTCGACCAGCGGGTGCTCGTAGTGTCGACGGTCACTCGAAAGCCCTGACACGGCGCGGGTCAAGCATGAGGCGCGGACGCGTCAGCGTTTCGATCGGCGCGCTCGTATAACAGTCACGGTCTGTCGCGCCAGCGTCACGCAGCGGTCACACATGCACCCGCCAGTGAAGGAGTGCGAGGAGGATCCGACGTGGGCGCCGTCGGGGCGGCTATCGTGCCGCGTCGGGGGGCGAACGAAGGGAGTCCTTCATGCCGGGCGCCTATCCGCTGACTATCGATACGCCGCCGGGACCTGCGAAGATCCCGCCAGTCAAGGTCCTGACCAACTGGCTGATCTTCATCCCGCAGTTCATCTGGGTGTACATCCTCAGCATCGTGGCCTTCCTGGCGGCCATCGTGTGCTGGTTCTCCATCGTGTTCACCGGCACGGCACCGGAGAGCCTGAGCGTGTTCATCGCCGGTGTCATTCGCTATCAGTGGCGAGTGATCACCGGCCTCTTCGAGTGGGCCGAGCCGTACCCGCCCTTCGCGCCGATCCCACAAGGGTTCGCCGATCCGGGTGGCTACCCGGCAGAGTTGAACGTCGCTCCCGTGAGCGGCGAACGCAACCGGGTCACCGTGCTGGTGCGGATCATCCTCTGCATACCGCAGTTCATCGTGCTCTACTTCCTCCACATCGTCAACGAAATCTGTCTCATCATCTCGTGGTTCATCGCCCTGTTCACCGGGGAATGGAACCCGTCACTGAAGAACTTCTGCATCGGCGTGTTCCGGTGGCAGCTTCGGGTGGGGTCTTACCTGCTGTTGCTGCACGACGAGTATCCGCCGTTCAGCCTGGAGCCTTAGGGGCGAACAGAGCCCGGACGCACCCCCGGCTCTTCCGGTTCCGCGCTTCTCGTGCCGGCATGGGGAAGGGGTGCGCCGGCGCCACATGAATGTCCGGCTGATCGTTGGAACGGACATTGACTGACCGTCGACACGTGATGAGAATTCGAAGGCCTTCCCTGTAACCGCGCGACCCACGAGATGTTGGCCCTCGACTGCATTGGGGGCCTGTTTAGTGGGCTGTCTCACGGTGGGTGAGGATCATCGGTGGAGAGGAGGGACGATTGCCCGATGCGGAAGAGGTAGAGGTTGAAGTCGTCGTCGCCCATAACGAGCGCGCGACCCTGCGTGTCGGCGACGTGTTCCTGAAGA
>CAYWDQ010000220.1:0-3538 GCA_964457065.1 uncultured Acidimicrobiaceae bacterium | reverse complement strand
AACGCACAGCCGGGACTCGACCGGTCGCTTCTATGCCGTCCTCGCTCCGGCCGAGGCCGCCTTTTGGCAAGCGGTGCGCGACGCGGGTACAGGCGCCCGGATCCTCGAGTACGGGTGCGGCCAGGGCGGGCGACTGTTTCAACTGGCCCCCTACGCGGCCTCACTGGCCGCAATAGACCTATCACCGATCGGTGTCCAGCAGGCCCGCAAGGAGGCCGAGGAGCGGGGCATCAAGGCCGATATCCGCGTCATGAACGCGGAGGCGCTCGAGTTCGACGACGGTAGCTTCGACCTGATCGTCGGCAACGGCATTCTGCACCACCTTGACCTCGAGCGCGCCTTCGGAGAAATCCACCGTGTGCTGGTGCCGGGCGGGCGCGCCTTCTTCATGGAGCCCCTCGGTCACAACCCGTTGGTCAACCTCTATCGGCGCATGACGCCGCAGTTGCGGACGCCCGACGAGCACCCGCTGCTGATGGCGGACTTCGCCCTCGCCGAAGCGAAGTTCGAGCGGGTGGAGGTCAAGATGTCGGTGCTGACGTCGTTGCTCGCGTTGCCGCTCACGCGCACCAAGCAGTTCGACAAGGTCCTGTCGCGGCTGACGGCAGTCGACGACTCCCTGTTCCGGCGGTCGGCCCTGGCGCGGCGCCACGCCTGGTACGCCACCATCGAGCTCGTCCGGGGATAGCGGACCGAGGACGCCCTCGTACCATCACCCTCATGTTCAACCGCACCCATCCCGTCCCGCACGCGGAGGGCGACGCGGACCGTCCCGGCGGACCCGGCAATCTGGTGGTGCTGCTCCTCGACAGTCTCAACCGTCACATGCTCGGCAGCTACGGCGGCACGGAGTTCGAGACGCCCAACCTCGATCGGTTCGCCCGCGAGCGGGCGGTCCGGTTCACGTCGCACGTCACCGGGTCGCTGCCGTGCATGCCGGCGCGTCACGACATCCTGTGTGGCTCGCTCGACTTCCTCTGGAGACCCTGGGGGTCCATCGAGGTCTGGGAGGAGCCCATCACCGCGCCGCTGCGCCGGGCCGGGGTCACCACCATGCTGGTCTCGGACCACCCGCACCTCTTCGAGGTCGGCGGCGAGAACTATCACACCGACTTCAGCGCGTGGGACTACGTGCGGGGCCACGAGGGCGACCCGTGGCGGACCTACCGCGACCCCAGCTACATCGGCGCGCCCGCCCTGCCGGCCCGCGGTGGCGGGTGGTACTGGCGCGACCGTCTCGGACTCGAGGGCGCAGGCGACCGGCCCTACGACCGCTCGCGCACCTTCTTCCGGGCCGAAGAGGATTTCCCCGGGCCGAGGACGATGCGGACGGCCGCAGACTGGCTGCGCCGCGGCGCCCCGGCGGACGCTCCCTTCATGCTCTTCGTGGACGAGTTCGACCCGCACGAGCCGTTCGATACCCCTGAGCCCTGGGCGGGTCGCTACGACCCCGACTGGGACGGCGACCGCCTGATCTGGCCTCCCTACGACGTCGGCGCCGTGGGCCAGGGGCGCCTGAGCGAACGGGAGGGGCGGCAGATCCGCGCCAACTACGGCGCCAAGCTCAGCATGATCGACCACTGGGCTGGGGAGGTCTTCGCCGCGCTGGGCGAGCGCGGATTGTGGGACAGCACGGCGGTCATCGTGTGCACCGACCACGGGCACTATCTCGGCGAGAAGGACATCTGGGGCAAGCCGGGCGTGATGCAGTACGAGCCGCTCGGGCACATCCCGCTCCTCGTGCACTGGCCGGGGCGGCCCGGCGGGACGAGCTGCGACGCCCTCACGACCAATGTCGACATCAACGCCACCATCGCCGACGTGTTCGGTGTGGCGCGGCCGGCGAGCGGACACGGCGCATCGCTGCTACCGCTCGTGACGGGCGACGCGGCGCAGGTGCGGCCGTGGGCGCTCGGCGGCGTGTTCGGGAACTGGGTGCAGGTGACCGACGGGCGCCGCAAGTACGCCCGTGGCGCCGAGGGACAGAACTTCCCCCTTTCCATGTGGTCCAACCGCTGGTCGACTATGCCGGTGCACGGCCTCGAGGACCAGGTCCGCCTTCCGCCACCCGACCGGCGGGCGCGCCTGGACTTCATGCCGGGGTCGGATGTCCCCGTCATCCGCCAGCCCTTCGAGCCGGGCGACCGCCTGCCGTTCTGGGTGGGCCGGGGCGCGGTGGACGCCCACTTCCTCTTCGATCTGGACGCCGACCCGGACGAGCGCGAGAACCTGACCGGCACCGGAGTCGAGGCGGACATGGTCGAGCTGCTCCGGGTTGCCCTGCAGGCGGTCGAGGCGCCGGACGAGCAGCTTCGCAGGCTGGGACTGGCATGACGGACACGGACCCGCCCTTTGTCCTCCCGCGCATCCCGGCCTCCGCCGGTGCGCTGATCTTCGACGGCGGTGGGCGTCTCCTGGTCGTCGACCCGAACTACAAGGCCCACTGGACCATTCCGGGCGGGATCATGGAGGCCGACGGCGAGACCCCGTGGGAGGCCTGCCGGCGCGAGGTGCTCGAGGAGGTCGGGTTGCACGTCGACGGCGGTCGCCTGGTCGCGGTCGACTTCCTGCGCCCGAAGCCGACCAAGCCCGGGGGGATGCGGTTCCTCTTCGACTGCGGCGTGCTGCCTGACGCCGCGCTCGACGCGATCGTCCTCCAGGAGGAGGAGCTCATTCGGCATCGGCTGGTGGACCCGGCCCAGGCCCTCGAGATGTTGAGCGGGCCGCTGCGGCGGCGGGTCGGAGCGGCGCTGGCTGCACCGGGCCGGTGCGTCTATCTCGAGGACGGGCGCCCGGTCTGAGCCGGGCGCACCCCGGCCGCCGCCGACCCGACTACGCCAGGCCGAGCTCGACGGGAGCCTCGCGGTAGAAGTACGCCGCAGCGCAGATCACGATCCCCGCGGCCACGCCGAGCGACCAGGCGGCCCCGGCGTGGAGCACGAGGAGCGCGCCGACCAGCGCACCACCGAACTGGGAGACGACCGAGGTGATGCGCCGGGACGCGTTGGGGTTCGTGCCGCCGGCCAGCGACGAGTCCGACGCCAACCCGGTCAGCGTGCTGGTGAGGACCGTCGTGGACATGTCGGGGACCCTGAGCCGGCGCACCGCCGCATTGCGGAGGCCCACGCCGAAGGCGAGCAGCGCGATCACCGTGAAGCGGGGCCATCCGGTATCGATGGCGGTGACGCTGCCGGCGACGAGGGCCGCCGCCGCCGTCAACGCCGCCTCGACCGTCATGACCAGCAGCATCAGCGTGCGGTGCGGTCGCACCCGCTCGGCCAGGCGTCCTCCCATCACCGCCCCGCCGAGGAAGCACCCGAGCGCGCAGAGGCTGGCCAGGAAGGAGAACCCCGGTGCGCCGGCCGCCGCGAAGCCGATCAGGACGACGTTGCCGGTCATGTTGGCGATGAACACGTGCCCGAGCCCGAGGAAGCTGACGGCGTCGAGGAAGCCGCTCACGACGGTGAGGGCCGCCAGCGTCACGATGAGGGGTTGCGGCGGACGATCGGGCTCGCTCATGTGCGCTCCACCTTCCCCG
>CAYWDQ010000219.1:0-3574 GCA_964457065.1 uncultured Acidimicrobiaceae bacterium | reverse complement strand
GTGGCGGAAGAACTGCTCGATGTCGTGCTCGTACGTGTACGACGTCGACTCCCGCCCGGACTGCCGCCGCAGCCGAAGGGCCCTGATGAAGGTGCGAACGGCGCCGGCGCTCGTGGCGTTGTAGGTGAACCCCGTGGCGGCGAACCGTCGCGTGTCCACGCCCCGCCCGTAACGGAGCAGATCAGCCAGTTCCGCGGGGAGGTCGAAGAGCCGGGCGACCGGGCGGACCTTCAGGGGGCTGTAGGGCGACAGCGGAACGAGCCGGGTCCCGGAGATGTTGGCCACCTCGCTCCAGGGGAGCCGGCCGTCCCCCGCCACGTTGTAGAGGCCGGGGATGCTGCCCCGGGTGACATGGGCGAGGGCGCGTACGACGTCGTCCTCCTCGACGAACTGCAGGAGCGGGTCGAAGCCGAAGATGGACGGGCACAGGGGCCGCGACAGGTTGCGGCTGATCGGCGTGGTCAGGTGGGTGCCGAGGACGTTGGCGAAGCGGAGGACGGTCACCCGGGTCGCGGGGTTGTCCTCCGAGAAGTCCCGCACCAGGCCCTCGGCTTCGACGAGCGCGCGTTCCACGCTGTTCTTCACCGGGCTGGTGCGTGGCGTGTCCTCGTGGAACGTGTTCGGGTCGCTGGCCGCGGAGCCGTACACGAGCGTCGACGACTTCACCACGATGTGGCGGACGGACGAGCCGGCGGTCCCGGCGGCCGCGAGGAGGTTCATGGTCCCTATCACGTTGATCTCGTGCATCGCCCGACTCGACACCGTGGTCGAGTTCGTGATCATGAAAGTGTGCAAGATCGTGTCGACCTGGGTCGCCTTCACGATCCGGTTGAGGATGGAGTAGGTCTGATCGGCCCGGACGAACTCAGCCCTCTCGAAGGGCACCGACGGCGTGTGGGCGCCCATGCCCAGGATCATGTCCATGCCGGGGTCGTTCTCGAGGGCCTGGACCATGCGGCCGCCCCAGAAGGTGTCGGCACCCGTGACCAGGACACGGCGGGTCATTGCGGGCTCATCCGAACCAGACGCTGCGCCGGTCGCGCAGCATGTCGTAGACGGCCTCCTGGAGTTGTGAGCGGATCTGCTCCGACTCCTCCATGATCCGGCTCTTCGAGTACCTGTCCTGATCTGCCGGCACGTCGAAGTGGACCGGATGGAGCACGCGCAACTTGAACTTGGCGGGGAAGGGGGTCACGATGCCGAGCGGTCCGAAGGCCAGCAGGTTCGCAGTGATCGGGAAGTAGGGGACGCCGAGCGCCTTGGCCAGCGTCGGCACACGCAGGAGCACCGGCATCGCCTCCTCCGAGCCGATGACGGCGATGGGGATGACGGGGACGCCGGCCCGCATGGCGATCTCGACGAAGCCACCGCGCCCGAAGCGACGGAGCTGGTAGCGATCCGTGAAGGACTTCGAGGGGCCCTTCGTCCCCTCGGGGAAGACGAGCGCGAGCTGGTGCTGCTCCTTCATCAGGCGGTACGCGTTGGCGGGCCGAGCCGACACCCCGCCGGCGCGCGCCCACAGGGTCCCCACCACCGGCACCGTCCTGAAGAAGTAGTCGGCCAGTCCGTAGACCGGGCGACCGAGCTCCTTCTCAATGCCGTGCATGATCACCGGCGCGTCCGAGGGGATCGCCCCTGCGTGATTGGCGACGAGCAGGGCGCCGCCCTCGGTCGGGATCCGCTCCAACCCCTCCCACTCGGCGCGGAACCATTTCGAGTACATGGGTTCGTAGAGCGCGCGCGTCAGGGTCCGGGTCCTTTCGGAGCGACCCCATTCGTCGACGTCGGACAAGCGGGGATCCTCCGGCTCGTCTCCGTCCTCAGCAGGCACGCGGATCGGGACGATTGCCGTCGATCGGTTCTTTTCGCCCACAACCGGGCGCCCGCTGACCATCGGGCCATCGTACCGACCACACGGGTCCGGCGATCCTGGGGTCGCGCCTGCCGACGGGGCCTAGGGCCGTGCTGCCCCGATGAGGTCCTCGGTGAAGATGGGTGAGTACGACACGGTCGAACCCGTGAACGGGGCCTGAATGACGGTGTCGGTCCCGTACGGACCGGAGCCGGTGTACATCACGACATGGTCCACCTGGCTGTCGCCATCGAGGTTGTAATAGAAGAGCAGGTCACCGGGCTCGAGGGCATCGAGCGACACGTGCTGGAGGGCCGGCCACTGCGCCTCGGTGGTCCTCGGGATGGACACGCCGGCCTGCGCCCAGGCCCACTGCACCAGACCCGAGCAGTCGAAGCCCACACCGGGCTGCTCGCCGCCGAAGACGTACGGCACGCCCAGCTGCGAGACCGCGGCCTGCACCGCAGCCAGACCCGCGGCGCTCCCCGACGCCGACCCGCCCACCGGCCCCGTGGTGCCCGAGGTCCCCGAGGTGCCCGACGCCTGGTTTGCCGCGTCGGTCGCTGCAGCCTCGCTCGAGGATCCACCGACGGCGCCCGCGACGGTGGCGGCGGCCTCCGCGGCCGCGGCCGCCTGCTGCTGCTGCGCCTGGCTGGCGGCCTTGGCCGCCGCCGCCGCCTCCTGCTGGGCCTCTTCGATGGCGGCCTGTGCGACTTCCTGGGCCAGCTGGCCCTGCACCTGGCCCAGGGTGGCCTTCGTCGCCGCCGCCTCCTGCTCGTTGGCCTGCGCCAACGACTTCGCCTGCGCGGCTCCCTGTTGGGCCTGCGCCGCCACCGTCTGCTGCTGCACCTGCTCGGTCTGCAGGCGCGCCTCGGAACGCTGGAGCGCCGACTCGTCCCTCGTCAGGTTGCCGACGATCTGATCGGTGTACTGGTTGCGGGCCTCGTTGTCCGTCGCCGACGACGAGAAGTAGGAGGCGAAGCCGGTCTCGGGTGTGCCGTAGACGTACGCCGAGACCGCGTCGGTCGCGACGAGCCGCTTGTCCGCGTCGACCGCCGATCGGGCATGGACCAGGCCGGTGTCGATCGTCTGGAGGGCCGTCTGCGCGTTCTGCAGGTTCTGGACCGCGGTGTTGTACTTGTCGTCGAGGATCGACGTCTGCTGCTCTTCCTGAGTCAGCGTGCCCTCGATCTGGGCGACCTGCGACTGCGCCGCGTTGATCTGCGACTGGTTCGGCGCCGCTCCGGGGAGGGTGGTGGAGGTCGACGAGCCGGTGGCGCCGGCGCCGGCGCCGGCGGCGGTCGAGCACCAGACACCGAGGAGCCCGGCGATGACAGCCGCTCGGGCGACACGGTTCCGCCTGCGGACAGTGCTCCGACAATTCACTGCATCCACGTAGCAAAGCGTAACGGGTGCGTGGTTGCAGACTCGGCACCCCGGCGTTTCGGTCGGGTTGCCGCCCTAGTTTGGCTGCCGTTCACGTTTGCCACGATTGACCGTGCGGGCCACCGTCCGTAGGGTGCCGTCCATGGAGGGTGTCGTGTCCATCGCTCAGGGGCGACTGAGGGGTGTGTGGCGCGGCGATCTGTGGTCGTTCTCGGGCATCCCCTACGCGCGGGCACCGGCCGGGGAGCTTCGCTGGCGGCCTCCGCTGCCGCCCGAGTCGTGGGACGAAGTCCGGGACGCCTCGACCTTCGGACCGATCGCGCCGCAATCGCCCTC
>CAYWDQ010000218.1:0-3641 GCA_964457065.1 uncultured Acidimicrobiaceae bacterium | reverse complement strand
ACGCGACCGGGACCCCGGTCACGGAACTGCTGTCAGGTGCCGACCTGGGCCGATGCGCGATCGAGCGCGAGCTGCCCGCTGTTCGCGTCGTAGTCGAAGAGCTCGCCGTAGCGCCCCCAGTCGATGGCGATCCTGAGTTGCTGGCGGGCTTCGTCCTCCGAGAACCCCCGGCGCAGCAGGTCGAGGAAGAATCCTTCGCCCAGGTTCCCGTCCTCGGTGGTGTTGAGCGCGTTGTAGATCGCCCGTACCAACGGTGCCCTCTCGCGGGCGCGCCGGGCGAAGATCTGCTTGGACTCGAGGATGTCGGCGGCCACGAACGTCCGACCGTCGTCGGTGACTTGGAGGTCCGCATCGTCCACCTCCGCCAGTCCCAGGACTTGTGCGGCATCGACCAGCGGGAGGAGGTCGTCCACCTCGAACGTCAATTCGTGGGCCAGCTTGGGCAGGTCCTCTCGTCCTCCGTGGGCAACCAGGATTTCGAGGAGTCCTGCCATGCCGCCGACGCTGGCCTGGGGCAAGGGGGTGTCGACGGGGGACCCCTCCCCCGTCGCGGCCTCCGTCCAGATGTGTGCCGGCGGCCTGGTGTCCCGACCGGTCATCAGCCCGTAGATCCGGTCGACCAGCGCACCGAAGCTCTCGTCGTGGCGGTTGCGGGGCTGTGGGAATCCACAGCTGATCTCGGTCCGGATACGGCCGGGATTGGCGCCCAGCACGAAGATCCGGTCAGCCAGGATCACCGCCTCTTCGATGTTGTGCGTGACGATCAACATGGCCTTCGTCGGGAAGTCCTTCTGCTGCCACAGCCTGAGCAACTCGGCCCGGAGGTTCTGCGCCGTCAAGACGTCCAGTGCCGAGAACGGTTCGTCCATCAGCAGTGCGTCCGGCTCGACGACCAGCGCCCGGGCAAACCCCACTCGCTGTCGCATGCCGCCGGAGAGCTCTTTGGGGTACGCCGACTCGAAACCGTCCAGACCGATCGTGTCGATGGCTCGCTCGGCCCGCTCGCGCCGCTCCCGCGCTTCGATACCGAGGGCTTCGAGCCCGATCTCCACGTTCTGGCGCACCGTCAGCCAGGGCAGCAGAGCGAAGCTCTGGAACACCATGGCCACACCGGGGTTGGCGCCGTTGAGGGCCTGACCGCGGTAGCTGACCTCTCCGGCCGTCGGTGCAATCAGTCCGGCGATGCAGCGCAGGAGCGTGCTCTTCCCCGATCCGGAGCGTCCGAGCAGGGCGACGATCTCGCCTTCGCGCAGGTCGAGCGAGATGTCGTCGAGCACCGGGAGCGGGCTCCCGTCGGGTGAGACGAACGTCTTGGTGACGTGCGACACCTCGATGATGGTCGCCGGATCGGCGCCAGGACGGCCGGGGCTCAGGTGCGATGTCGTCGCCATGAGGACCCACCCTGGCCCACCAAGACGGATTGCGTCAACGCCGGAGTCGTCACAGGGTGAAGCGGCTCTCGGCCAGCGCGTAGAGGCGGCGCCAGAACAGCCGGTTGGCCAGGACGACGAAGGCGCTCATGACGATGCCGCCGGCAATGAGCAGGGCGAACTTGCCCTGAATGGAGGCCGTGGCGATGTAGTTGCCGAGGCCGTACGCGTTGAGGGTGTGGTGGTGCCAGCTGACGAGCTCGGCCACGATGGACGCGTTCCAGGCTCCCCCGGCGGCGGTGATCCCCCCTGTCACGTAGGCGGGGAAGATGGCGGGCAGGATGACCCGACGCCAGCGCTGGCCCCGGGTGAGGCGCATCGTCACCATCATTTCGCGGAGGTCGTTGGGGATGGAGCTCGCCCCGGCGATGACATTGAAGAGGATGTACCACTGCGCCCCCAGCATCATGAGCACGATGGCCCCGTAGTCGAGTGGTATCCCAAGGTCGATGAAGATGAGGGTGGCAAAAGGGAAGAGGAGGATGGCCGGGAAGCTGGCCAGGACCTGGACCACCGGTTGTGCAAAGCGGGACAACTTCGGGCTCATGCCGATTTTCACGCCCACGGGCACCCAGATCAGCGTTGAGATGCAGAGGAGGACGACCACCCGGGCGAAGGTCGCCACGCCGAATCCGATCAGGCCGGGAAAACGGGCGAAGCCCAGATGGGCGTTGAGATAGATGAGCCCGATGACGGCGACAGCGGCCGACGCGGCGAAGACCACGGCCCAGAAGATGACGTCGCCGACCTGACGCTTACGGGGGTCGGTGCGGAGCGGGTACTCGGCCAGGCCGAACGGGCGGGTGATGCGCTCCAGCGCATGTCCCACCGGACGGGTGAGGCGGCCGAGCAGCCTCGGCACCGACGACCGCTGCAACATGTTGAGCACGATGCTTTTGGGCTTGTCCGTCGCCTCGGAGCTCTCGAGGCGGAATTTGTCCGACCAGGCGACCAGTGGACGGAAGACGAAGAAGTTGGTGCCGACAACGAGGATCACCATGACGACGACGGCGATGGTGACCTGGGTGTAGGAGCCGTGCGCGATCGCGGCAGCCATGTAGCTGCCCATGCCCGGCAGGGCCTCCGTGATGCCCTGGCCCTTGATGAACACGGTGACGGCCTCAGAGGCCGTGAGGAAGAACCACCCGCCTCCCATCGACATCATCATGTTCCAGACGAGCCCGATCATGGAGCTGGGTACGTCGAGCTTCCAGAACCGCTGCCACTTGGTGAGGCGATACATCCGCGCCGCCTCGTCGAGCTCGGTGGGTTGGCTGATGAGTGAGTGGTAGAAGCTGAAGGTCATGTTCCACGCCTGCGAGGTGAAGATCACGAAGATGGAGGCGGCTTCCAGCCCGAGCAGATTGTTCGGGAAGACCTTGATGAAGAATGTCAGGGCGATGGGTAGGAAGACCAGGATCGGTATCGACTGCAAGATGTCGAGGATCGGAACGAGCACTTTCTCGGCGCGTCGCAACCGGGCGGCGGCGGTGCCGTAGACCAGTGTGAACACGGTCGAGAGGCCGAGCGCGATGAACATCCGCAGCAGCGACCGAGCTGCGTAATACGGGACGTTCGAGATGTCGGTGGAGATGACGACGGGCGTGCGACCGGGGGTGAAGTTGACCGCTAATGACTGACCCAGGTGGACGACCTCATAGAGGATGGCGATGATCGCCGCTCCGACGACGACATCAACCCAGCTGATGCGACGTCCACGGAGCACCTCGCGCACAGGGAGGGTCTGGCGCACTGACATGGCACGCCTTTCTAGGTCACGGTGGGAACGCCTGGAAAGTGGTCACCGATTACGTCACGCCCCGGCCGGCGAAATACGCTGCGACAGACCGACTCGAGGAGGAAGGCATGACCAGAGCCACCGCTGGTGGTGTGATCGCGGTCCTGATCGGGGTTGCCGCGCTGGCGGGCTGCTCGAGCAGCCCGAGCAACCAGTCGGCCGGCCCGACGACGACATCGGCCGTGGCTCCGACGACGCCGACGACCGCGGCGACCACGACCACGTCGGCCGAAGAGACAACGACGACGGCCTCGGCCGGCAGCGCGGCCTGCTCGCAAAGCGCGATCCTGGCCGCCGCCAAGAGCTCGACCAGCACGGGTCCGGTGAACTCGGTCTCCAACTTCGGCTGTTCGGGAGGATGGGCCTATGCGAACGTGAACGTCGGGAGCGGCTCGGCGTCCTACGACGCGGTC
>CAYWDQ010000217.1:0-3704 GCA_964457065.1 uncultured Acidimicrobiaceae bacterium | reverse complement strand
GCCCACAGGGTCGGTGAGCTCGTCTACGGCCGGGTCACGAAGCTCGTGCCTTTCGGTGCCTTCGTGCAGGTGGGCGAGGGCATCGAGGGCCTGGTGCACATCTCGGAGATGGCGGTCCACCACGTGGACCTGCCCGAGCAGGTCGTCACCCCCGGCGAGGAGCTGTGGGTCAAGATCATCGACATCGACCTGCAGCGCCGCCGCATCAGCCTGTCGATCAAGCAGGCGGCCGAGGGCGGCGAGGTCTCCGAGGAGTACCGCGAGGCCTTCGGCGAGCACGCCTACGACGAGGAGGGGAACTACATCGGCTTCGACTACGCCGAGGGCGAGTTCACCCCCGAGACCGAGGCGCAGGCGGCCTGGGCCGACTTCGCCGAGGAGATCGGCACCCCCGTGGTCGTGCCCGAGGGCGAGAAGCCGGCCGAGGGCGAGGCCGGTGCGGCCGCAGCTCCTGAGGCCGCAGCTCCCGAGGCTGCAGCTCCCGAGGCTGCCGCCCCGGAAGTCACCGAGCCGGTGGCCGAGGTCGCAGCACCTGCGGAGGCGGCACCGGCCGCCGAGGCGCCGCCGGAGGGCTGAGGGCCCTTCCCGATTCGGCGGCGGGCGCGTCAGCGGACGGAAAGCCGATCGCGCAGGACGTCGGCGAAGCGCACCGCCCCCTCGGGGTGGTGGACGAAGAAGAGAGCGGGGTCGAGCAGCTCGAGCTCGAGCATTGCGGGCTCGCCGTCCGCCCGCTCCACGATGTCGGCCCGCGCGTAGGTGGTGGGGCCGAGCAGGCCTTCGGCTGCGCTCACGGCCCGGCGCGCCAGGTCGAGCTGGCCCGCCGTGGCGGTCGCGGCCCGGGTGACCTGGTTGTCCACCAGGCTGTCGGTGGGGCCCACTCCCCGGCGGATCAGCGGGTCCTTGTGGAAGGCGTGGCTGAAGACGCCCCCGAGGAAGACGAGCCCCGCCTCGCCCCGCGCGTCGACGGCGGGCTGGTACGGCTGCACCATCGCCGTGCGACCCGAGTCGACCAGGGCGGCCACGTGGCGGAGGGCCTCGTCGTGCTCGTGGGGCCGGTAGCGCGCCGTCCGGTAGCCGCCGCCCGAGATGGAGGGCTTCACCACCACCTCGCCGGCGGGGAGGGTGAGGTTCGAGCCGTCGAACGGACCGTGGCCGGGCGCCACCCAGAGCGTCGGCACCGTGGGGAGGCCCGCCGCCTCCAGGTCGCGCAGGTAGCGCTTGTCGAGGTTCCAGCGCAGCATGGCGGGAGGGTTCACCACCGCCACGCCCTCCGCGGTGAGATGGTCGAGCCAGGCGGAGAATGCCGCGGCGTGGTGGATGTTGTCCCAGACCCCGTTGGCCACGACGAGATCGCAGGAGGACCAGCGCACGGCCGGGTCGCTCCACACCGCCGTGCGGGCGTCGATGCCCACGGCGTCGAGCGCGTCGCGCACGAGGGGCCAATCGTCGTGGAGGTCCGGGAACTGCGGCGAGGACGCGAAGAGGATCAGCGGATGGTCACTCAACTCCCGATGGGGAAGTGGCAGGCCACCTGGTGGCCGGACGCGATCTGTCGCATCTCGGGGACCTCCTCGGCGCAGCGGGGCTCCGCCCGCGGGCACCGGGTCCGGAAGCGGCAGCCCGACGGCGGGTTTATCGGGCTGGGCGGCTCGCCGAGCAGCGCCGCCGACGACCGGGAGGCCTCGGGGTCGGGTTCCACCGCCGAAGCGAGGAGCGCCGCCGTGTAGTGATGGGCCGGGGCTTCGTACAGCACGTCGGAGGGGGCGATCTCGCACAGACGCCCCAGGTACATGACCGCCACCCGGTCACTGACGTTCTTCACCACGGCCAGGTCGTGCGCAATGAACAATATGGTCAGGTCGTACTCGCGCTTCAGGTCCTCGAGCAGGTTGAGGATCTGGGCCTGCACGGAGACGTCGAGCGCGGACACGATCTCGTCGCACACGAGCAACTTCGGCTTGAGCACCAGAGCGCGGGCGATGCTGATGCGCTGGCATTGACCGCCGGAGAACTCGCGGGGCCGGCGGCCGCCGAGCAGGTAGGGGTCGATGCCGACCTGGTCGAGCATCGCATTGGCGCTCTCCCGCCGCTCCTCCTTGGTGCCGATCCTCCAGATGTTGAGGGGCTCGGCCACGATATCGTTGACCCTCCGCCGCGGGTTGAGCGACGAAATGGGATCCTGGAAGATCATCTGCACCTGCGTCCGCAGCGTGCGCAGGTCGCCGCGGTTGAGCGCGGTGAGCTCGGTGTCGCCGAAGCGGATCTTGCCCGAGGTCGCCCGCTCCACCTGGACGATGGCGCGACCGGTCGTGGACTTGCCGCAGCCGGACTCGCCGACGAGGCCCAGGGTCTCCCCCTGCTGCAGGGTGAAGGTGATGCCGGCCACGGCCTGGACGGTCTGGCTGCCCCGGTGGAACGAGACGTGCAGGTCCTCCACCGACAGGAGAGGCTCGGTGGTCCCGACCGCCCCGGCCTCCATCGCGGTGTCGGTCATGCCGTCACCGCCTCGGGCTCCACGGAGCGCGCCGCGGTGAGCGGGAACCAGCAGGCGTAGCTGTGGCCGGGGGCCGCCTCCACGAGGGGCGGCTTTTCGCGATGGCACTTCTCTTGCGCGTAGGGGCAGCGCGGGGAGAAGGGGCAGCCCGCCGGGGGGTGGAGCAGGTCCGGCGGCCGGCCCTCGATGGCGGTCAGCCGCGTATGGCTCGGATTGGCGAGACGCGGTGTCGACTTGAGCAGGGCCTCGGTGTAGGGCATGGCCATGCTCTTGAAGAGGACGTTGGTCGGCGCGCGCTCCACGACGTTCCCGGCGTACATGACGATGATCTCGTCCGTGCGGGTCGCCACCACGCCGAGGTCGTGCGTGACGAGGATCATGGCCATGTCGCGGTCGTGCTGGAGCTGGCCCAGGAGGTCGAGGATCTGCGCCTGCACGGTGACGTCGAGCCCGGTGGTGGGCTCGTCGGCCATCAGGAGCCGCGGGGCACAGGCGAGCGCGATGGCGATCATGACGCGCTGGCGCATGCCGCCCGAGAGCTGGAACGGGTAGGCCTCGTAGCGCTCGACCGGGGAGGGGATCCCCACCTGCATCAGGAGGGAGAGGGCCGTCTCCTTGGCCTCGCCCTTTGACAGCTTCAGATGGATCTTGAGCGGCTCGGTGATCTGGTTGCCGATGCGCTGGACCGGGTTGAGCGAGGTCATCGGGTCCTGGAACACCATGGCCATGTGCGTGCTCCAGAGCTTGCGCAGGACGTCGTTCGGTGCGTTGAGGATCTCGGTGCCGTTGTAGCGGACCGACCCCGTCTGTGTCGTCGAGGAGGGTGGGAGCAGTCCCATGATCGCCCGCGAGAGGACGGTCTTCCCCGAGCCGGACTCGCCGACGATGCCCAGCGTCTTGCCCTGGTCCAGCGTGAGCGACACCCCCTGTACGGCCCGAACCGAACCGCGGCTGGTGGCGAAGGAGACATGGAGGTCCTCGACCTCCAGGAGGGTGGGGTCGTTCACAGCTTGATCTCGGAGACGTCGAAGTAGGCGCGTAGCTTGTCCGCCACCACGTTGAGGCTGATGAGGAGCAGGAACATGGCGCTCGCCGGGAAGATGACCAGCCACGGGTTCGTCTGCCCCTTGGCGCCGGTGAGGAGGCTCGACCCCTCGTTGAGCATGTTGCCCCAGCTGGGCGTGGGGGGCGATACCGAGAGGCCCAAGAA
>CAYWDQ010000216.1:0-3710 GCA_964457065.1 uncultured Acidimicrobiaceae bacterium | reverse complement strand
GCAGGTGGACGCCTTCCTGCCGCCTTACGAGCCACGTCAGGTCCTCGACCCCGCGGAGCCGTATTCCATCGGCGCCATGGTCGGCCCCGAGGCGTTCGAGGAGGTGCGCTACCTGGCGCACGCCCGACAGCTGACCGCGCTGGGCCGCATCGGGGAGCTGGGCGCGGAGTTCGCCGAGGCCTTCGGGCGCGACTCGGGCGGCCTGGTCCACCCGTACCGCAGTGCCGACGCCGAGGTGGTCGTCGTGGCGATGGGGTCGGTGCTCGGGACGATCAAGGACGTCGTCGATACACAACGCGCCGCCGGCCACAGGATCGGCGCGCTCGGCATCACCTCCTTCCGACCCTTTCCGATCGACGCCGTCCGGAAGGCGCTCGAGAACGCGCGGCAGGTCGTCGTCGTCGAGAAAGCCATCAGCGTGGGCTTCGGCGGGGTGCTCTCGACCGACGTGGCGATGACGCTCACCGGGTTGCCCGTGTCGGTCGCCACCGTGGTGGCGGGGCTGGGCGGGCGCTCGATCACCAAGACCTCACTCGCCGGTCTCTTCGAGACGGCACTGCGGGGCGAGCTCGGGCGCTTGACGTTCCTCGACCTCAACATGGGCCTGGTCGAGCGTGAGCTCGAGCGCATGGCCCTGCATCGCCGCTCCGGACCCACGGCCGAGAACATGCTGCGTGACCTCGGCGTCGTCGCCTCGGGGATCGGCTGAGCCGTGGCCGTCCGCTTCTACCAGGTGGGGAGCTTCGCCGTCGGCAACCGCTTGGTGAGCCGATCGGACCGCACCGTGCAGTCGGACGCGACGCGCACGAACTCGCTGACGTCGGGCCACCGGGCCTGCCAGGGCTGCGGCGAGGCGCTCGGCGCCCGCTACGCCCTCGACGCCGTCATGCGCGCCACCGGGGGCCAGATGGTCGCCGTCAACGCCACCGGATGCCTCGAGGTGTTCTCGACGCCCTACCCGGAGACGTCATGGCAGATCGCATGGCTCCACTCCCTGTTCGGCAACGCCCCCGCCGTGGCGACCGGGGTCGCCGCGGCGCTCCGTGTCAAGGGTCGCGGCGACACGAGGGTCATCGCGCAGGCCGGCGACGGCGGCACGGTGGACATCGGCTTCGGGTGCCTCTCGGGCATGTTCGAGCGCAACGACGACGTCCTCTTCATCTGCTACGACAACGAGGCCTACATGAACACGGGCGTGCAGCGGTCGGGGGCGACCCCGCCGGCGGCGCGCACGGCGACGACCGAGGCGGTCGGACCCGATCCGGGGAATGCCTTCGGCCAGGGCAAGAACCTCCCCGAGCTGGCGATGGCACACGGGATCCCCTACGTGGCGACGGCCACGGTGGCCGACCTCCACGACCTCGAGGACAAGGTCACGAGAGCCATGGAGATCCACGGTGCGCGCTACATCCACATCCTCGTGACGTGCCCGCTCGGTTGGGGCTCCGCACCGGGCGACACCGTGAAGGTCGCCCGGCTGGCGACCCAGACAGGACTGTTCCCCGTCTTCGAAGCCGAGCACGGCGAGGTGGTCCGCACGTCGGCGATCCGCCGGCCGGCCCCGGTCGAGGAGTACCTGCGGCTGCAGGGCCGCTACGCCCACCTCTTCGACGCCGAGGGGAACCCGGCGCGGCCGGACGTGATCGCCGCGCTGCAGGCGATGGCGGACCGCAACATCGCCCGCTACCACCTGCTCGAGAGCGCCGAGGTGCCGGCCCCGTGACCGTGAAGCCCTTCGCCATCACCCTCGAGGTCGGCTCCAGCCTGGCCAACAAGACGGGCTCGTGGCGGGTCGAGCGGCCCGTGTACGTCGACCGCCTCCCCCCGTGCAGCGACGCGTGCCCGGCCGGCGAGAACATCCAGCAGTGGCTGTACCTGGCCGAGGACGGCTCCTACGAGGCGGCCTGGCGCCAGATCATGCGTGACAACCCGCTCCCGGCCGTCATGGGCCGCGCCTGCTTCCACCCCTGCCAGACGGCCTGCAACCGGGCCGCCGTGGACGAGACGGTGGGGATCAACGCCATGGAGCGGTTCCTGGGCGACCGTGCGCTGCGCGAGGGCTGGTCGCCCGACCCGGCGGGACCGGCCACGGGGAAGCGCGTGCTGGTCGTCGGCTCCGGGCCGGGGGGCCTCTCGGCCGCCTACCACTCGCGGCTCCTCGGGCACCAGGTCGTCGTGTACGAGTCGTCGCCGCAGCCGGGGGGCATGATGCGCTACGGCATCCCCTCCTACCGGCTGCCCCGAGACGTCGTGGAGGGTGAGATCGAGCGGATTCGCTCCATGGGCGTCGAGATCGTCTGCGGGCGGACCGTCGAGGACCTCGAGGCCACCATGCGGGACGAGGGCTTCGATGCCGCGTTCCTCGCCGTGGGCGCGCAGCGGGGCAAGCACGCCGACATCCCCGCCGGGGACTCGGCGCGCATCCTCGACGCCGTCACGCTGCTGCACGACACCGAGGACCACGAGCCGCCGGCCCTGGGCCGCCGCGTCGTGATCTACGGCGGCGGCGACACCGCCATGGACGCCGCCCGCACGGCGCGGCGGCTCGGCGCCGAGGACGCCGTCGTCGTGTACCGCCGCACCCGGGAGCGCATGCCGGCCAACGACGAGGAGGTGCAGGACGCCGTCGACGAGGGAGTGCGGCTCCAGTGGCTCTCGACCATCGTCGGAACCGAGGGCGACGTCCTCACGATCGAGCGGATGGCGCTCGACGCCGACGGGTTCCCGCAACCCACGGGCGAGATCGAAGAGCTGCGGGCGGACTCGGTGGTCCTGGCCCTCGGGCAGGAGGCCGATCTCTCGCTTCTCGGCGGGATCCCCGAGATCACGGTGGCCGACGGGGTCGTGCCGGTCGGGGCCGACATGATGACGGGCCGGCCGGGCGTCTTCGCCGGCGGTGACATCGTGGCGGGGGCGCGTACCCTGACCGACGCCATCGGACACGGCAAGCGCGCCGCACGGGCCATGGACGCCTGGATCGCCGGTCGAAGCCTCGAGCGCCCGCCGCGCCACGAGCTGGCCACGCCCGAGCACCTCAACACGTGGTACTACGCCGACGCGCCCCATGCGGTCCGTCCCCGCCTCGACGCCGCCCGTCGCACGTCCACCTTCGACGAGGTCGTCGGCGGGCTCGACGAGTCCACCGCGCTCTTCGAGGCGCGTCGCTGCATGTCGTGCGGCAATTGCTTCCAGTGCGACAACTGCTTCGGCGTCTGCCCCGACAATGCCGTGATGAAGGTCGACGAGGCGCACGGCTACCGGTTCGATTACGACTTCTGCAAAGGCTGCGGACTCTGCGTGCAGGAGTGCCCCTGCGGCGCGATCGAAATGGTCCCCGAGGAGTCCTGAGGGCCCGGACGCCGTCGACGGCCTAACGGCGGTGGCCGAAGGGGTGGCGGGGCGCCACACCGCCGGACATCTCGGGCCGGCCCGGCACGGTGGCCTCGAGCAGCATCCTCCATTCCGCCGCCGCCACCGTCTTGCGCACGGCCGCCACGGCGTCGGGGTTCACCGAGATCGACGTGATCCCCTGTCGGACCAGGTGCTCGGCGAAGGCCGGCCGATTCGACGGGGCCTGGCCACACAGCGACGAGGTGATGCCCGAGGACTGGCAGCCGTCGATGATGCGCCCGATGGCGTCGAGCACGGACGGATCCGCCTCGTCGAACACGTCGGCGCAGATCTGTGAGTCGCGGTCGACGCCGAGCATG
>CAYWDQ010000215.1:0-3746 GCA_964457065.1 uncultured Acidimicrobiaceae bacterium | reverse complement strand
ATCCCATTAGCCGTCAGTCCTATGGGCCGCTCTCGCACCTCTCCAGCAGGTCCGTTCTACGGCGCCGACTAACGGTCAGGAGGCTCGCTCACCCTCCGGTGACGGTGACGGTGACGGGTTGCATTTCGCAAAGCCGGTCGGTCGGGCTCCCTTGGGGTCGCCCTCCCTCCCTGTGTCCGGCTTCCGGCCGCTTCGGGCCCTCCTGCCTTCCTTGGTGTCACTCAGACCTCAGCGCCAATTTGTGACGGAGCCCTCAGCGGGGCAGTTGGCCGGCGAAAACCTTGCTCCAGGGCCGGACCAGGACGCGGAGCTCGGCGCAACCGTCGTCGCCCAGTGCGGCATAGGGCGCACTCGCCAGCGCATCCGTGCCTTCCTCGATCGCACGTCGCTGGGCATCACCCCAATCGGTGAAGCGGAGACCCTCACCTCTCTGGAGCCAGCCCCGCCCGCGCAGCGCGTCGACCGCGGTCTCCCATTGGTCCTGCGACCAGCCGCGAGAGGTGCGCAGCACGTGGCCCGGCACGTCACCGGCCGCGGCGTGGGTGATCAGCGACTCAATGCCCGACAGGCCGTGCACCACGAGCAGCGCGACGTGCCCGTCACCCCGGAACTCGCGCAGGATCGACTGGGCGTGCCACAGCTGCAGGTGTGGCGCCGCCGGCCAGGTGACGTCGGCGTGCGCCGCCGCCAAGGGCCGGCCCTCGGGCCGCCGCCCCGCCTCCTCCGCTGCGGTTCGGGCGAGGCTCGCGGCGCGGCGCACCTCCTCGGACTCCAGCACCGCGTCGCCCAGCAGACGCCGGAACGCGGCATCCGCAGCCCTGAATCGGGCCGCCACGAGCGCCTCTGGCGCCGCGATCTGCCAGGCCCCCGGTATCGCTTCGCGCACGAGCTCCGGGTTGAAGTTGAAGAAGGTGGAGACCACCACGTCGGCGCTCACCGCGCCCATCGGCGCGGCCCTCGAGGCGAAGTAGCCCGCACGCCCGTCGATGCCGAGGCGCGCGTACTCCTCGACCGCCTCGGACACGAAGTAGATCATTCCGTGCAGGGGCTCGAGCGTCCGCCACGTCTTGCGTGCTCGCAGCATCGCGTCCGTCGCGCCTGCGTCGCTCACAGCGTCCCTTTCACAGCGTCCCCTCGGCGGCCAGCCGTTCCTTTAGCGCCGGCGTAGCCGCCACGATGGGCCGGCGGCTCGACGCGTCACGTACCACGAGGTCAAAGCCGTCGCGCTCGCCGGCGGCCGCCCCGGCCTCGCGACAGATGAGCAACCCCGCCAGGTAGTCCCATCCGTAGAGGGTGCTGCTCCCCACCACCATGTAGGCGTCGAGCACCCCCTCGGCGACCGCGCAGCACTCGAGCGATGCGGCGCCCAGTGCCCGGTACTGGGCCCAGCCGGGATGGTAGCCCGGGAACCCCGAGATGCCCACGATGGCGCTCCCCAGGTCCTGGCAGCCCGACGCCCGGATGGCCGCGCCGTCAGCCTCCGCTCCGCCGCCGCGCACGGCGACGTAGCGGTCGCCCGTGGCCTGGTTGACCACGAGTCCCAGAAGCGGCCCCTCGCCGTCGAGGACACAGATGCTCGTCGAATAGAACGGCACACCCCGATGGGCGTTGGTGGACCCGTCGATCGGGTCGATCACCGCCGTCAACGGAGACGAGGAGTCACCCGTGACCCCCGACTCCTCGGAGAGCACTGCGAGTCCCGCACCGTGCAGCACGCGGAGCGCGGCCCCGTCGGCCGCCAGGTCGAGGCGGTACTGCCCCGGCTTCGTCCCCGCCGGTCCCCAGTCGTCGAGCACGTCCAGCGCGGCCCGGACGGCACCGACGGCATCGTCGAGCACCTCGAGCAGGCGAACGTCGTCCACGGGTGACGAACCCTACCGGTCGCTGGCGCCCTGGCCGCCTCAATCGGTGCCGGTCCGCGTCCCCTAGGCTCCTGGAGTTGTGGCTGCCATCGATGTCGCCGGCTACGTCGCAGACCTGAAGGACCACTCTGTCGACCACGGGTTCCACGTGCACGACGAGCGGCACTTCGTCGAGACCTATTCGTTGCGCCAGGTCTGGGAGGTCGACCTGCATCCCGAGGAGGGGTGCGGGGGGCCCCTCGACCTGCACCTCGCACTCGACGTGGACCCTCGCGTCCTCCTCTCCTTCGAGGACGCCGTGGTCCTGCTCTCAGAAGACGAGGAGCCGCCGGACGAGTTCCATTTCCCGCTGACCTTCACCTGGGCCCTCCCGCCGCTCCCGAGCGGACCGGACCTCCTGCGCCTGGCCATCGACCTGGCGGGCGTCGGGGGGATCGAGCTCCCCCTCGAGGTCTCCGCCATCGACTCCTTCGCCAACGCCACCGACGGCTCGGAACGCCGGCTGAGCATCGTGGCCCGGCACCCCGTGTCGCTGGCCCGGGTCCTGGGCGGCGAGGAGCTCCTCTGCGACGTCTTCGACCGCGCCCTGGCCGTCAGCCGCTTCCTGCTCGAATCGGCCGAGCGCTGGCTGGCCTGACGTGCGGGGGGCCCGCCGCCCCGGGGGAGGTCGGGCCGTGGCGACAGCGCTCGCCGTCGTCGGCGCCGTGGTGGGGCTGAGCTCCTGTAGCAGCCAGGGCGGCCAGGGACTGGCCCAGCAGGCCTGCGTCCACGTGGACCGCTCCGTGCGGGACTACCTGCGCTCCATTCGGGCCGGGACCCCGCCCGCCACGGTGGCCCTGCTCCAGAGGGAGGCCGACCAGGAGCTGCGGGTCGCGCTGCCGTTGGCGGCTCAGGCCAACTCCGATGACGGTTCCTGGAACTCGCTGATGACCACCATCTCGGAGGGTGCCATCGTCGACGAGGGGCACCTCGTGCCCTCGCTACGCGCTCAGTGTGTCGTCGCCGACAGCAATCCGAACGTCAACCCGCAGACGCCCGGATCCGGCACGACCCCACAGAACGTCAATCCGAACCCGGCGTCACCCGGCGGCTGAGGGCGCCCCTCCTGCAGCAGCCGCCGCCTGCGCCCTGCCGGCCGCCACGATGGGCGGCATGAGCTCGGGCGCCAGCACAACTCCGCCGGCGTTGGTGAAGTGGATGCCGTCGGTGCGCCTGATCACCACCCCGTCGACGGTGCTGCTGAACTTCCCCCCGGGGCACGCCGCCGCGTTGAGGTCGACCACCGAGTCGGTCTGGGGGTGCTCGGCCGCCACCTCACGCACCAGCTTGTTGTACTCCGCCAGACGAGCCGGGTTGTCCTCGGGCCACGGCGACCCGTCCGGCTGCTCCCCCTCGTCGGTGCACGGAGCGGTCAGGAACACCATGCGGGCCCCGGTCCCCGTCACCAGCTTGGACGCCTCCTCCAGCTGTGCCTTCACATAGGCGGCGTACGCCGGGCTCAAGATGTTGGTCCAGCCGCCCTGGTACTCGCGGTCGGCCACCTCCCAGCGCCCCGCCAGCAGCACCACCACGTTCGGCTTGACGGCGTTCATGGCATTCAGCCACTGGAAGGGCCAGGGCTGCTGGTTCAAGGGCTCCCCCGCGGTGAGCGGCGTCCCGTTGCACGCGGGCGGCGTGTCGTACCGGGTCCCCATGAGCTCGACCACGGGCCCGTCGACCACGCCACAGCCGAGGATCCCCTTGTCCGAGAGGACGTAGCCGTACTTCGTCTGGTCCGCCGGGTACGACAGCCCGATCCCGAGCGTCAGCGCCACCGAGTCGCCGAAGAGGAGGACGCGCACTGGTGTCGCCGGCGGGGCCGAGCCGGGCACGGACGACGTCGTC
>CAYWDQ010000214.1:0-3768 GCA_964457065.1 uncultured Acidimicrobiaceae bacterium | reverse complement strand
ACAGGTTGGACGGAATGGTGCACACGTCGTTCATGTACATGGCCATCGGGTCGTCCACCTTCGCACCCAGGTCGAACGCCGTCGTCGGTGCCGTCGCGCCGAGCAGGACGTCCACCGACTCGTACGCCCGGTCGAACGCCCGCATCACGAGGGTGCGCACCCGCTGGGCCTGCGCGTAGTAGGCGTCGTAGTAGCCGGCAGACAGCGCGTACGTCCCGAGCATCACTCGACGCTTGACCTCGGGGCCGAAGCCGGACGTGCGGGTGGCCGTGTTCATGGCGGCCGCGTCCTCGCCGTCGACTCGCAGGCCGTAGCGGACTCCGTCATAGCGGGCGAGGTTGGAGGAGGCCTCGGCCGGAGCAATCAGGTAATAGGCGGACAGCCCGTACGCGAACTCGGGTACGGAGATCTCCTCGACCTTGGCTCCTGCGCCTGCCAGCGCGTCGGCCGCCTCCTGCACCCGGGTGACCACGTCCGGGGCGCAGCCGTCGATGAGGTCACGGCAGAAGCCGACCCGGACGCCCTCGGCCCCGTCGTGCACCGAGGCCAGCGTGGGCTCGGGAACAGATGGAAGCGAGGTGCTGTCGAGCGGGTCGTGCCCCGCCAGCACGTCGAAGAGCAGTGCGGCATCCTCCACGGTCGTGGCGAACGGGCCGATCTGGTCAAGCGAGCTGGCGAAGGCCACCAGCCCGTAGCGGGAGATCCGGCCGTAGGTGGGCTTCATACCGACCACTCCGCACAGCGCCGCGGGCTGGCGGATCGAACCGCCCGTGTCGGACCCGAGCCCGAGAGGAGTGAAGCCGGCCGCGACGGCGGCGGCCGACCCGCCGCTGCTGCCGCCGGGGACCTTGCCCGTGTGACGCGGGTTGCGCGTCGGGCCGAACGCCGAGTTCTCCGTGGAACTTCCCATGGCGAACTCGTCCATGTTCGTCTTGCCGATCGCAACCGCCCCGGCGGCCCGCAGCGACTCGACCACGGTCGCGTCATATGGGGGGCGCCAACCTTCGAGGATCTTCGAGCCGCAGGTCGTCAAGGAGCCGCGGGTGCACAAGTTGTCCTTCAGCGCGACGGGCACGCCTGCCAGCGGACCGGGGTCGCGCCCGGCAGCTACTGCGGCGTCGACCGCGTCGGCCTGTGCGCGCGCCTCGGCGCCCAGGACAGTGAGGAAGGCATTGAGCTCGCCGTTGCCCGCCGCCACTGCGGCCAGCGCCTCCTCGACAACGTCGCGGGCCGTACGCCGCCCCGAGCGGACTTCGGCCGCCAGGGCCAGTGCGGTTGCCGTGGTCACGGTGCCTCACCCCCGATGCGAGGCACCCGGAACTGGTGGTCCTCCACGTCCGGCGCGACCGCGAGCACCTCCTCGCGGTCGAGGCTCGGCCGGGGCTCGTCGCCTCGCATCACGTTGTGGAGGGCGATCGGGTGAGACGAAGGCTCAAGATGGGCCAGGTCCAGCGCCGCCAAGTCGGCCGCATGGTCGAGGACCGTGCGCAGCTGCGCCGTGAACAGCTCGACCTCCTCGTCGCTCAGATCGAGCCGGGCCAGGTTCGCCACGTGTCGGACGTCTTCCGGGGTCAGGGTGACCCGGCCCGGCACCCGCTCCCCGTGGTCGCTCACGGCCGCGACGACAGCACGGCGGTGACGAACTCCACCGTGCGCGACTCGATCTCGTCCTGGTCGTAGTCCAACGTCGCCACATGGAAACTGCGCTCGAGCTTGACCTGCTCGACAGGGCCCTTGGCCCGAGCGACCAGCACCTCACTCGATACGGGATCAACCACATGGTCCTGCAGGCTGGTGAAGACGAGCACAGGGCAGCTGACCGACTCCAGATCGCGCCCCACCTCGGCCGCAGCGGCGAAGAGCGACAGTGCGGCGCGCAACGGGAGTCCCGGGTACGCGGACTCCACTGCACCTTCCATCGCGATGTCGGACCCGATGCCGGGCGCAACCTCCTCGTCGCTCTCGATCATCGACTCGACCAGGGCGATGGTGCCGCCATCGGGGGGCGCCACGAGCGGATTGACCACAGCGATGGCAGCGATCTCGGGATGATGCTCCGCGAGCCACACGCTGAGCATGCCGCCCATCGACAGGCCGACGACCACGACCGAGTCGCAGCGTGCGGCGAGCTCTGTGTACGCGGCCTCGGCCGCATCCGACCAGTCCTTCCAGCGGGTCGGGAGCATGTCGGAGATATCGGTCCCGTGCCCCGGCAGCAGCGGAAGCTCGACGGTGAGGCCCGCATCGGCCAACGCCAAGGCCAGGCCGCGCATCGACTGCGGATTGCCTGTGAAGCCGTGCAGCACCAGAGCGCCGCGGCCGTCGCCCGTGGCGGAATAGGGCTCGGCGCCTGGAATGATGGGGGCAGTCACGCTGCGGCAGCCTACCGGCGAGGCGGGTAGGGTTCCGGCGGTCACATGGCTCCGGGCGGGGCGACCGAGGTCCTGCACCACGAACGAGTCCGAACAAGACGAAGGAGCAACGCAATGCCGTCGTACCCGTTCCTCAGCGACGAATGGCTGGACGAGGCCCGCAGGATCCGTGCGGAATACGAGGGCAAGACGCCCCCCATCGCCCACGTCGTACGTATGAACCTCGTGGTGACGGCCGTGCCCTTCTCGGAGGACGACATCCACGCCCATATGGACACGTCGAGCGGCGAGTTGGTCCTCGACGTCGGTCACCTCGAGGTGCAGGACCTCAAGGTGACGGTCGACTACGACACCGCCAAGGCGATCCTCGTCGAGGGGAACCCTCAGGCCGGCATGCAGGCCTTCATGGCCGGCAAGGTGAGGGTCGAAGGCGATATGGCCAAGCTGATGGCGCTCCAGGCCGCGCCCGCAGCCAGCGACACCAACGCGGCGGAGCTGGCCTCCCGCTTGCGCGACATCACCGCCTAGTTCGCGGCGCTCACGATCACGCTCAAGAGGCCGCGTCGGCCGCCAACGGCCGTGTCCGCGCCTGGCGGGGCAGCGGGCGGATGAACAGTGCGCACACCACCGCCAGCGCGGCCATGCCGGCGCCGACCCAGAACGGGACGCTGAAGCTGTGCAGCAGCGCCGTGCTCTGGTGGACGTTGCCCAGGCCCGAGTGTCGCGCGATGGACTCCTGAATCGTCAGCACTACCTGGATCCCCGCCACCTCACCGACCTGGGAGGCCATCAGCTGAGCGGCGCTCATGACGCCGTACTCAGACTCTTCCAGTTCGTTGGACATGGTGGCCGAGGTAGCGGGCATGGAGACACCCATGCCGAGACCCGAGAGCCCGAGCGCGACCAGGATGACCAGCAACCCCGATGACGGCCCGAGCGTGGCGAACAGGATCATGGAGATGAGCAACGAACCGGTGCCGACGAGCGTCGCCGTCCGCTCTCCCGTGCGCACCGCCATGTAGCCCGCGATCGGCGCGCTGATGGCGAAGAGCAGCGGTCGAGCCACCGAGAGGAACCCGACCTGGGAGACGCTGTAGCCGTAGACCTGCTCCATCAGCAGCGGGAACAGGAAGAAGCCACCGAAGTAGGCGAAGCTCGTGAAGCCCTTGGTTCCCATGGGGAACATGAAGTTGCGCCGGCGCCAGTACGTGGTCGGCACCAGCGGGGTGGCGAAGGTCGCCTCCCGCCAGACGAACATGACACCTAGTACGACGGCCGCCACACCCGCCGCGATGACGCCCAGCGAGGTCCAGCCGACGATGGGCCCGATGCTGAGCACCAGCATGGCGGCCGTCACGGAGCCAGCCAGGCTCCAGCTCCCCACCCAGTCCATGCC
>CAYWDQ010000213.1:0-3783 GCA_964457065.1 uncultured Acidimicrobiaceae bacterium | reverse complement strand
GGTCCACAGCGAAGTCAACGGTCACGGCAAGGTCGTCGAGCCGACCGCCGTCTGACCCACGCGACGCAGCCTCCATCTGAATCGCTCCTCCGCCCGGCTCACCTCGTGGGTCGGGCGGAGGCGCGTCTGCTCACGGTTCGATCGCGAGCGCCGAGAGCACCTCTGCCGTGTCGGCCCCCATCGTCGGCGCCCTCGCCCCCACCGGCCGTGACCGTGGCGGCGCCACGGCCAGACCCGGCGGCACGGCAAGGGTCGGACCGCTCAGCCCCGCGCTGACGTGGGACATGGACACGTCGAGGAGCCAGCGTCCACCCGCCTGCACCGCGTCCAGGCAGGCGCCGGCGGCGGTCAGCCCGGTGAGCGGGTCGGCGACGGCATCCGCGCAGAACAGCGGGTCCTCCCCTCGCCAGACCACGAGTCCGCCGGCTGCAGCCGCGTCGTCGCCGAAGGCCACCCGGTTGGCCGACGCACCGGCCCGCCCGTGGCCCGTGATGGAGGCCCAGACCCTGGGCCCGCCGTCCCGCACGCTGTCCGGCCCGTCCAGCCCGAGCTGTGCCAGTGCTCGTGGGCGGCTGGCCTCGATCACGACGTCGGCCCGGCGGACCAGGCGGTGCAGGGCCCCGATGCCGTCCCGGTCTCTCAGGTCGAGGGCCACGGAACGCTTCCGCCCGTTCAGCAGGTCGAAGAATTCCGCTGGGCCGCGACGCGCCCCGTCGGGCCGCAACGTCGACTCGACCTTGACCACGGTGGCCCCCGCCCCGGCCAGCAGATCGCCGCAGAGCGGCCCGGCCCACAGGGCCGAGAGGTCGACGACGAGCAGGCCCCTCACGTCGGGTCGGGGCGCCGCAGCGCCCAGCGCCGATCGCACCACCGGGGCGCGCCCGGCGGCCTCGCCGACACGGGCGACGGGCAGCCCCAGCAGCACCGCCCGCTCGACCAGCGGCTGGGGATCGCGCTGCCGCACGCGCCGCGCGACCTCGGACCAGAGGGCGGGGACGGAGCCCGGCACGGCGTCCAGCTCGAGCCACGCCGGCACCAGCTCCATGTCCTCGGCGCGCGGCAGTGACACGGCCAAGAACGCGTCCGCGCACGGGAGCAGCCGGCAACTGCCGCCGCAACTGGTGGCCCCCCGACGCCACAGCCCCATCAGGGCGGCGCGCTCGCCCAGGAGGGCCAGCGCGTCCAGCCCGTCGAAGCGGCCGGCGAGGCGTTCGAGTCCCTCCACGAGCCCAGCGGGCGGACCGAGCGCGTTGTCGGCGGTACCCGTGAGCGCCATCGCGCCGCTTGCGGCCCAGCGCTGCGCGGGACTCACCTCCATGGCCGCAGGGTAACGTCTCGCGATCCTCGAACACCTCACCGCCGACGTCCTCCTCGCGGAGTTGACGAGCCCCGTCCCCCTCGAGAGGACCGGTGCCGTCCTGGTCACACTCGGGGGGGGTGCGCCGGGCCCCGCAGCGCCGCTCGCCCTCCGCCTCGCCAGTGTGCCGCTGGTCGTCGTCGGCGTCACGCGCGGCGACGTCGACGATCGCTGGTTCGAGCTGTGCGACGTCGTCATCGCGGCGGACGACCCGGCGCTGGGTGCCATCGAGGAGAACCTCGAACGGTTCCCCCTTGCCGCGGCCGCCCTCGCGCTCTTGTTACGGGGCCAGCCGGGGCGTCCGGTCGACGAAGGTCTGGTGGCCGAATCCGCCGTCTACTCCGTGCTGCAGTCGGGACCCGAGTTCGCGACCTGGCGATCCCACCATCCCGTCCGCCACGAGCCCGATGACGGCGTACGGGTGCGCCTGAAGCGTGAAGGCCCGAGGTTGATCCTGACCATGACGCGGCCGGACCGTCTCAATGCCCTGGACGCCCGGATGCGCGACGAGCTCGTCGAGGGGCTGAGGGTCGCGGCCGCCGACCCCGGGATCACCGTCGTCGAGCTGCGCGGGGAAGGGCGGGCCTTCTGTGCCGGGGGCGATCTCGATGAATTCGGGAGCAGGTCCGATCCCGCCAGCGCTCACGTGCTCCGGCTGCAGCGCAGCGTCGGGCGGGAGCTGTCCCACCTCGGGGCGCGGACGACCGCCTACGTGCACGGCGCCTGCGTCGGATCGGGCATCGAGCTGGCCGCCTTCGCCGACCGTGTGGTCGCCGCGCCCGACACCCTGATCGCCCTGCCCGAGATCGGCCTCGGTCTCGTCCCCGGGGCGGGTGGGACGGTCAGCCTCACCCGCCGCATCGGCCGGCTGCGGACCGCCTGGCTCGCGTTCTCGGGCCGCACGATCGACGCCGCGACCGCGCACTCGTGGGGGCTCGTGGACGACCTGGAGCCGTAGCCCGGCCGCGGGCGCCTCGACGAGCGCCGCCGTGGTCAGCCCAGTCCGCCGCTCTCGCGCATCGCGCTGATGGCGTCCCAGTCCAGGCCCGCCTCGAGCAACACCTCTTCGGTGTGCTGGCCGAGCTCGGGGGCCGGCCCGGGAGGCTCGGTCGTGTGGCCGGAGAAGTGCATCGGCGCCGCCACCAGGTTGAAGTCGCTGCCCGTGGTGGCCGCGACCCGGGGCAGGAAGCCGTTGATCTGCACCTGAGGATGGGCGTACAGCTCGGAGGGGCGGAGCACCGGGGCCCAGACGCCGCTGAACCCGGTGAACTTCTCCTTGATCTCGTCCAGGGTCAACCCGGCGAAGACGCGGTCGAGCTCGAGGATCAGCTCGGTCCGGTTCTGGAAGCGCCCCGCCGGATCGGCGTAGCGCTCGTCGGTGCTCAGGTCGGGGCGACCCAGCAGCGTGCAGAACTCGTCCCAGAACCGGTCCGGCTGCAGGCAGACGAAGTAGATCCAGCGCTCGTCCTTGGTGGCGTAGCCGTTGACTAACGGGTTGGGTGACTGGGTGCGGTCGCCGTAGGAGGCGCTGTCCCCGGAGAACGGCGCGCCCACGATGTCGGGTGACATGGCCCACATGCCCACGTGCATGAGCGAGACGTCGACCACCGACGTCTCGCCCGTAGTCGCCCGCTTGTAGAGCGCCATTCCGATGGCGCCGGCGATGGTGTTGGCGCCCTGCAGGTCGAAGAACGCCGCCGGCTGGGGCAGTGGCTCGATGCCGCCCCGCGTCATCTTGAACGCCATGCCGCTGCTGGCCCACCCGCACGCCATGTCGTACCCGCCGACCTCGGCCATCGGGCCCTCGTTGCCCCAGCCCGTCCCGCGCACGTAGATGATGTCGGGGTTGGCCGCCCGCACGTCCTCGACGTCGATGTGCAGCTTCGTGCGGATCGGGGCGAGGTTCGAGGTGACGAACACGTCGGCGCCCGCCAGGATGGCGGCGAGGGCGCGGCGACCGTCGTCCGTGGTCAGGTCGCACGTGACGCTGCGCTTCCCGCGGTTGGGGATCTCGAGGAACGGGTTGGGGCCGTCCTCGCTGAGGTTCAGCATGTTGCGCAGGGCGCGCTGGGGGTCGCCATTGGGCGGCTCGATCTTGATGACATCCGCGCCGAGGTCGGCGAGCACCGCGCCGGCCGCCGGGACGAACGTCCAGTTGGCTACCTCGACGACGCGGACTCCGTTGAGTGGGCCGGCCACGGCTTCCCCCTTGCTTCTGTCTCGATCGGGACGGCGAACGGCTTCGCCGGTGCGATCATGTCTCCCTCTTACGGCGGTGTCGAATTGCCCGGCGGCAGAACAGTGCCCTCTATCGGCTCCCTGGTGGGGACAACCCGGCCCGCCGGGCCACCGCCCGGAGCCCTCGATCGTGCCGGTCCTCTGAGAGGTAGGGCGAGACCGCCAGCACTTCGAGATCCGGAGAGAGG
>CAYWDQ010000212.1:0-3865 GCA_964457065.1 uncultured Acidimicrobiaceae bacterium | reverse complement strand
TCAACGGGACGATCCCGTTCCCCGCGCCGGCCGTGCTCGGCCACGAGGGCGCCGGCGTCGTCGAGGCGGTGGGGGACGCGGTGCGGTCCGTGAAGCCGGGTGATCACGTGGTGATCGCCACCCTGGCCAGCTGCGGGGCCTGCCGGGCCTGCAGCACCGGTCACCCCACCTGGTGCAAGAGCTCGCTCGGGAACATCTCGACACCGTTCACCTACAAGGGGAAGCCCGCCTCCAACTTCGCCGCGGCCTCCGTCTTCGCGGAGCTGACGATCGTGAGCGAGGTGCAGGCGGTGCGCATCCCCAAGGACATCCCGCTCTCGTCGGCCTGCCTCATCGGGTGCGGCGTGCTCACCGGCGTCGGCGCGGTGCTGAACCGGGCCAAGGTGCGACCCGGTGACACGGCCGCCGTCTTCGGGGTGGGCGGGGTCGGGCTCAACGTGATCCAGGGGCTCCGCATCGCCGGGGCCACCCGGATCGTGGCGGTGGACACCCTGGCGGGCAAGGAGACCCTGGGGCGCCAGTTCGGTGCGACGCACTTCGTCGACGCCTCCTCGGGCGACGCCGCGGCGGCGGTGCGCGAGCTCGTGCCGGCCAACCGCGAGTCCGCCGCCGGGGCGCTCTCCCCCCTGGGCGGGGTCACGTGGGCCTTCGACTGTGTCGGGCATCCCGCCGTCCTGCGCAGCGCGCTCGACTGCCTGGACTGGGGCGGCACGGCCGTGGCCATCGGCATCCCGCCCCGGGGCACCGAGGTCTCCATCGACGTCAACGGGCTCACCTACGTGGACCGGGGGTTGCTCGGCAACCGCTACGGCTCGGCCCGGCCGCACCACGACATCCCGTTGATGGTCGACCTCTACCAGTCCGGGCTCTTGATGCTCGACGAGCTGGTGTCGCTGACCCGACCCCTCGAGCGCTTCGGCGACGTGGTCGACGAGATGCATGCCGGACGCGTGGCGCGTGGCGTGCTCACGTTCGACTAGAAACGCGCCATGCCAACCGTACGCGCCGCAGTGGTGCGATCATGAAGGGCGTCATCCTGGCCGGAGGGACGGGCTCGCGCCTCTACCCGCTCACGCGCATCACGAACAAGCACTTGTTGCCGATCTACGACCGCCCGATGATCGCCTGGTCCATCGAGGCCGTGGTGTCGAGCGGCATCGACGAGATCATGCTCGTCACCGGCGGGACGCACGCCGGCGAGTTCCTGCGGCTCCTCGGCAATGGGCGCGAGTACGGCATCGATCAGCTCTCCTATGCGTACCAGGAGAAGGCGGGGGGCATCGCCGAGGCGCTGGGCCTCGCCGCGCACTTCGCGGAGGGTGGTCCGGTGCTCGTCATGCTGGCGGACAACATCGTCGAGCGTTCCATCAGGCCGATGGTCGACGCCTTCCGGGCCGATCCCGTCGGTGCCCGCATCCTGCTCTCGAAGGTGGACGAGCCGGAGCACCTGCGCCATCTCGGCGTGCCCGTCTTCGGGGAGGACGGGCGGGTCGCCCACATAGAGGAGAAGCCCGAGAAGCCGGCCTCCGAGTACTGCGTCACGGGGATCTACTGCTACGAGGCCGGCGTGTTCGACATCATCGGCGATCTCGTGCCCTCCGGCCGGGGCGAGCTCGAGATCACCGATGTGAACAACCACTATGTCGGCAAGGGACAGATGGCCCATGACGTCCAGGGGGGCTTCTGGGGCGACGCCGGGGAGTCGATCGAGGCGTACTACGCGGTGAACGACTTCGTCCGGCAACACGGCGCCAACCTCGCCTGACGGCGCCCGGCGGCGGACCGCCCCGCGCTGCCTCCCGGGGCCGAGAAACCGTGGGCGTAACCTGGGCCGGTGGGCGGCCTGCTGGAACTCGTGAGGCTGCGCCGCACCTTCGGCCCCCTGATCGCACTCGACGACCTTTCCTTCACGGTGCCCGCCGGGCACGTCGTCGGCTTCCTCGGCCCCAACGGGGCGGGCAAGACGACGACGATGCGCGCGATCTTCGGTCTCACCGACCTCGACTCGGGGACCGTTCGCTGGAACGGCGGGCCCGTGGGCCAGGCGGAGCGCCGCCGGTTCGGGTACATGCCCGAGGAGAGAGGCCTCTACCCCGGCATGCTCGTGGGGGAGCAGCTCGAGTACCTGGGGAGGCTGCACGGCATGAGCGGCGCCGACGCCGGGGCCGCCGCCCGGACGTGGCTGGAGCGCCTCGACAT
The DNA here is from genome assembly GCA_964457065.1 of uncultured Acidimicrobiaceae bacterium. Classification (GTDB taxonomy): domain Bacteria; phylum Actinomycetota; class Acidimicrobiia; order Acidimicrobiales; family RAAP-2; genus Bog-473. The sequence continues at coordinate 1,666 of CAYWDQ010000212.1, read as the reverse complement.
CTTCGACAGGGCGCAGAGCAAGGTGGAGGCGCTCTCGCACGGGAACCAGCAGCGGGTACAGCTGGCGGCAGCGCTTCTCCACGCTCCTGAGCTGCTGGTGCTGGACGAGCCGCTGGCGGGTCTCGACCCCGCGGGGGTCGATGCCATCGGGCAGGTGCTGCTCGACCAGGCCCGGGCCGGCTGCTGCGTCCTGTTCTCGAGCCACCAGCTCGACCTCGTCGAGGATCTGTGCGAGCAGGTGACCATCATCGACCACGGGCGTATGGTCGTGTCCGGCACGGTGGACGACCTCGCCAGCAGCGGCGCCCGGCGCCTGGTGGTGCGCGTGGAGGGGGACCGGGAGGCGGCGTGGGCGCGCGGCCTGCCCGGCGTCAGCGTGTCGGAGGTCGCCGCCGGTGCGGCCCGCCTCGTCCTGGGTGACGAGGTCGACAGCGACAGCGTGCTGCGGGCCGCCATGCAGGCCGGCAGGGTCACCGAGTTCTCCTTCCAGCGTCGCCGGCTGTCCGAGGTGTTCCGCGAGGCACTGGGGTGAAGTTCACCCTCGTCATCGCCGTCGGTGCGGTCGTGCTGGCACTGCGGATCTTCCTGCGCGGACGGCGCCGCAGCGCGCACGCGCCCTCGCCGGACGGCGCCCGGCCACGCCGCCGGGCGGCACTCGGCGACTCCCTCGGCGACGTGGGGCTCGTCGCGCTCCGCGAGATTCGCGAGCGGGTGCGGGGCCGCATCTTCCGCGTCGGCACGGTCATCATCCTCCTCGTCGTCGCTGCGGCCATCGTCATCCCGGTCCTCCACAGTGGCAAGGCGGGGCCCCAGGAGGTCGGAGTCGTCGGTCCCGCCGACCCTGCACTGGAACAGCTGGTCCAGCAGGCCGGGGCCCGGGTGGGGACGGCGGTGAGGATCGTGCCCGAGCCGTCGGCCCGCGCCGCCGACGACGCGGTCCGATCGGGCGCCATCGACCTGGCGGTCGTGGACGGGGACCGGGTCGTCGTCAACGCTCCCGTGAACGCCGACAGCACGTCGACCGTGGCCACCGTCGCACAGGAGGTTGCGGTGGAGCTCGGGATCGAGCACGCGTACCGCGCGGCAGGGCTCTCCGGATCCCAGGTGGCGCGGCTCGCACAGGCGAAGCCGGTGCCAGTGCAGAGCCTGCAGCCCAACACGAAGGGCACCGCCAGGACCACGTCGGTGATCGGGCTCATCCTGGTCTTCTTGATGCTCACGCAGTACAACACCTGGATCCTCATGGGCGTCATGCAGGAGAAGGCGAGCCGTGTCGTCGAGGTCCTGCTGGCCACCGTCCGGCCGATCCAGCTCCTGGGCGGCAAGGTGCTGGGGATCGGCCTCGTCGCCATGGGCCAGGCGGCGGTCATCGTCGTGTTCGCCGTTGTGCTCGCCGAAGCCGTCGGTTCGGACCTTCTCCACGGGACCGCGCCGCTCGTGCTGGCGAGCGAGCTCGTCTGGCTGTTCCTCGGCTACGCGTTCTACTGCTGGGTCTACGCCGCTGCCGGCTCCATGGCTGAGCGCCAGGACCAGGTCCAGACGCTCGCCCTCCCGCTCAGCCTGCCGATCATCGTCGGCTACGTCCTGGCGCTCACGACGGCCAGCACGGGCAACGCGGACCTCCTTTTCAAGGTGTTGGCCTACCTGCCTCCGACGGCACCCTTCG
>CAYWDQ010000211.1:0-3897 GCA_964457065.1 uncultured Acidimicrobiaceae bacterium | reverse complement strand
CGCCAACCGCTTCAAGGACGCCACCGAGATGGTGGCCCCCTACAACGCGCCGCCCGATGGCCGTCGGCCGACCATGGACGGCTTCGTCACGGACTACATCAGCTTCCTCACCGTCGATCTCGGCCGCCAGCCGACCTGCGAGGAGTACGGCCAGATCATGGCCGGCTACACGCCTGACCAGGTACCGGTGATCAGCGCGTTGGCCCGTGGCTTCGGCGTGTTCGACCACTGGTTCAGCGAGGTCCCGTCGCAGACGCTGCCGAACCGGTCGTTCTGGACCTCGGCGACGTCCTCCGGCTTCGTGGTGAACCGGCCCGTGACCAACTTCATGCGGCACCACGCGGCGGAGACGATCTTCGACCGCCTGGAGCGCTGCGGCCGGACCTGGAAGGTCTATGTCCTCGAACCGGGGCCCTTGTCGTTCACCGGCTTCATCCACATGCCGCGCCTGCGCGATCGCTTCGCCACCCACTTCGTGCCCTTCACCGAGTTCGAGCGCGACACCGCCGAGGGCACCCTGCCCGACTTCTCGCTGATTGAGCCCAACCTCATGGCGGGCCACGGCGACTACCACCCCGCCTTCGGGCGGGCCCTCATCCCGGGCCTCGACGTCCTCATGGACGCGCCCTCGTCCATCCTCGCCGGAGAGGACTTCCTGGGCCGGATCTACCGCGCCGTGCGGTCCGCCGGGTCACCGTCAGGCTCGAACGCGCTCAACACCATGCTCTTCGTGGGATTCGACGAGCCCGGCGGCACCTACGACCACGTCCCCCCGGGACCCGTGCCGCCCCCCGATCCCGGCGCGCCGCCGGGACAGCTCGGGTTCGCCTTCGACCGCTCGGGCTACCGGGTTCCCGCTGTCGTGGTGTCCCCCTGGGTCCCGGAGGGGACCGTGTGCACCGAGGAGCACCGGCACACTTCCCTGCTGGCGACGCTGCGGTCGGTGTGGGACCTCGGCGAGCCCTTCACGGCCCGGGACGCGGCGGCGCGCACCTTCGAGGGGGTGTTCAGCCTGGACACGCCCCGAGCACCGGAGGCCTGGCCCGACGTCCATCCGCAGCCCGTACCCGCCTTCCAGGCGGAGCGGGTGGACGCCATGCAGGCGCTGGGCACCCTCGGGCGGCACATGTGCCACGGCCTCTACGAGCACGCGCGCCACGACAAGGATCTGCCGGACCCTCCCGACGTCGACCCCACCGTGTCCCCCACGCTGGCCATCGACTTCGCGATGCACCTCGGGGGCCGGCTGTTCCCGCGGCTGTCCCGGGCCCGGCCGGCGCCCTGAGCAACTCGCAAAGACACCGCCGGCCGGCCGCTCTCTCGTGAATTGCTCCTCGATCCGTCGGCATCTCCGGTGGCGGGCCACCCGAAAAGGGACGGAGACGTGACCCTCTCTCGCACTGAGCCCGGGCACCAGGCCGCGCACGAGGCGTACCCGCCGCTTGAGCCTGCCGGCGCGACCGCCTGACAGCGGGCTCGGTCCGACACCTGGACTCACTAGGGTGCGTCGCCGTGGAGCTCGTCCCGCTGATCCGGATCGACGTCGCGGTACGACCGATGGTCGAGCTGGGTGGCTTTCCACTCGGGGATCGCCGCACGATCGTCTTCGACGGTGGCACCTTCGAGGGGCACGACGGCCTCCGGGGCACGATCGCCCCCGGCGGCGTGGATTGGCAGATCGTCCGGGCCGACGGCGTCATCGAGATCGACGCGCACTACCTGCTCGTCACCGACGAGGGCGAACCCATCGAGGTTCGCTCGACCGGCCTCCGCAAGGCGAGTGCCGCGGTCGCAGCGCGGCTCGCCAGCGGCGAGGAGGTTGCGCCGTCGGAGTACTACTTCCGCACGCACGTCAGGCTCTGGACGTCCGCCCCCCGCCTGGCCCGTTTGAATGACATCCTCGCCGTGTCGACTGGTGAACGACGACCGGGTTCGGTACGGATCCACGTCCACGAGGTTGCCTGAGGGTGACCAGAGCCGAGGACGGGTTTATCGTGGTGGGCGCGGGGATCGGTGGCCTCGCCACCGCGCTCAGCCTCCATGAGATCGGCGCACCGGTCGACGTGTTCGAGAGCGTGCCCGCCCTGCAGCCGCTCGGCGTCGGCATCAACCTCTTGCCGCACGCCGTGCGCGAGCTCGACGCACTGGGTGTGCTCGAACCGCTCCGTCGCCGGTCGATAGAGCCGACGAGCCTCGTGTACTGCTCGCGTCACGGCCAGGAGATCTGGCGCGAGCAGCGCGGCACTGCAGCCGGGTACGCCTGGCCCCAGCTCTCCGTCCACCGCGGCACGCTCCAGGACGTGCTGCTCCACGCGTTCCTCGAACGCGTGGGACCTGGCCATCTCCACCTGGCGCATCGGCTCGTCCGGCTGGACGACGACGAGGCGCAGGCAAGCGCCGTCTTCCGCACCGAGGCGGACGATTCTGTGGTGGTGTCCGGGCTGGGGATCGTCGCGGCGGACGGCATCCACAGTGCCGCACGCGCCCAGCACTACCCATCCGAAGGACGACCCCGCTGGAACGGCTCGCTGCTCTGGCGGGGTGTCGCCGAGGTGGAGCCGCTGCTGGACGGACGCACGATGATCTGGGCGGGCCACCGCGATCAGAAGTTCGTCGCCTATCCGATCGCTGATCTCCCGAACGGTCGCCAGCAGCTGAACTTCATCGCCGAGCTTCGCCGCCCGGACTCGGCTCTGGGGAGGACCGAGGACTGGAACCGCGTCGGCGTCCTGTCCGACTTCCTGCCCCAGTTCGAGGACTGGGCGTTCGACTGGCTCGACGTCCCGGCGATCATCCGGTCGGCACCGACGACCTACCTGTTCCCGATGGTGGACCGGGACCCGGTGACCCGCTGGACGTTCGGCCGTTCGACATTGCTCGGGGATGCCGCCCACCCGATGTACCCGATCGGTTCCAACGGGGCCTCACAGGCCGTCCTCGACGCGCGCGTCCTCGCCGGGTGCCTGCGGGCCGACAAGGACGTGGTTGCCGCATTCGAGCGCTACGAGCGCGCCCGGGTGCCCGCGACCGGTGCGATCGTGCAGGCGAACCGCGGCCTGGGGCCGGAGGTGCCGATGCAGGTGGTCCACGACCGCGCGCCGGAGGGGTTCGACGACATCGACACGGTCATCACCAGGGCCGAGATCGAGGAGGTGACGGAGGCCTACCGGAGGACGGCGGGCTTCGCTCTTTCGTCGTTGCAGGCCGATCCGCGATCACTGATCGACCAGTGGTCGACGCCGGCGCCGATCGCTGAAGATCGCGCTCGGGCCTTCAGCGGGGACTCATAGGGCGGGTCGTATCGCGGCCCGGTCGAAGGCCACCGCTCCCGCGCTGACGAGACCGACGGACAGCAAGATCGACCCGATGCGGCAGAACGGCACTCGTAGCCGTTGGGCTCGTACACCTTCACAGCTGGGACCTCAGCACGGCGAACTCGCAGCCCGGCGAGGACGGGTCGAAGCCGTGCTCGATCAGCCAGCGGACGTTGAGCAGGCATCGCAACGACCACCAGGCGCGGATGAGGTCGCGGTCGACGTCGATGCCATAGCCGGCGACGACGTCGCCGAGATGCTCCTCGTGCCCGAGCGTCAGGGTGGCGAGGTCGTACAGGGCATCGCCCTGGGACGCCTCGGACCAGTCGATGACGCCGGTGACCTCGTCACCGGCGACGAAGACGTGGTCGACCTGCAGGTCGCCGTGGGTGAACACCGGTGTCCACGGCCGGAGCGCGGTCTCGGCAATCCGACGGTTGCGCGCGACCAAGTCGGTGGGAAGGACACCGTTCGTGACGAGCCACTCGCATTCGCCGTCGAGGTGCGAAGCGATCTCGTCCGGGCTCTGACCGGGCCATGGCGGCAGCGGCGCGTCGTGCAGCATCCGGACGGCGGCACCCGC
>CAYWDQ010000210.1:0-3936 GCA_964457065.1 uncultured Acidimicrobiaceae bacterium | reverse complement strand
CGAAGACGAGAGCCATGGGCAACATGGAGTTCGGGTCGGTTCCGACGCCACCGAAGAAGCCGAGATCCTCGACGAGCACCCAGTCGGCGAGGCAGAGCGCGACGAGGGCGAGGAGCCCGCCCAGGACGAGCCGCTGTCGTCCCGTCAGGAGGAGTATGCCGATGATGACGAGTGCGACGACGGAGAACAGATTGACCGCCCAGCCGTGTGCGGCGTCGAAAGAGCCGAAGGACGTGATCCACGACGAGAGGAAATGCGGCTGCGACGTCTGCGCCATGGCCCGCACCATGCCGGTCAGTGTCCCGGAGCGCCCGCCCTGCCAGTAGCCCCGGCCGGGCCACGCCTGCAACAGGGCCATGCCGATCAGGAACACGCCGCCGGCGGCGAGGACGATCCGGCCGAGACGAGGGGTGGCGAAGGCCCGTTCCGGCAGCGCGATCAGGACGCCGGCGACGCAGTAGAAGAGGACGGCCCCGGGCGCTCCGAACAACCAGGTCGCCCCCGGGGCGAAGATGCCGCCGAAGGCCTCCCCGAAGGACCACACGACGAGCCCCCAGCCGACGCTGGCGAGACCGCTCAGGCGCGACCACCGGCCGCGGGGTGCGACGAGGAGCCACAGCCCGAGCCCGACCTGAATCCACACCGTCGCGGAGGCCGCTTGGATCGGATGGTCGGTCCAGATGCTCAGACCGCTGTTGACGAGGTGCTGGACCCAGCCCGGTGAGGTGGCGGCCGCCGGCTGGATCACGCCGGACGGGAGGCCCAGGGGCATGGCCGATTGCAGCTGGAGCAGGCCGTCGAGGATCCAGAGGCAGCCGAAGCCGATGCGGAGCACGCGCCGGGCGGTCGGTTCTGGCGTCGAGAAGCGCGGCGACGTGGGGAACGAATTCTGGCCGTGCTGCTTCAGCCTCCGGTACTGGACGGTTCGTACGACGTTGAAGCCGATGGCGCACAGCGCGCCCACCAAGAGAATGAAGAGCAACTGGTGGAGGAGCTCGGTGTGGAAGGCCGAGACGATGAGGGAGTTCCCGGTCTGAAGCGAGCGGCCCATGCCGGGCATGGGCTATTTCCCCTCCTCGGGCGGCCTGGTGGCCCAGGAATCGTGCACTGCTCGGGGAGACTACTGCCACGCGTCCGACCGACGATTTCGCCCCGTGCGCCGCTCGGGCGGGCCGGTGCGCTCAGGCTCGTCCACCATCTCGGGCTGCTCCGGGACACCCCGTCATCTGACCGTCGGATCGATGGAAACGAGGACCTTGCCGCACTCCTTCGAGCCCCCGAGCATGGACATTGCGTCGCCGAACTGCTCGAGGGGAAAGCGGTGCGTGATCAGCTTCGAGAGATCGCGCCGTCCGAGCAGGTCGATGGCGTCGGCGAAGCGGCTCGGGTACTCCATCGACCCGCGGATGGTGAATTGCTTCATCAGCAGCGTCAGGTAGCTGGTCGGGATCGGCCCGTAATGGAGCGCGACCACGGAGAGCCGGCCCCCGATCGGCCCATGGTCGAGGACGTCGGTGATGACGCGGGCGGCCCCGGAGGCTTCAATGAATGCGGCGGTGGCCGTCGTGGGCCCGAGCATGAAGGGTTTCGTGCCGTGGAGGTCCGCCAGCGCCTCCCAGACGTCTGTCGCCGTGGGGTCGAGCGCCGCCTGGGCGCCGAGACCGAGGGCGAGCTCCCGACGGGTGCGGCTCAGGTCGATGGCGACGACCCGCTCGTGGCCGCGGTCAACCAGGGTGGCGACCGCGCAGAGTCCGATGGGCCCGCACCCGAAGACGGCGACTCCGTCGCCACGTTGGACCTCGGCCTGGTCGGCGGCGCGCATGCCGACGGCGAGCGGCTCGGCGAGGGCAGCCACGTCGAGGGGCAGATCGTCGGGGACGGCGTGGAGCCGGGCGCGGTCGGCCTGGGTGACGAGGAGCAAGGGTGTGAGTCCACCCTCGGGGGCGCCGTTGCCGATCCTCCCCAACTCGTCGTTGCCCGGTTGCACGACGACTCTGTCGCCGACCCGGGTGGTCGCGACATCCCGCCCGACCCAGTCGACGACACCTGCCATCTCGTGTCCGAGGCACATGGGGGCCCCGCCGGGTCCGGCGAGCCCGCCCATTTCGATGTACGAGAGATCGCTCCCGCAGAGGCCGCAGGCCGCGACCCGGACGACGACGTCTCTGGTTCCGGGTCGTGGCTCTGCGATGTCGTCGACCCGCACGTCACCGGGGCCGTGGACCCGCACCTGGAGCACCGAGACGGTCTCCGTCAGCTCTCGCCGGCGGAGAAGAGGAACGACATCGCGTCCCGCATCCCGGCGTCGACGACTTCGATGCGGACGCCGAGGTCGTCGCGGTGGTACGCGAACGACACCGGCGCCAGGTCCCCGGCACGCCCGCAGACCTGCAGGGGGCACCCGGCGCGGGTCAGCCCGGCGCTGTCCCCGGACAGGTCGTCGCTCCAGAACCCGATGTGGTGCAGGTTCGAGTGTTCGTTGCAGACCCAGACCGAACCGGGGAGCTCCTGGATGAGCTCCAGGCGCGGCTCGTCGACCGAGTAGCAGATCGTCGTCGGCAGCACGAGGTCCTGACCCGAGTCGTCGCGGTAGTCGGTCGCGTCGAGGTGCATGACCGGCCCCCACGTGACGCCGAGGAGACCGGTCAGCTGCGCCTGAGCCGCCTCGAGGTCGCGCACGACGATGCCGACGTGGTAGTGCGGTGACAGCGGCCGAGTGCTCATGGCAGAAGGTACCCTCCGTCGACGGCGAGGGTGTGCCCGGTGATGAAGCCCGCGGCGGAGCTGCTCAGGAACTGCACCGCCCCGACGACCTCGTGGGGCGTGCCGAGGCGGCCCATCGGCGTGTGTGCCAGCTCCACGTCGAGGAGCTCCGTGAACAACGCCAGCGGCGCGGTCATCGGGGTGGCGATGACCCCCGGGGCCACGGCGTTGACACGGATGCCGTCGTCGACCCAGTGCCGTGCGAGATTGCGGGTGAGCGCGACGAGTCCCGCCTTGGCCGACCCGTAGCCGGGGACGACCGGGATGGAGCGGAACGCCGCCATCGAGGCCATGTTGACGACGCTCGCTCCTCCGTCCATCGTGCTGGCGGCCAGGCGCTCCCGGCAGCCGGTCGTGAGGCGCATCGGGCCGACGAGGTTCAAGGTGACGGCCGTGGCGAACGTGTCGGGCTCCCACTCGTCCCGACCGCCGGGAAGGTTGGCTCCGGCGTTGTTCACGAGCACGTCGAGCGAGTCCAGCGTGTCGAGCAGCGCGTCGATCGAGGCCGGATCGGTCATCTCCACCCGGTGATAGGAGAACCGGTGCAGACCGGTCTCGTAGTCGCCGGCCGAGCCCCGGGTACCGGTGACGGTGACTGCCGCACCCGCGTCTGCAAAGGCCGTGGCGATGGCGTGGCCGATCCCGCTGGTGCCCCCCGTGACCAGGACGGCGGCACCGGAGAAGTCGAAGATGACGTCGTTCGTCACTCGGCCTCGAGCTGGTCGAGAGACCGGTTGAGCCACGCACGCTCCCAGAAGTTCGCGCTGTCCCCGAGGAGGGCGCGAGTGGCCGCCGCGGCGACTGCGAGGGCGTCAGAATGGTCCGGCTCGGCCGCGAGCACGATGTCGGTGAGGTGCAGAGCGGCAACCGCCTCTCCGGCGTCGAGTCGCGCACGGCCGGCGGTAACCAGCGCGCCCGCACCGGCTGCGGCCACGACGTCTGCCGCGACCGCCGCCGCCGGCACGTCGTAGAGCTCGGTGGTGGACCGGTGGTGGAACCAGCCGCTGTAGTTCTCCCAGATGGCGCGCACGTTCCAGCTCGTCTTTCCGTACCCCTCCCCGACGTCCAAGTGCCGGGGCACCGTGACCTCGCGCATGAGCGTGTGCACGTCTGTGCCGTCATTCATGCCGTCGACCGTGCGGTCGTGTACCCACTGCATGGCGTCGCGCATGG
>CAYWDQ010000209.1:0-3937 GCA_964457065.1 uncultured Acidimicrobiaceae bacterium | reverse complement strand
AACGTGATGTCGGCCGCTGCGGCGAAGCGGTTCCCGACGTCGGCAACGGCGCCGAACAGCACCAGCCCGCCGACGGCGCCGAGGACACCGGCCGTGACCCACCACCCCGTTGCCGACGCCCGCACCGAGGTCGGGAAGAGCTCGGTCAGGAGGGATCCCACGGCCGGCGCCAGCAGCGAGCCACTGAGCACGCCGAGGATGTAGCCGACCACCAGAGCCGGCCGCGACCCCGAGTAGGCGAGAGCGCCGCTGAAGCCGATGGCGACCATCGCGCCCGTGGCGGTCGGACGCCGGCCGACTCGGTCCGCCAACCACCGCCCGCACAGCAAGCCCCCGAGCCCGACGACGCCCGCCGCCGCGACCATGAGTGCCGTCACGTAGCCGGCCTGGTGCACGACGTCCTGCGCGAAGAGGAAGAGGAAGCTGTTGGCCGGTCCCGTGATGATGGAGATCGCGAACGCGATCGACGCCAGCACGAGCACCCGCTTGCGGTAGCGGGGCCCGATCGCTCCCAGCACCGGCGTGGCGTGCTCCGCCGCCGCCTCGGCCACCATGAACCGGCTCGGCTCCTCTATCCACCCCCGCACGGCGAACACAAGGGCGAGCGGGAGGATCGCCAGCGCGAAGATCCCACGGAATCCGAGCGGCCCGGAGGCCAAGCTGTGGACGATGGCGGAGAGCCCGGCACCCACGCCGTAGCCGGCTGCGATGAATGCCACGGCGGCCGCCCTGTCGCGTGAACTCGTCTCCTCGGCGGCCATGACCTCGGCCAGGGCGTTGGTGGCGCTGAGGAGCGGGCGTCCGAAGGCGAAGATCGCGACGAACCACCAATAGCCCGGACTGGCGGCGGCGACCACGGTCAGCGCCAACCCGAGAATCGTCACCGCGAGGATCACCGGCCGGCGCCCGAGGCGGTCGGCGATGCCGATGAGCGGGAGGCTGCCGAGAGAGGCCAGGCGGATGACGGCCAATCCGATCCCCAGGCTGGTCCCGGACAGGCCGACCTTGTCGGCGATGGTCCCCCCCGCCGCCACGTGGCCGAGCTGCGTCGAGACGTCGCCGAGCGCCGCCACGACCCCGAACTGACCGAACCCGGACGCGAGCGCGGTGATGGCGATCGCGATCACCGCACGATCCGACCAGCGGTGCAGCCTCAGGCCGCTGATCGCGTCGTGCGACTCGTGCGGCAGCGGCGCCGCCATTTACGTCGGTTCCCCGAGCGAAATCGGCGGGGGCTCGAGTCGAGAGGCAGGCGGCCTCGGGTGAGGCAGGCGCTGCGGAGGCAAAGGGCTCTTACGGCTCATCGAGCATCCACTCCTACGGGTGTCGTCGTCCGAAACACAATTGAAGTGCGGCGCCCGAGGGCGGGCGCCGTTCGTCGGTTGCGTGGCCTGGCCCTATGGCGCCCTTGGTGGCATGGCGGATCCTTCCCGAAACTCTTTCACGAACCAGTCGGAGGCCAATCGGGCGACGGATTCCAGCGCCCCGGGCTCCTCGAAGAGATGGGTCGCCCCCGGGACGATGGTCAGGTGGTTGGCGCAACGCAACTGTGCCTGTGCCCTTCGATTCAGGTCGAGCACCGCTTCGTCGCACTCGCCCACGATCAGGAGCGTCGGTGCGGTGACCGCCGGCAGCAACGGACCTGCGAGGTCCGGGCGCCCGCCACGGGAGACGACGGCCCTCACGTCGCACTCGGGCTGGGCGGCCGCCCAGAGTGCCGCTGCCGCTCCGGTGCTGGCTCCGAAGAAGCCGACCGGACCCGCCACCTCGGGCCGCCCCCTGACCCACCGGGTGGCAGCGCCCAGCCGATCGGCCAACGTCCGCACATCGAAGACACACGAGCGGTCCGACTCCTCCTCCACCGTCAGCAGGTCGATCAGCAGCGTGGCCAGACCGGCGCGGTTCAGCACGCTCGCCACGTAGCGGTTACGCGGGCTGTGACGGCTGCTGCCGCTCCCGTGGGCGAAGATCACCGTACCGAGCGATCGGGCGGGCACCGTGAGACGACCAGAGAGCGTCACGTCGCCCCAAGGGATGCCGACTTCCTCGTCGTGGACGAGAACGCCGTCGTCAGGCGGATCCGGCGTCATGGCATCGTCATCGCGCTCGGCCGCGAGCTGCAGGAGCTCCACGACCAGCTCGTCCGTCGTCTGCGAGAAGTCGCGGTACCACTCCCCCACCGCATAGAAGGACTCAGGGACGTCGACGCACAGCACCTCGTCGCAGACGTCCCTCAGCGCCAGGACCGCGAGGCGCGAGGCGACAGGGGCGGCGAGGACGATACGGGCCGCCCCGAGTGCGCGTGCCACCTGACAGGCGGCGCGCGCCGTTGAACCGGTGGCGACACCGTCATCGACGACGACGGCGCATCGACCGCGGAGGCTGAGGCGCGGACGGTCGCCCCGGTACTGTCGGGCCCGCCGCTCCAGCTCGACACGCTCCTTACGTTCGACCACTTCGATGTCGTCGATCCCGAGGCCACAAGACCGCACCACCTCCTCGTTGACGACCCGAACTCCGCCCTCGCCGATGGCTCCCATCGCGAGCTCGGGCTGGAAGGGCACCCCGAGCTTCCTCACGACGATCACGTCGAGCGGCGCCCCGAGGGCCTGGGCCACCTCGAAGGCCACGGGCACCCCGCCCCGGGGCAGCCCGAGCACGACGACGTCGCCCCCGATGTCGGCCCGCTGCACCACCTCGGCCAGGTGGCGGCCGGCGTCCACCCGATCGCGGAACCTCATGACAGCCTCCTCGACGTCACCTGCAGTGTCTCCCCTACCCACCTGCACGGACTAGAGCCGATGGTCCCTTGGGATCCAGGCTCCCCGGCTCCTCGGCCCGGTGCTACGTTCCCCGAAGAGTGCCGATCGGGCTTGATCAGGAGGTGCGGCCGGAGGCGGACCTCCTGACGCGCCGGCCGAGGCGCCGCGTGTTCCGCAAGGACATCGAGGGCCTCCGCGCCGTCGCCATCCTGGCCGTGGTGCTCTACCACGCCCACCTGGGCGCGGTGCCGGGCGGCTACGTCGGGGTCGACGTCTTCTTCGTGATCTCGGGCTACCTGATCACCGACCATCTCTGGCGCGAGGTCCGCGACCGCCGGCGGATCTCCTTCAGCGCGTTCTACGGGCGGCGGATCCGCCGCCTGTTGCCGGCCTCGTTCCTGGTCCTGGCGGTCACGGCGGTCGCCTCGGCCGCCATCCTCCCACCGCTGACGGCCCGCTCCGTCCTCAGGGACGGTGTGGCATGTGCGCTCTACGTCGGCAACTACCGGTTCGCGCTGCTCCAGACCAACTACCTGACGGCATCCGCCGCGCCCTCGCCCTTCCAGAACTACTGGTCACTCGGCGTGGAGGAGCAGTTCTACCTGATCTGGCCGGCGGTGCTGCTCTTCGCCTCGCTCGCATGGAGCCGCCGCGCCCGCCGCCACGCCGGGCGGCGCGAACGGCCGCCGTCGCGCGCCACCGCGGCCGCCGTCCTCGGCGTCATCGCCGTGGCGTCGTGCGCCTTCTCCGTCTGGTTGACCAACGCCTCGGAGCCATGGGCCTTCTTCTCGCTGCCCACGCGGGCCTGGGAGCTGGCCGTCGGCGGGCTCATCGCGCTCGGCGCCCCGCTCATCGCCCGGATGCGCGGCCGGCCGCTGCTGGGGTGGATCGGCCTCGGCCTCGTGGCGTGGTCCGTCGCGACCTTCACGTCCAGCACCCCGTTCCCGGGCACCGCCGCGCTCGTGCCGGTCCTCGGGGCAGCGGCCATCATTGCTGCGGGCACCGGCCCGCGCACCGCGCACGGTCCCGTGCGGATCCTGCGGACCTCCCCCATGCAGGTCGTCGGCCGGGTCTCCTACTCGTGGTACCTGTGGCACTGGCCCATGCTGATCCTCGTGCCCGTGGCACTGGGGCATGCCCTCTCGCTGGCCCAGAACCTCTCGGTCGCCGCGATC
>CAYWDQ010000208.1:0-3942 GCA_964457065.1 uncultured Acidimicrobiaceae bacterium | reverse complement strand
GTCCAGAGCGGCCACCAGGGTGCGCTCATGGTGCCGACCGAGGTGCTGGCGGAGCAGCACTTCTCGGCCGTGCGCGCGCTGCTGGGCGACCTGGAGGGCCCCGGAGGGATGGCCGGCGGCGAGGTGCGGGTCGAGCTCCTGACCAGCCGGGTGAAGGGCAAGGCGCGCGCCGCCGTCCTGACCGGGCTGGCGTCGGGCGACGTGGGGCTGGTGGTGGGGACCCATGCGCTGTTGACCGAGGAGGTCGAGTTCGCGTCGCTCGGTGCCGTCGTGATCGACGAGCAGCACCGCTTCGGCGTGGAGCAGCGGGCGACGCTGCGGTCCAAGGGGGCCGACGGCGATCCGGACCTGTTGGTGATGACGGCCACGCCGATCCCCCGCACGGCCGCCATGGTCATCTTCGGCGACCTCGATCTGATGACGCTCGACGAGCTGCCGCCGGGCCGGATCGCGGTGACGACGGTCTGGTTGCCCGGCGAGGACCACGCCGGCCAGGGGGAGGCCTGGCAGCGGGTACGAGACGAGGTGGCGACCGGCCACCGGGCCTTCGTCGTGTGCCCGCTCGTCTCGGGCTCGGCGCGGGTGGAGGCCACGTCGGCGACCGAGGAGTTCGACCGGCTGGGGGCGACCGAGCTCGCCGGCCTCCGGGTCGGGCTCATGCACGGGCAGATGGCGGCGGCGGCGCGCGAGGACGTCATGGACCGCTTCCGCTCGGGTGACCTGCAGGTGCTGGTGGCGACGACGGTCATCGAGGTCGGGGTCGACGTGCCCGAGGCGACCGTCATGGTCGTGGAGAGCGCGGACCGCTTCGGCATCGCCCAGCTGCACCAGCTGCGCGGGCGCGTCGGGCGCGGCTCCGACCCCAGCTGGTGCTACCTGCTCGGCGGCGAGGAGGGCAACGAGCGGCTGGCGGCCGTGGCCGGGTCCACGGACGGGTTCGCGCTGGCCGAGGCCGACCTGCGGCTCCGCGGCGAGGGCACGCTCCTGGGCGCCCGCCAGAAGGGGCAGAGCGACCTCCGCCTGGCTTCGCTGAGCGACCCGGACGACGTCGCCCTCCTCACCGAGGCACGCCGGGTGGCCGAGACGGTGGTCGACGAGGACCCCCAGCTCGGGGAGCACCCCGACCTGGCCGACGAGGTCCGCCTGCTGCTGAGCGAGGGCGAGGGCGAGTACCTGTTCAAGAGTTAGGGGGGCGCCCGCCCGCCGTAGGGTGGAGCGGATGCGGGTCATCGGAGGCCGGAGCCGCGGGCGACGACTGGCCGCGAAGCTGCCCCGGTCGGTGCGGCCGACGTCGGACCGGGTCCGGGAGTCGATCTTCGACATCCTGGGCTCGCAGGGTGGTGTGGAGGGCCTCCGGGTGGTCGACCTCTTCTGCGGGAGCGGCGCGTTGGGTGTCGAGGCCCTGTCCCGGGGCGCGGCCTCGGCCACCTTCGTCGACCTCGACCCCGAGGCGCTGGCCGCCGTGCGCCTGAACCTGAATGCGGTGGGCCTGGGCGACGAGCCCGCCACCCTGGTGCGGGCGTCGCTGCCCGGCTGGCTCGAGGGTGGGGGCGCCGGGTCGTTCGACGTCGCGCTGGTCGACCCCCCCTACAACTTCGAGGACTGGCCGGCGCTCCTCGGCGCGCTGCGGGCCGACGTCGTCGTCATGGAGTCGTCGACGCCGGTCGCGCTCGCGGGGGGCTGGGTGGTCGCGAGAGAGCGCCGGTACGGCGGTACGCTCGTCACCGTGGTCCATCGCAGCGGTGCCGGCTCGTGAAGGTCGGCCTCTTCCCAGGGTCGTTCGACCCATTTCACAACGGGCACCTCGAAATCGTCGAGCGCGCCAGCCACCTCTTCGACGAGGTCGTCGTCGCTGCGTTGCGCAACCCGCAGAAGAGCGCGCCGCTCTTCGATCTCGAGGAGCGCGAGGCCATGCTCAAGGAGGTGGTGGCGCACCTGCCGTCGGTGCGCATCGTCTCGGTGTCGACGCTCCTGGTCTACGTCGCACGAGACGTGGGTGCCTCGGCGATCGTGCGGGGGTTGCGGGCCGTGTCCGACTTCGAGGCCGAGATGCAGATGGCCCAGATGAACAACCATCTCTCCGGCGTCGAGACGATCTTCATCCCCACCAGCCCGGAGTGGTCCTTCGTCGCCTCCAAGCTCGTGCGCGAGGTGTGGCGCTTCGGCGGAGACGTGTCCGCGTTCGTGCCCAAGCCGGTGGCCGAGGCGCTGCAGGCCAAGTACGAGCAGCGAAGCCCGGACGCGCTGGGGGGTGGTGACGAGTGAGCGACCAGTTCCTCGATGTGGACGAAGAGCAGCCGGTCGAAGAAGTGGGGATCGAGTCGATCCTCCACCAGTTGCTCGACCTCATGGCGACGGCCAAGTCGATGCCCCTGTCGTCCTCGGTCATGGTGTCGCGGGAGGAGGTCACCTCGCTCGTGCAGTCGGCGCTCGAGTGCCTCCCCGACGAGTTGCGCCAGGCGCGCTGGCTCCTGCGCGAGCGCGAGGAGTTCATGGCCGAGCGGAGCCGCGACGCCGAGGCGTTGATGGACGAGGTCCGGGCGCAGGCCGAGCACATGGTGCAGCGCACCGAGATCGTGCGCCAGGCCAACTCGGTGGCCCAGCGGATCCTCGACGACGCCAACGAGGAGGCGCGGGCGCTGCGCCACCAGGCGGAGGACTTCGTCGACACGAAGTTGGCGGGCATGGAGATCGTGCTGGACCGACTCACCCGGACGGTGCAGGCCGGCCGGGCCCGTCTGGCCGCCCCCCTGGTGGAGGCCGCGACAGAGGACGAGGGATCCGGGACGGAGGAGGACGGCTTCTTCGACCAGGACCAGCGGTAGTGGGCACCAACTGATGGGCGCGGATCCCTTCGAGGTCCACGTGGCGCGCCTGCGGCGCACGCCCGGGCAGGTGGCCCACGAGGTGCGCCGGGGCGAGGTCGCCCGGGCCGGGCCGCTCGACGAGGCCGGCATCGACCCCGGCCGGAGCGTGGTGCCCTCCGGCGCCGAGGCCGAGTGCGACGTGACGCTCGTCCCCTTCGCCGGCGGGATCGACGTCGACGGCACCGTCAGCGCACCCTGGGTCGGGGTCTGCCGTCGCTGTGCGGAGCCCGTGTCGGGGGAGCTGCGCATCCACGTGCACGAGCGCTACGCCGACGGCCCGCTGTCCGGTCCCTCCGACGAGGAGATCTACCCAATAGACGACGACGTCGTCGACCTCGGCCCCCTGGTGCGCGACGCCATCGTGCTCGAGCTGCCCATGGCGCCGCTGTGCACGCAGGACTGCGCCGGGCTGTGCCCCCAGTGCGGGGCGAACCTCAACGAGGGCGCCTGCGGGTGCGTTGCCCCGAGCGATCCCCGGTGGGCTAACCTCGACGTGCTCCGGTAGCCGGCTCCCTGGGACCCGGCGCTGTCTGGGAGCACCCCGAATCGATCGTTGGAGACCCTCCATGGCTGTCCCGAAGAAGAAGAAGTCCAAGGCCAAGGGCCGCAGCCATCAGGCGGCCGCGTGGCGGCTCGGCCGGCCGGCCCGCAGCGTGTGCCCGCACTGCCAGGCGTCCAAGACGCCGCACGTCGTGTGCCCCAGCTGCGGCTGGTACAAGGGGCGCCAAGCGGTCGAGGTCGACTGACTTGAGCCGTCGGGGCGAGCGTCCCAGCCCCGAGACGCTGGCCACACTTCCGGTTGCCGTCGACGCCATGGGCGGCGACAAGGCCCCGGGTGAGATCGTCGAGGGCGCCCGCCGGGCCGCTGACCAGCACGGCGTGGGGATCGTGCTGGTGGGACCGCCCGACCAGGTCGGCGACACGCAGGGCCTGGAGCTCGTGGCCTGCACCGAGGTCATCGGCATGGACGAGGACCCCGCAGGTGGTGTGCGCCGCAAGAAGGACTCCTCCCTGGTGCGGGCCGCCGAGCTCGTGCGCGACGGGAAAGCGTCCGCCATGGTCTCGGCCGGCAACA
>CAYWDQ010000207.1:0-3954 GCA_964457065.1 uncultured Acidimicrobiaceae bacterium | reverse complement strand
GCATGGAGACACCGCAGCCCGGCGACCGCCCGATCGTCAGCTCGTCGTCGAGGTCATAGTTGCGGCCGGCGTGGGCGGGTGGCTCGACCACCTTCAGGTGGAGCTGACGCTTCCGGGTCTCCTTGGGGCGGTCCGGTGGCCTGGCGGCGGCGCGGAGCTGGCGCTTCTCCTGCCGCCGATCCGAGCGGGACCGGCGGATGGTGGCGGGGCTCATCTCGACCCAGACGGCCCGGATCACACGCAGGAAGAACAGGAAGATCAGGGCGATGACCCCCCATTGCAGAACGCGCAGGACCGCATCCAGATTCTGCGTGGCGAGCAGCGTCGCCGCCGCTCCGGGTGCCGTCACGACATTTCGAAGATGAGCTTCGTCGACCCCACGCTCACCTCGTCCCCGCTGGCGAGGAGCTGCTCCCGCACCGGGGTCCCGTTGACCCTGGTGCCGTTGGTGGAACCGAGATCGGTGACGAAGATTCCGTCACCCTTCCTGCTCAACTCCGCGTGGCGCCGGCTCACGTTGGAGTCGGGCAGGACCACGTCACACTCGGGCAGGCGGCCGATCACCAAGGGCTCCGAGCCCAGGGCGACACGCCTCCCGTCGGGCAGGACGAGCTCGGCCAGGAAGCCGCCGTCCTCGCTCTCGTGTACGTCGGCGGTGACCGTGAACCGCCCCGCCTTGAGGTTCGAACCCTCGAAGATCTCCACCTCGACCGGGCCGACGAACGAGTACCCCTCTATCCGGGCGTGCTCCCGGGCGGCGTCGGAGAGCTCGCGAGAGAGCGCGTCGATGAAGTTCGAGAACCGGCTGACGTCGGACGGCGAGAGCGTCACCGCGAAGGCGTTGGGCGCGATGAGGCCGCGCACGCCCACCCGCCGGTGCAGGTCCATCTCGCGCGTCAGCCTCCGGCCGATTTCGACCGGCTGGAGGTTGCTTCGAAACGGCTTGGCCAACGTGCCCTCCACCAGACGCTCGAGGCGCTCCTCAAACTGCTGGAGTCCCATGGTCTCCCAGAGATTACTGGTCCGCTGCGCCCAACAGGGATTCGGCAGGCGTCTGACCTGGTCACCTGTATCGCGATCGGGCGCCAGAGCGGATCTGGGCCGGTGCTCGAGCGAGTACTGTTGGCCGGTCACTCGGGCGAGTGGCGGAATTGGCAGACGCGCAGGATTCAGGTTCCTGTGTCCGAAAGGATGTGCGGGTTCAAGTCCCGCCTCGCCCACTCTGTGATGTCGCGGGGCATAAGCGACTATGTCGCGGGACATAAGCGACTATGTCGCGAGACATCGTAGACACCCAGCTCAGGAGATCGGCCGGTAGCCCGGCGCCCCCCCGGGGGCCGGGTCGGTCGACATCCCCACGATGGGCCGGTTCAACGGGTGCCCGCCCATGGAGCCGAGGAACGTGGCGGCCGGCGGGACCACCACTCCTGGCCGCCGAGGGTCGCCAACTCCTGCCGAACGACCCTGTCGTGGAGAAGCCGTCGGCCGTACCGTGCAGACAGGAAGCTGCACCGGCGCCACTGCATCGCCAAAGGAGGACGGAGGCATGGTGACGCGACGCGACGCACAGGTGGGCGCGTGAGCGCCATCCCGGTGGAGTTCGACCTCTCCTTCACCGATCACGGGCGGACGCTCGTCTACGACGTCTACGGCTCTTCTTCGAGCCCCGTCGTCGTGTATCTGCACGGCCTCCTCCTCGACGCCGAGCTCAACCGGGGCATAGCCCAGGCCCTGGCCGAGCAGGGCTACCGCGTCCTGCTGCTGGACCTGCTGGGCCACGGCCGCAGCGACAAACCGACCCACGCATCGACCTACCGCATCGACAGCTATGCGGATCAGGTCATGGCGCTCCTGGACCATCTCGGGGTGGAGAAGGCGGTGCTCGGGGGCATCTCGCTCGGCGCCAACGTGAGCCTGTTCGCAGCCACCCGCTACCCCGAACGCACGCGGGCGCTGATCTTGGAGATGCCCGTGTTGGAGCGTGCGGTGCCGGCGGCGGCCGCCGTGTTCGTGCCGATGCTGCTCGCCACCCACTACGGGAGGCGGGTGATGAACGTGACGTCGGGCCTCATGGGCCGGATCCCCAGGACGAGGATCGGGCCGCTCAACAGCGTGCTGAACGCGCTGTCCGTGTCCCCCGACGCCACGTCGGCCGTGCTCCACGGGGTACTCGTCGGACCGGTCGCTCCGACCCAGGAGCAGCGCCGCTCCATTCAGGTCCCGACGCTCGTCCTCGCGCACCGCAACGACCTCATCCACCCCTTCGACGACGCGGTCGGCCTCGTGGGGCGGATGCCCAACGGCGTGCTCGTCCGGGCCCGCTCACCCCTGGAGCTCAGGCTCCGGCCGAAGCGGCTGACCGCCGCCATCGTGGCCTTCCTCTCGGGCCTGGACCCGGTCGGCGTGGAGCACCGCCCCCATCGCTCCGCCTGATCCGGGGGGTCAGGGCCGAATCGACCTGCAAAGGGGGGCGAACGGTCCTGCCTGGGCGTGGGCCGCAGCGACAACGGAAACCGTGGCGACCGCTCCGCTGCGTCAGAGGCGGTACAGCTTCGCCGCGTTCTCGCCGAGGATCTTGCGCTGCACCTCGGGCGCCAACGTCGACATCTTCTCCGCCACCGTGTCGAGTGGCTTGGGGTAGAGGCAGGTCGGGTGAGGGAAGTCCGTCTCGAACAGGACGTTGTCCTCCCCGACCGAGGCGATGAGCGCGGGCACGTTGGTCTTCTCGAACCAGAACGTCGCGTAGAGGTTCCGCCGGAAGTACTCCGAGGGGAGCATCGACATCTGCGCGAGCTGCTTGGGAGCGTTCTCGGACATCTCGTAGTCGAGCGCCTCGAGGATGAAGGGGATCCAGCCCACGCCGCTCTCCACCGACACCATCTTCAACGTCGGGTGGCGGTCCAGCATGCCGCTCAGAATGATGTTCGTCACGACGCGGGCATTGCCGATGAAGAGGAGCGTCCCACCGATGGCCAGCTTCGTGTCCTCGTCCTGGGACGCCCAGGGATAGGTGCCGAAGTAGGTCATGGTGGTCAGGCTGGCGCCGATGTGGAAGTGGACCGGCAGCTGCAGGTCGGCACAGACGTCCCACAACGGATCCCAGGCCCGGCTGGCGAGGTCGGGTGCGCCGAGATCCTGGGGGTCCGAGGTCATGTTCACGCCGCGCAGGTCGAGCGCGGCCACGCGCCTGGCCTCGGCGACGGCGGCGTCCACGTCCCACGCCGGCAGCACCGGCATGGGGAGCAGCCGCCCACCGGAGTCGGCCTGCACCTCGGCCATGGCGTCGTTGTAGATCTGGACGCAGAGCAGCCGCAGCTCGGGATCCTTCACGATGTCGGAGATCCCCTGGCCGCCGAGGCCGATGGAGTTGGGGAAACAGACCTGGGCGTAGACGCCCGAGTCGTCCATCACCTCCATGCGCGCCTGAATGTCGAAGGCCCCGAGGTGGATCTGGTCCTGGGTCCACTCGAAGAGCGCCTCGGCGGCGCGGCCCTTGCCGCCGTCACGATCGATGACGCCGCCGCCGCCGGCGAAGCCCAACTCGCACCCGTCGACGACCCACATCGGGCGCCCGTCGATCTCCCGGACCCTGGGCACCCGGTCCGCGTACTTCGCCGGGGCCCTGCTCGTCCACAGGTCGTGAGCCTCGGTCAGGTGGGTGTCCGCATCGATCACCCGAAGACCATCCAATGCGAGAACCATTGTCCCTCCCAGCTCAGCGACGACAAAACCCTACGGCCTAGGGTACGGCCGTGCCCGTTGCGCAGATCGAGGGAGTGAGGATCGCCTATGACGTGGTCGGCGAGGGCGACCCCTGGGTTCTCACTCCCGGCGGCCGGTTCAGCAAGGACACCCCCGGGCTCCACGAGCTGGCAGCCACCCTGGCGGGCACCGGGAAACGGGTGCTGGTCTGGGACAGGCCCAACACCGGTGCCTCCGACGTGTGCTTCGCGG
>CAYWDQ010000206.1:1438-3965 GCA_964457065.1 uncultured Acidimicrobiaceae bacterium | reverse complement strand
GCGATCCGGCGCGACCGGGCGCTCGAGATCCTGCCCCTCGTCGAGGACGACGGCTGGTTCTTCGACACCGAGCTGCTCGTGACGGCCGAGCGGCTCGGTGTGCGTGTCGCCGAGACCCCTGTCGACTGGACCGACGACCCCGACTCGTCGGTGGACATCGTCGCCACCGCGGCCGAGGACCTCCGGGGTATCTGGCGTCTCGCCCGAGCCCCACACCGCGCACGGATGGCGGCACAGCACGCGGACGCCGCGACCACCGGCGGGCCGGTCAGCGCCGATGAGCTGCTGTCGTTCGCCGGGGTGGGCGTGCTCAGCACGCTGAGCTACCTGCTCCTCTTCGCGCTGGGTTGGTCGGCCCTCGGACCGTGGCTCGCCAACGCCGTCGCGCTGGCCTTCTGCACCCTGATCAACACCGCGCTGCACCGCTCGCTCGCCCGGCGCTCCCGGACCGGACGGGAAGGAACCTCGGCGCAGCCGTCCTTCGCCGCGGTGGTGGTCGTCCTGTACGGCGTCAGCCTGGTGGCCACGACGGCGGCGATCGCCGTGGCCGGTGCCTTCGCCGGGCACTCCTTGACCTACGACGCGCTGGCGGCCCTGGTCGCCAGCTGCGTGGCGTCGCTCGCCCGTTTCTCGCTGCTGCGGGGCTGGGCCTTCCGCCCTCCCGCCGGGCCACGCGACCCGGTGCTCGCCACCGTCCCCGTCCCGTGACCGACCTGATCGACGCGCCGGCGCCGGCGGCGCCCCGCGCCGTCGCGGGCGCGGAGACCACGTCGGCTCCCGGGCCGCGCGCAGCGAGCGCCGTCGGGGCCCGGACGACCGGCCTGCGGCCCCTGCTGCGGCCGGCGGCCTACTACGTCGCCTCGCGGGTGGCCGTCCTCGCCGCGGCGCTAATCGCCACGACCATCTTCCCGAGGCTGCGCGTCGTGCAGTCCATGGGGTCACTGTGGGACGGTCGCTGGTATCTGAAGATCGCCGAGCACGGGTACCCGCACCAGCTGGTCAACGAAGGCGACGGGAGCCGGTGGGCGTTCTTCCCGGCCTTCCCGACCGCGGTGAGGGCGCTGGCGGAGGTGACGCGGCTGAGCCTGCCGGACGCCGCGTTCGTCGCCGCGTTCGTCTTCGGCCTCACCTCCGCCCTGGCGATCTGGCTCGCCGTCCGCGAGGTGTTCGGATCCCGGCTCGCCGACCGGACGGTACTGCTCTACGTGTTCTGCCCGACGGCCTACATCCTGTCGATGGCGTACACCGAGGGCCTCTTCCTGACCGCGGCGGCCGCATGCCTCTTCGCCCTGTCGCGCCGCTACTGGGTCACCGCTGCCGCGTGTGCGTGCCTCGCCGGGCTCACCCGCAGCACGGGGGCCGTCGTCGTGCTGGCCGTGGTCGTCACCGCGCTCCCCGCGGCCTGGCGCGGCCGCTCCCTGCGCCCGGCGGTGGCCGCCGCCGTGGCCCCGCTCGGACTGGTGTCGTTCATGACCTACAGCTGGGCCATGGTCGGGACCCCCGTCGCCTTCCTCACGTCCGAGCGGTTCTGGCAGGGCCAGCACTTCATCTGGTTCACGACCCCGCTCGAGGGGCTCATCGCCGCCGTGCACCAGGGGCCGGGTGGGCAGACCTTCGTGCCCGACGCCATGGCGGGCGCCGCCCTGGTCCTCGGGTGCGTCGGCATCTGGCTGCTCGACCGGATGGGCCGACCCGGAGGCGCCACCCTGGTCGGCGGGGGGCGGATCACCATCCCGGCGAGCTGGTGGGTCTACACCATCGGTGCGCTGCTGGCCGCGTACAGCGCGTACTTCACGGACAGCATCCCGCGCTACACGATGGCCGCCTTCCCGCTCTTCGTCGCCTTCGCCTGGGCCCTGCCGCGCCGAATGGACGCGGCCGTCGTCGGCGTGATGGCCTGCCTGCAGGGAGCGCTTCTGATCGCCGTGCTGAGCATCGCGGTGCACCCCGTGCTCGTGCCCCTCGTGCCGTAAGGGACGGGACTCGGTACGTACGGCACTGGCGCGGCGGGCCTCCGCCCGCGCACACTTGCGATGACGTAGCGTTGCCCGCGCACGGATGGCGGTCGCACCGCAACGGCGGCCGCAGGCCGGAGAAAGGGAAGGTCGACATGGAGATCCCAGGGCACGACGGCGTCGTCGACGGTGCGACCCTGTACCTCTGCCGGCAACGCGACACATGGGTTGTCGTGATCGAGTCGACCGGCCTGTCGGGCGCGCTGCGCCTCCGTGGCGCCGGCCAGGACGCCTATGACGCCCGCTTCGAGCTCCTCTCGAAGGCTCGCCGGGCGTGCCCCGATGCGGCCATTTTCAGCACCGACGGCGCGCTCGAAGGTGCCGACTACGAATGGCGGGTGGAGATGCGCGGTGTCCAGGCCAACGCCGGAGACCTCGGCGCGGCGCTGCATCGTGAGCTCTCGGCCAAGACGGAGGCCCACGTCGGGCGTCGATCGCACCGCCAGATGTTCCGCAAGTGCCACTGGGGCCGCTGCCCCGAGGTGTCGGGCCGACCGCGCGCGTTCTGACCG
>CAYWDQ010000206.1:0-1338 GCA_964457065.1 uncultured Acidimicrobiaceae bacterium | reverse complement strand
CGCACGCCCGAGTAGTCGTTCAGCGCGTTGTGCATGGTGCACCGGTTGTCCCAGATGGCGAGCGTGCGCACCGACCAACGCAGCCGGCAGGTGAAATTCTCGTTGATGCTGTGGCGGTGCAGATGGCCCAGGAGCGCGTGCGACTCCTCCTTGGTCCAGCCCTCGAAACGCGTCGTGTAGACGGGGTCGACGTACAGGGCCCGCCGCCCGGTCACCGGATGGACCACGACCACGGGGTGAACGTGCTCCGCGTACGCCTCGGCCGACGGGGCGATCGCCATGGAGGTGAGGTCCTTGACCTGGTCGAGCAGCCCACCGGTGCCGTAGGCCATGCCGGCCGAGTGCACCGCGCGAAGCCCGTCGAGCGTCGCCCTGAGTCCGGCCGACAGCGTCTCGTAGGCCAGGTACTGGTTCGACCAGACCGTGTCGCCCCCGTGGTCGGGGACGTCCCAGGCGTGCAGCAACGTGTACGCCGGTGGTGCGGGCAGGTAGCTGAGGTCGCTGTGCCACGCATTGGCGAAGTTCAGGACGTCGGTGGGCTCCTTGATGACCCGGATGACGTAGGGACGGTCCTCGAGCGGGTCCACGAACGGCGTCACGTCGCGCCCGCCCAGCAGATCGGTCACCCTCTCGAGGTCGTCGAGGCTGAGGTCCTGTCCGGGCAGGAACACGACGAGGTGGTCGGCGAGCGCCCGGCGCAGATCGTCGAGCTGCGCGGTCTCCGTCACCGCAGTGAGGTCGATGCCGGTGACGGTGGCGCCCAGCGCGCCCGCCACCGGCTCCACGGTGAGCGCCGTGCTCCGGGCCGTCGTCATGGCACGGCCCTCGGTCAGGCGAGGCCGAGGAGCTCGGCCCCGTTGCGCCAGAAGAAGCGCTCCCGGGTCGACTCGTCGAAACCGGCCACCGCGTCCCCGAACGCCTCGAAGGGCCGCTTCCCGCCTTCGGGGTGGGGATAGTCGGTCGAGAACATGAAGAGGTCGGGGCCGCACTGCTCGAGCAGCCACGCCGTGTCCTCGAACGGGAAGGGCGTGAAGCGCACCTGCCGGCGGAGGTACTCCGAGGGCAGGAGCGTCAGCTCCCGCAGGACCGGTTCGAACTTCGAGAACGACCGCAGCGCGTGGTCGACGTTGCGCAAGAGCCCGGGCACCCAGGTGGCGCCGAGCTCGATGGCGGCGCCGCGCAGCGCGGGGTGACGCTCGAAGACCCCGTCGAGCGCCATGCAGGCGAGGAAGCGCTCGGGCGAGTGGTGGAGCACGGGGAAATCCTTGGAGCGGAGGTTCTCTCCGCCACCGAGCCAGTCCTTCGGCCGGGGCAGGCCGTTGTTGTGGAAGGACCGCG
>CAYWDQ010000205.1:0-4126 GCA_964457065.1 uncultured Acidimicrobiaceae bacterium | reverse complement strand
GGGTCGCCCTGGGCCGGCGGGTCGAGGTGATCGGTGACCTGCTGCTCCCGCCCGAACCCACCGACAGCTCACGCGCCGCCTGCCGCGACATCGGCCGTCGCCTCGAGGATTGGCAGGGGCCGGGCATCGTGATCCTCTGCGGGCGCCTGGTGGCGCCGGGCTGCCAGAGCGGAGTCGGGCCCGCCGCGGTGCTCGGTGTGCACCCGGAGCTGATGGACGCGCTGCGCGCGTTCGCGGCGCGGGCCGACTCCCAGGTCGTCGTGGTCATGGCGCCCGCCGAAAGCGATCCGGAGCTGGTGCGAGACCTCGAACGCAACGGGCTCCAGGTGCACGACGCCGTCGACCTGGCGTGCGAGACGGGGGCCGGGACGCGCACGGTGCTCGTGCGGGCCGGGACCATGGGTCCCGACGCCAACCCGCCCATGGACTCCACCCCCTCCGAAGAGCGGCCGTGGCTGGCCGGCATGGAGCGCCTCGACGACCCGCGCCTGTCGCGGCGCTTCGTGACCTCACGGTTGCTCTACCGCCGGTTGCGGCGCTACTTGTGGGCGCCGCCGCTCGTGCTGGCTGCGGTGGCGCTGCTGTTGCGCGTCGACTTCGTGATCGACGGCCTCGGCCGCGTCTTCCGTTCGCCTCGCCAGCAGGACGCGCTGCAGCGGGCGTACGCCGCGACTTGGTTCTCCCGCTTCATCGTCACGGTGGTCATCGCGGTGCTGCTGCTCGCGTTGCTGGCCCTCGTCGTCGCCATCACGTCACGGGGCATCTGGCGCGCGCTCGGCGGCGACGGCCTTCCGGCTCCCTGGGCGGGCGGCGTCTCGGGGGTGCGCCCGATCGCGCACGCCCAACTGCAGATCGACGGTGAGGACGCCCTCGACGCCACGCGCGCCGCCGTCGAGGCCGGTGCGTCGGGTGTCATCGCCGGCGGGGCGCTCGTGCCCGAGCTCACCCACCTCGACTCGGGTTTCTTCGCCTGTCCTGGAGCCACCTCGGAGGTCGTGCACGAGCACCGTGGACGTCTGGGCCTGCCGCCGACCTTCCTGCACCACCGCCAGGAGTCGACCATCGAGATCGAGACCGGCGCGGACCTCCACGTCCGCTTGATCCTGGCCGAGGCGGACCTGCCGATGGCCACCATGGGCGAGCGGTTGGTCACCTCCGACATCGTGATCAAGGGCCGCTCGAAGGCGGCCGAGGTCCACGCCGAGCTGGCGGCCGGGTGGCCGAGCGGCGCCTCGTGGCCCCCCGCTCCCGAGGTGGCGGCCGACCGCATCCGGGTGCGCCGCATCCGCCGGGTCGCCGCCGTCTCCCTGTTCGTGGCCGGCGCCATCGACCTGCTGTCCGCCGTCACGTCCCCGCTGCGGGCGCACCTCCATCTGATCGCGCAGTACCTGCCCATCGCGGTCGTCCAGGCGGCCGGGGCACTCACCGCCATCGCCGGCATCGGCATGATCATGCTGTCGCGCGGCATCCTGAAGGGCCAGCGGCGCTCGTGGCTGGTGGCGGTGGCCCTCCTCGTGGCCTCGCTCGCGCTGCACCTCGTCCACGCCGCCGACGTCATCACACTGCTCGTCTGCGCGGCCGTCCTCACGCTCCTGATCGTGCAACGCGAGCTCTTCCGGGCCCAGACCGAGCAGGCGACCCTCGTCACCGCCTTCGCCATCCTCGCCGTCGGCGGGCTACTCGCCACTCTCGGCGGGTTCATCGCGGTGGAGGTCGCCGGCCACGTGCACCACCACCCGCTCCCCGGCTGGCCCGACGTGCTGCTGGGGTCCGCCGAGCGGCTGGTCGGGGTGAACTGGGTCGCGTTCCCACCCACCATCGACCGCTACGTCTCGATCAGCCTCCTGGCCGTGGGCCTCAGCCTGATCGTCGTGGCCCTGTACCTCCTCACCCGACCCGTCGTCGACCGCCGGCTGTCCTCGGGACGCTATTCCGTCGGGCGCCGGGCCGCCGAGCTGCGCGCCCGCGACATCGTGCGCCGGCACGGCACCGGGACGCTGGACTACTTCGCGTTGCGCGACGACAAGCAGTGGTTCTTCCACCGCGATTCACTCGTCGCCTACGCCGTCTTCGGCGGCGTCTGCCTGGTGTCCCCCGACCCCATCGGCCCGTTCTCCGAGCGCGCCCATGTGTGGGACTCGTTCCGCCGCTATGTGGACCGCAACGGGTGGGGCCTCGGGGTGATGGGCGCCGGCGAGGAATGGCTCCCGACGTACCAGGCCTCGGGCATGCGCTTCCTCTACATCGGGGACGAGGCCGTCGTCGACCCGCGGGAGTTCTCGCTCGAGGGCGGGAAGATGAAGGGGTTGCGCCAGGCGGTCAACCGGGTGGCGCGCTACGGCTACACCGTCCGCTTCCTCGACCCGGCCCACCTGGAACCCGCCGACGCCGCGTGCATGGCGGAGCTCATGGCCAAGAGCCGCCGCGGGGAGCAGGAGCGCGGCTTCTCCATGATGCTGGGCCGGCTGTTCGATCCCCGGGACACGGGACTGCTCCTGACGCTCGTCGAGGGTCCCGACGGGGACCCGGTGGCCATGTGCCAGTTCGTCCCCTCGCCGGCCATCGGCGGGTACTCGCTCGACCTGATGCGCCGCGACCCGGGTGATCACCCCAACGGCCTGCTCGACTTCGCCCTGTGCTCCACGATCACCCACCTCAAGGAGATGGGGATGAAGGGGCTGAGCCTCAACTTCGCCGCCATGCGCTCCATCCTCGAGGGCGACACCAGCGACGGTGTGACCCAGCGGGTCGAGCGGTGGGCGCTGCGACGCCTGTCGGGGGTCCTGCAGATAGAGACGCTGTGGCGGTTCAACGCCAAGTACGAGCCCCGGTGGCTCCCCCGCTACATCGTCTTCGACTCGGCCGAGCAGTTCGTGCCCGTGGCCGTGCAGATCATGCGGGCCGAGTCCCTGACCGAGGTACCCATCATCGGCCGCCTGCTCACCACCGGTGTCGCCAAGCGGTCCGGTCCGGCCGTGCCCGAGGAGGTCCTCGCCGCCATGGCCCCGCAGGGGAACGGGGCGGCGGGCGGGCGCCCGGCCGATGACGGCGGGGCGAAGCCCGTGACCGAGACCAGCTGCCCGCGTTGTGGGCATCCGGGCGTGCACGAACCCCGTGGTGACGGCGGCCCGTGCGAAGGCTGCGACCGCTGCTGGGCCGAGCAGCAGCAACGCGAGCGCCCGCCCCACCACTCAGGGGCACGGTGACGCCGACCGCCTAATCGTCCGGGGCGGCGCCCGGAGGGGCGAATATAGGGTTCGACGTCCGGACCAGGAGGATCGACCGTGACCGCACCCACACCCGTCGCAGCGAGGCACGACCTTGCAGCCACGGCCGCGGAGCGCCGGGAGACGGGCCGTCAGTCCCGGATTCTCGCACCCCGGGCGAGCATCGGGGAGTGGGACGAGCGGGCCCGCGGGCACGACCCGGTGGAGACGATCCTGGCCCAGAATGCGATCCGGCTCCCCGAGCTGGTGCCGCTACGGCACCAGCGCATGGCGCTCTCCCCCTGGAACTACTACCGGGGCGCCGCCGCGGTCATGGCGGCCGACCTTGCCTCGCGACCGCACAGTCGGCTCGAAGTCCAGCTCTGCGGGGATGCCCACGTCCTGAACTTCGGGCTGTGGGCCACGCCCGAACGCCAGCTCAACTTCGATCTGCGCGACTTCGACGAGACGCTGCCCGGGCCCTTCGAATGGGACGTGGCGCGCCTGGCGGCCAGCCTTGTCGTCGCCGCCGAGGAGAACTCGGTGAAACCGGGTAGGGCGGATGCGGCGGTGACGGCGGCGGTCGACGCCTACCGGTCGCGGATGCGGACCTTCGCCACCATGCCCGAGATCGACATCTGGTACGCCAGCATGCAGGTGGAGCGGTTCATGAACTTCTTCGAGCCGGCCGATCGGGGCCAAGTCAGTGTGCACATCGAGAAGGGCAAGGTGAAGCGCACCAGCCGAGGGGCATTCGCCAAGCTGACCACGATGGCACGCGGGCGGCCGCGGATCACCGCGGAGCCCCCGCTCCGTGTCACGATCGACGACGGGGAACAGCAGGACATCGTCGATCAGCTGCTCGGTGGATACAGGCTCACCCTCCAGGAGGACCGCCGAACGCTCTTCGACCGCTTCAC
>CAYWDQ010000204.1:0-4139 GCA_964457065.1 uncultured Acidimicrobiaceae bacterium | reverse complement strand
GGCCGTGACCTAACGTTTGGAGGAGTGAACCCGACCGAGGCCCTCGGCCTGCCCCGCCTGCAAGAGGGACTGCAGCGTCTGGAGCCCCTGCTCACCGCCTCGGTGGTGACCGGCGACGGCTTCCTGGACGAGGTGACCACCCACTTGATCGCGGCCGGCGGGAAGCGGCTGCGGCCGCTGTTGGCGCTGGCGACGGCGACGGGAGGCCACCGGGACGCAACCGAGGACGACCTCATGGGGGCCGTGGCGGTGGAATTGGTCCACCTGGCCTCGCTGTACCACGACGACGTGATCGACGAGGCGACCATCCGGCGCAACGTGGAGAGCGTCAACAGCCGGTTCGGGAACCTGGTCGCCATCGTGGCCGGCGACTACCTGCTGGCGCGCAGCGCGGCCATCGCCGCCGGACTCGGGACCGAGATCGCCGCGTTGCTGGCCGACACGCTCGGCCGCCTCTGCCAGGGACAGGTCACCGAGGTCCGCTCGGCCTTCCAGATCGGCCGCAGCCGCGACGACTACGTCGCGTCCATCAGCGGCAAGACGGCGGCGCTCACCGCGACGTCGTGCCGGATCGGCGCGCTCACCGGCGGGCTGCCCGGACCCGAGGTCGAGGCGTGCACGGAGTTCGGGCGCTGCTTCGGCATGGTGTTCCAGATCCGCGACGACATCCTCGACATCACCGCCACCGACGGGCAGCTGAAGAAGCCGGCCGGGCAGGACCTGGCCGAGGGCGTCTACACGCTGCCGGCACTCGTCGCGCTCGACGACCCCGACGCCGGGCCGGACCTGCGCGCCCTGCTCGGCCAGCCGTTGGCCCAACCCGAGCGCGACAAGGCGAGGGCCATCGTGATGGCGTCCCGCGGCATCGCCGAGTCGGTCGACGAGGCGCGCGCCTACGTCGAGGACGCGAAGAGGGCCACCGCCGGGATCGCCGAGCCCGAACTGCGGGCGGGGCTCTCCCGGCTGGTGGCCGAGCTTCTCAGCGACCTGCCGGGCTAGCCGGCGGTCCCCCCGACGTTGCCGGCCGCGCTGCTCGTGCCGGTCGTGCCGCACTTGGCCTCGATGTTGGCCAGGCGGGCGTTCACCTTGGTCTCACGGGCCTGCACCTTGGAGATGCGGTCGGCGATGTAGGTCGCCAACTTGGTGTGACCGGCCGCCTTCGCCTTGGCCTCGCGGGCCTCGGCCTTGGGCAGGCGGGCGTTGACCTTGGACTCCCACGTCCCGATCCTGGCCTCGACGTTGGCGGCCCGGGCGCACACGGCTGCCGACGGGGTGGCGCCGGCCGCGGTGTTGGTGGTCGCGGCACCGGCCGCGCCGGCCAGGCCGAGGCTCAGTGCGCCTGCGACCGCGGTCCCTGCGATGATCGTGCGAAACATTGTGTCCTCCTTGGACTTCGGTCCGCTCCTCGGCGCACCTGCCGCCGCTCGACGGCACCGACAACACTGAGGCGCAGATGTGAGGAACCTGTAAGAGCGGTGTGAAGAATGCGGCCGAATCGTAAGAACGGCCGAAGAAACCTGGAGTTCCGGTCCGAATTCCGGTCCGTTCGACGGGATCTCCGTGCCGTTCGGGACGGAGTCCGGCCGTTCAGCCTTGGTCCCGGCGCAACGTCGGGAAGGCGATGACCTCGCGGATGTTGGGCACGTCGCCCAGGAGCATGAGCAGCCGGTCGACCCCGAGGCCGAAGCCCGACGTCGGGGGCAACCCGTACTCGAGCGCGCGGAGATACTCCTCGTCGACCTCGACGGACTCCTCCTCGTCCCCGGCCCGGGCCTTGGCCGCCTGCTCCTCGAAGCGGGCGCGCTGGTCGTCGGGGTCGACGAGCTCGGTGAACCCGTTGCCCAGCTCGCGCCCCGCCACCACCGGCTCGTAGCGCTCGACCAACTCGGGACCGTCGCGGTGGCGGCGCGCCAACGGCGACACTTCGGCGGGGTAGTCGATCACGAACACCGGGCCCCACAGCTCGGGCTCGGTCGTCTTCTCGTAGATCTCGAGCAGGATCTTGCCCGGGCCCCACTCCGCTTCGACGTGGATGCCGACCTCCCCGGCGACCTTGGCCAGCTCGGCGCGCGGCGAGCGCACGTCGAGCGAGAACCCGGTCGCGTCGGCGATCAGCTCGGTCATGGGGGCGCGCCGCCACGGCGTCGTCAGGTCGAGGTCCCGCCCGCCGTACGTCAACGACGTCGTCCCGAGCACGTCGCGCGCCAGACCGGCCACGAGCTCCTCGAAGACGACCATCGTGTCGTTGTAGTCGGCGTAGGCCTGGTACAGCTCGAGCGTCGTGAACTCGGGGTTGTGGCGCGGCGAGATCCCCTCGTTGCGGAAGCTGCGGCCGATCTCGAACACCTTGTCGAAGCCGCCCACCACGAGGCGCTTGAGGTAGAGCTCGGGCGCCACCCGCAGGTAGAAGTCGACGTCGAAGGTGTTGTGGTGCGTCACGAACGGCCGCGCCGTCGCGCCACCCGCGATCGGGTGCAGCAGGGGCGTCTCGACCTCGACGAATCCCTGCGCCCACAACCGCTCGCGCATGTGGCGCACGACGTCGCTGCGGAGCTGCAGCAGCTGGCGGCTGCGCTCGTTGGCCCACAGGTCGACCTCGCGCTGGCGGTACCGCATCTCGACGTCGCTGACGCCCCGCCACTTGTCGCCGAAGTTGCGGCGGGCCTCGGCGAGCAGCTCCCACCCGGTCACCTTGACCGAGAGCTCGCCGCGCTTCGTCCGCACCACCTCGCCGACCGCGCCGACCCAGTCGCCGAGGTTGAGCTTGGTGAACTCCTCGAAGCGTTCCGTCACCTTCGCCAGGGCGAACAGCTGCACCGATCCCGAGTTGTCGCGCAGCTCGGCGAACGCGAGCTTGCCCTGTGGCCGCGAGAGCATGACCCGGCCGGCCACCCCGACGGTGACGCCGGACTCCTCGCCGGGGGCGAGCGACGACCAGGCTTCGACGACCGCCGCCGCGTCATGGGTGCGCTCGAAACGGTACGGGACCTCCGCCCTGGGCACGCCGGCCGCGGCCCCGGTCGGCGAGTCGGCCGTCATCCTTGGACGTTGCGCTCGAACACGATGCGCAGGCCGTGCAGGGTCAGCCAGGGCTCCACGTGCTCAATGGTGTCCGAATACGGGGCGATGAGCGAACTGAAGCCTCCTGTCGCGACGACGGTGGAGGGACCGAGCTCCTCTATGAAGCGCCGGACCAGGCCGTCGACGAGCCCGGCGAACCCGAAGAGGGTCCCGGACTCGATGGACTCGACCGTCGAGCGCCCGATCACGCTGCGTGGCTCGACCAGCTCGACGCGGCGCAACGCCGCGGCCTGCTGGTAGAGCGCCTCGAGGCTGATCGACACCCCCGGCGTGATGGCGCCGCCCAGGTACTCCCCTTTCTCGCTGATCGCCTCCACGGTGGTCGCGGTGCCCATGTCGACCACGACGCACGGGCCGCCGTAGAGGTCGTAGGCGCCGACGGCGTCGGCGATGCGGTCGGCGCCGACCTCCTTGGGGTTGTCGTAGAGGATGGGCATGCCGCTCTTGGTGCCCGGGCCGAGCACGACACAGGGCACGTCGGCGAACCAGCGGCTGGCCATCTGGCGCAGCTCCGCCGTGACCTGCGGGACCGAAGAGCTCACGCCGATGCCGCTGACCGACGTGGCGATGTCGAGGCCTTCGAGGTCGAGCAACTGCGTGAGGAGCACCGCGTGCTCGTCGGGCGTGCGCGTGGGGACGGTCGAGAGCCGCCAGTGGTGCGTGAGGCCGCGGGGCGCGGTGGGGTCGCGCTCGGAGCCGATGCCCACCCCCACCCCATCCTCGACGACCGGCACGGTGTCGGTGTCGTCGCGCGAGTACAGGCCGATGACGGTCTCGGTGTTGCCGACGTCAATGACGAGGAGCACTACTCAACCGTCCCCCGCGGGCGTCGCGTCGCCCGCCTCCGTCCAGATCAGATCGAGCCCGAGGTCGAGCACCGGCGCCGAGTGGGTCAACGCGCCGACCGAGATGCGATCCGGGCCCGCGGCCGCATAGGCGCCGATGGTCGCCAGGGTCACGCCGCCGGACACCTCGCTCAGGATCGGTCCGGTGGCGTCCACCCGGGCCACGGCGATCGCCTCGACGACGTCCCCCGGGTCCATGTTGTCGAGCAGCAC
>CAYWDQ010000203.1:0-4256 GCA_964457065.1 uncultured Acidimicrobiaceae bacterium | reverse complement strand
CGCGGGTATGTCGGCCTCGATGCGAGGTTGTACGCCGGATACCAGGCCGGCGGAGTCAGTGTACCGCCCGCCACCAGCGGCTGCGCGAGAGTGGGACCGATGCAGTATCGGCCGCCCACCGGCTCCATCCCGGACGCCCCGGGGTCCTACCAGTTCTACGACGCCGAGGGCCGCGTCCTGTACGTGGGGAAGGCCAAGTCACTGCGCCACCGCCTGCCCAACTACTGGCAGGACTCGGCCAAGCTCATGCCCCGCACGGCCCAGATGGTGGCCCAGGCGGACCACGTCGAATGGGTGGTGGTGGACAGCGAGGTCGACGCGCTGATCCTGGAGCACTCGCTGATCCAGGCGCACCTGCCCCGGTACAACGTCCGGCTCAAGGACGACAAGAGCTACCCCTGGCTGGCCGTCACGGTCAACGAGGAGTGGCCACGGCCCGCCGTCGTGCGGGGCCGCAAGCGCAAGGGTGTCCGCTACTTCGGCCCTTACGGCAACGCGGGAGCCATCCGCTCCACCCTGGACCTGCTGGTGCGGAGCTTCCCGGTCCGGACCTGCTCGGACACCAAGTTCACGCGTCACCAGCGGCTGGGGCGGCCCTGCCTCCTCTACGACATCGACCGCTGCTCGGGGCCCTGCGTCGGCGCTGTCGACCACGACGCCTACGACGGCTACGTGACCGATCTCATGCGCTTCCTCTCGGGCGACACCGAGCCCGTGCTGGCGAGCCTGGAGGCCGAGATGCTGGCCGCGTCCGACGAGCTGCAGTTCGAGCGGGCGGCACGGCTGCGCGACCGGATCGCCGCCGTGCACAAGGCCGCGGAGACCCAGCAGATGGTCTCCGACCGGGCCGAGGACTTCGACGTGGTGGGGCTGGCCGAGGACCCGCTCGAAGCGTCGGTGCAGATCTTCTTGGTGCGGCGCGGGCGCGTGGTGGGGCACCGGGGCTTCGTGGCCGAGAAGGTCGAGGACCTGTCCGGGCCCGAGTTCACGGCGCTGGTGATCGCGCAGGTCTACGGAGCCGACGGCGCGGACGTGCCGCGCCGGGTGCTGGTGCCCGAGGAGCCCGACGACCGCGAGATCCTGCAGAGCTGGTTGCGGGGCGTGCGCGGTGGCCCGGTGGAGATCGCCGTGCCGCTCCGGGGCGCCAAGCGCGCGCTGCAGGACACCGTCACACGATCGGCGGGCGAGGACCTGGCGCGCCACCGACTGCGCCGGGCGGCCGACCACAACGCGCGGTCCAAGGCGCTGACCGAGCTGCAGGACGCGCTGTCCCTGCGCGAGGCACCCCTGCGGATTGAGTGCTACGACATGAGCCACCTGCAGGGGACCGACTACGTAGGCTCCATGGTGGTGTTCGAGGACGGGCTGGCCAAGAGGTCGGATTACCGGCGTTTCAAGGTGAAGACCGTCCACGGCAATGACGACTATGCCGCCATGGAGGAGGTGCTCACGCGCCGCCTCACCGCGCTCAAGGCGGAACCGGCGGGCGAGGGGAGCCGGCCGCGGCGCTTCGCCTACCGGCCCAACCTGCTGGTGGTCGACGGCGGCAAGGGCCAGCTCGGGGTGGCCGAGCGCGTCGTGCGTGAGCTCGGGCTGCAGGGCGAGATGGAGCTGGCGTCGCTGGCCAAGCAGTTCGAGGAGGTCTACCGGCCCGGCTCGCCCGACCCGGTGCGCCTGCGCCGCGGCTCGGACGCCCTCTACCTCCTGCAACGCGTGCGTGACGAGGCCCACCGCTTCGCCATCACCTTCCATCGCGAGCGCCGGGCCAAGCGGATGACGCGGAGCATCCTCGACGACATCCCCGGCCTGGGCCCGACCCGCAAGGCGCGCCTCGTCAGGGAGCTGGGCGGGGTCAACGCGGTGCGGGGCGCAACGATCGAACAACTCTTGGCCCTCTCGTGGCTGCCCGACAGGGTCGCTGCCGCCGTCCACGACGGAGTGCGCAAGGCTGGGGTGCGATGAGCGAGTTCGCGGTGGTGACCGGCATGTCCGGGGCCGGTCGATCCACGGCCGCCGCGGCACTCGAGGACGTCGGCTGGTTCGTCATCGACAACCTGCCGGCGGGGCTGATCATGAAGATGGTCGAGATGGTGGACCGCCCCGGGTCCGGGATCGAGCGGGTGGCGCTGGTCATCGGTCGGGGCGGCAGCAACACCGGGTCGGAGTACTTCGACGACCTCCCCCATGTGCTCGACGAGCTGCGCGCCACCCGCAAGCGGGTGCGCGTGGTCTTCCTCGATGCGCCCGACGACGTGCTCGTGCGCCGCTACGAGGGCACCCGGCGCCGGCACCCCTTGGCCGCCCGGGGGGTCGAGGAGTCCATTGCGGACGAGCGCAAGCTGCTCGAGCCCGTGCGCGAGCGGGCCGACCTCCTCGTCGACACCGGGGAGCTCAATTCCAACCAGCTGCGGGCGCGCATCCTCGAGGCGTTCGGCGACGACGAGGCGCCGCACATGCAGACGTCGGTGATCTCGTTCGGGTACAAGCACGGCATCCCCCTCGACGTCGACCTCGTCTTCGATTGCCGCTTCCTGCCCAACCCGTTCTGGGTGGAGGAGCTTCGCCCCTTCAGCGGCCTTGACGCACCGGTGCGCGACTTCGTGCTGGGCCAGCCCGAGTCCGTCGGCTTCCTCGAGAAGGTGGACGATCTGCTGACGAGCATCCTGCCGGCGTTCGTCCGGGAGGGGAAGTCGTATCTCACGATCGCTCTGGGGTGCACGGGGGGGCGGCACCGGTCGCCGACCTTGGCCGTCGCCCTGGCGGAGCGACTCAGCGAGCACGGTCAGCCGGTGTCGGTCTTCCACCGGGACATCGAACGGTGAACGGCGCCCGCCCCTCGGTCGTGGCCATCGGCGGGGGCCACGGCACGGCCGTTACGCTCAGGGCAGCCCGGCGCTACGCGGGCACCCTCACGGGGGTCGTCTCGGTCGCCGACGACGGCGGCAGCAGCGGGCGGCTCCGCGAGCTGCTCAACGTGGTCGCCGTGGGTGACATCCGCAAGTGTCTGGTGGCGCTGGCAGACGAGGACTCGGCTCTGGCGGTGGCCTTCGAGCGCCGGTTCGACGAGGGGGAGCTGGCCGGGCACGTGCTGGGCAACCTCGTCCTGACCGGCCTGATCGACGCCACCGGCGACCTCGTCCTCGGGGTGCGCGAGGCGGCGCAGCTGCTGGGCGCATGCGGCGACATCCTGCCGGCCACCACCGAGCGGGTCGTGCTGAAGGCCGAGGCGGCCGAGGGCACGGTGGCGGGCCAGGTGGCGGTCATGGGCACCGGCGACATCCGGAGGGTCTCGCTGGTGCCCGGGGACGCACAGGCGCCGCCGTTGGCGGTCGAGCGGATCGCCCAGGCGGACCAGATCGTCATCGGGCCCGGTTCGCTGTTCACCAGCGTCCTGGCCGCCGTGGCGGTGCGAGGCATCACCGAGGCGGTGGCCTCCTCCGCAGCCCAGGTCGTGTACGTGTGCAACCTTCGTCCCCAGGTGCCCGAGACCGAGGGCTTCGACGTCGCAGCCCATGTTGCGGCCCTGGCCAGGCACGATGTCAAATTGGACATCGTCCTGTGTGACAGCATCGAGGGTATGGACATCGGCGCGACGGATGTCTCGGTGCTCGACGTTCCCCTGACGGGAGAGAACACCCTGGTGCACAGCCCGGCCAAACTGGCGCAGGCGCTGTCCGGTCTGCTGGCATAGGTCGTCCGGAAGCCGAGAGGAAGGGACGAGATGACGGTGCGGGTCGGGATCAATGGCTTCGGGCGCATCGGGCGCAACTTCCTGCGCGCGATCCTCGACACGGGCGCCGACGTCGAGGTGGTCGGGGTGAACGACCTCACCTCCCCCGAGGCCTTGGCCCATCTCCTTCGCTACGACTCGACGCAGGGACGCCTGCCCGTGCCGGTCGACGTCGAGGGCAGCGACCTCCTGGTGGGCGACCGGCACATCCGGGTGCTCGAGGAGCGCGAGCCCGAGCAGCTCCCATGGGACAAGCTGGGCGCCGACGTCGTGATCGAGTCCACCGGCCGCTTCACCTCCCGGGCCGACGCGGCGGGGCACCTCGGTGGCTCGGTGAAACGGGTGATCATCTCAGGACCGTCGGGCGACGCCGACGCCACGTTCGTGATCGGCGTCAACGACGACGAGTTCGACCCGGCGACGCACCTGGTCGTCTCGAACGCATCGTGCACGACGAACTGCTTCGTCCCGATGGTCAAGGTCATCGACGACGAGTTCGACATCGTCAGCGGGCTCATGACGACGG
>CAYWDQ010000202.1:0-4265 GCA_964457065.1 uncultured Acidimicrobiaceae bacterium | reverse complement strand
GGCATAGCCGGTCCACTCCTGCTCGGACTCGGGACTTGTGCGCAGGACCCGGTAGATCGGCCGCTCCAGCCGGGACAGCCAGGAGACCCTGCCCTCGTACACGGCCGCGAGGTACGAGCCGAGGTAGCGCCAGCTCACCGCGAGGACGGCGACGAGCGCGACGAGCGTCCAGAAGAAGCTCACGAGACGTCCGTGGGTCGGTTGACGGCGCGGCGTCGACGGCGCTGAGGCTCTGTCCTCGTACCTAGAGCGTCGGACGGGTCCGATCAATTTCCCGTTAACAAACCGGCCGATCGCGTGAATGATTCGCCAACGGACGCTGTGAGGCTCATGGCGTCCCCGTACCGCGTCGGCGAGGGCCCGGAGGGCCTCGGAGACACCTCGAGGAGCGGCAGACCTACGCGGCGGAGAGGTCGGCGAAGGCGGCATCGGCCGCCGCCTTGGCCGCCGCCTGCATGCAGCGGTTCAGGTGGGCGAGTGCCTTGGCGCGCCGCGGGTCCCGTGCGAGGTACTTGGCCAGCGCGAGTGGGTCGGCGGAGCCGTCCGGTTTGCTGAGGGAGAAGACGGCCTGATCGACGATGTGCTCGTCGGGACGGTCGCTGATGCCCCGGTAGACGGACCAGGCCATCCCGGCCTCTTCGCAGACCTCGGCCACGCCGGCCGCCTCCATGTCGACCGCGCCGAACCCGCGTGCGAGGATCGGCCGCCAGACGTCGTCGTCGTCGAACAGCCCGTCGGTGGTCATGAGCCCCCCGGAGGCCTGTCGGGGTGGGATCGGGTGGGCCCGGTACTCCGGGCCGTCCGGGTAGAGCTGCACCCGGCTGGGGACGAGGAGCGAGCCGACGGGGAGGTCGGGGTCGAGCCCACCGGCGATCCCCACGACCATGACGTGGTCGAACGGACCGGCCGCCAGCGTGGTGCGGGTGGCTTCCCGCGCCAGGGCCGGCCCCATGCCGATGACCAGCGACGCGACGGACCACGCGCCCGCGGTGCCCACATGGGAGAAGACGGGATTTCCTTTGGCCGGCGTCAGGCCGAATGACGCGACGATCGCCCTGAGCTCGGGCTGCATGGGGGCGAGTACCGCCACCCGCTTGGTCGGGGCTGTCACCCCTTCATCATGACGGATGGTTCGCTAGCGTGTGCTGCCGCGCGAGGAGAGGAGAGCAATGCCCAGTGCCGAGCAGGTCGTCCGTGACTTCTGCGCCGCAGCGAGCACGCGGGATCCCGAGGTGCTGCGCGCCTACTTCTCCGACGACGTCGTCTACCACAACATCCCGATGGAGCCGGCCGAGGGGATAGAGGCCACGATGGCGGTCATCGGCATGTTCGTCGGGATGTGCGACGCGCTGGAGTTCGAGGTGCACCACCTGGCCAGTGACGGGTCGACCGTGCTCACCGAGCGGACGGACAAGTTCACCATCAAGGGGAAGACCGCACCCCTGCCCGTCATGGGTGCCTTCCACGTCACAGACGGGAAGATCACCGCATGGCGGGACTACTTCGACATGGCGCAGGTGACCGCCATCTTCGAAGCGGGGTAGCAGCGGGTGGGCGTCAAAGTCTGCTCATATGGCAGGCCACTCATGCTGCCGCCTCAGTAGCCGTGGCAGTGCCCCGGTGCGTCGGGCGGTCCTCCGACGTACCGCGCCTCCCAGGCCAGCTGCACCGACAGCGGCGCGCTGCCTGCGGTCGGGTAGCCGTCGAAGCCGTGCCACTCGAGGATGCCGAAGTAGCCGGCATGCGGGTCGTTGCGACCCCCCTCTTCGCAGATGGCCGTCGCCAACCAAGCGGCCGGCATGGTGTTCTCCTGGGCAGCGACCGCCTGGAAGAAGGCGAGGGCCTTGAAGAAAGCGGTGGTCTTCTGGGCTGCCTGGACTGCGTCGGAGTAGGTCACCATCTTGGCGACCTGGCGTGCCTGGGAGTAGGACATCAACGTGTCGTTGATGCGCACGGCATGGTGTGTGTCGGCACCTTGGGGGGAGCTGGCCGCCTGGTGGCGGGTCGCCTGTGCCCAGGCGGTGTCGCTGCTGCACAGCGACATGAGGACAGCTGAAACGGCTACAACAATGACGGCCACCGCCGTCGTGAGTGCAATGCGGATCCGCACGGCACCTCCCTTCGTCGGGCGCGAGAGCTCGCGCCAGGCTCTGCTCGGTGTTGGGCGGGCTCCGGCCATCGCATTCGCGCCCCGAACGGAGAGCGGGAAGGCGTCGTCCGTTCTGGCTTTTCGCCGCAGGGTGTGCGGCCGGTTGTGTACAGCCCTCTTGGGTCGTTGCTCGGTGTCCTCCTCAATTCGGGGTCCCGGCACGCCGGGACCCATCTATCGCTCGGTTCCTCACAACCCGCAGACGTATCGCGTGGACCAGGGCTCCCAGCCGCGCTGCGAGAACAGCTTCAGGGCTGCGGCATCCTGTACCGCCGGCGGATAGTCCTCAGCGGGCGACGGCAGCCCGGTCAGCCCGGTCCACGTCCCGAATTCGAACTGGTACGCGCCGCCGTTGCCTGCGCTGTAGTCGCCACCGGACTCGTGTTGCCGGATGCAGGCCCAGTCCGCCGTGTTGGTGCTGGTGGCGTCCGATGCGCCCGCAGCCGGAGACGGGGCGGGAGCCGGCGCCGCTGCCGGCGCAGGAGCAGGAGCAGGAGCAGGAGCAGGAGCAGGAGCAGGAGCAGGAGCAGGAGCAGGGTGGGCCGCCGCCTGCTGGGCGACGGCTTGCTGCGCTGCGCGCTGCTGCTGCAACGCGACCGACTTCATGAAGCTCACGTCCTTGAGGTACGCGAGAAAGGCGACGTCCTTGAGGTACGTGGACTGCTGTTGGGCGGCCACGGCGTTGGAGTAGGTCGCCAGCTTCGCGACCTTCTCGGCTTGGGCGAAGGACATCAGCTTCGTGTCGATCTTGACCGCCCTGTGCTGGCTGACCGCTTCGTGTCGGGTCACCCGCGCCGAAGCGGCCGGGGAACTGCTGAACAACGTGAGAAGAAATGCAGGTATGGCAATGACGGCCACCGCCGTCGCGAGTGCAATGCGGATCCGCACGGCACCTCCCTTCGTCGGGCGCGCGCTGGGCGCGCGCCTGGCTCTGATTGGTGTGGGCGGGCTCCGGCCAGTGCATTCGCGCCCCGAACGGCGAGCGGGAAGGCGTCGTCCGTTCTGGCATATCGCCGCAGGGTGTGCGGCCGGTTGTGTACAGCCCCTTGGGTGTTCTGGGTGTCGTCCTCGATTCGTTGGCCTCCGGAGCGCCCGTGGACAGGAGCGCGGAGACCTTTGGTCAGTCTGAACAGATCTGATCGGCCATCTGTTTCGTTCTATGCAGCCGGATATCTGCTCGTGGCATGCATCCGAAAGGCCGAACTGTTTTTGCGCTGGGCAATGTAGCAGGAGTGTTACGAAACCCGTGTCCGTCCCTCAATCAGCATCCTGAGCTGGGATTACATAGGAGAATTATGTGATCCAGATCACAAAGTCCCAGGTCAAACGACCGCATTTGAGCAAATAAAGGAGCATAAGAATGCTCTCAATTTCCCAAAAAGGCTCCTGACCAGTACCAACGGCTGCAGCCGAAAGACGCCCCTCCGGCCCCTCGGACCCCTGCGGACCCTGTCCGGCGCTGCGTAGGGTCCGGTCCCGAGACGGCCCACCGAGGAGGTCACACACGTGCCAGGCAGCGTCACCGTCACCGAACAGGACCGCTACACGGTGGCAGGCCTGATCAGGCACCTGTCGCGCCTGCGGCCCGACCACGAGATGCTCGTGCTCGGTGGTGAGCGACGCACCTGGAGCGAGGAATTCGACGTCGCGTGCCGCGTCGCGCAGGCAGCTGCGCGCGACGAGCTCGGGGTCGGGGACCGCATCGCCTTCCTCGATCGCAACGGCATCGCGTACTTCGACTTTCTCTTCGGCGGGTCGTTGATCGGTGCGGTGAACGTGGCCGTCAATTGGCGGCTCGCCGCGCCGGAGATGGGAGCCATCATCGACGACTCCGGCGCTCCGGTGCTGGCCATCCACTCCGACTATCTCCCCGCACTGACCGACATGCCGAGCGGCCTGCCCGCGGTGCGCCGGATCGTCGTCGTCGGGGATGCCGACGCGGCCTCGTGCCCGGACCCGCGTGCCGTCCCGTTCGACACCTGGGTGGAGGGTTGCGCCTCCGAGGACCCCGGTCACGTGGGTCCACCCGACGAGGTGAGCATGCAGCTCTACACGTCGGGAACCACCGGGCTGCCCAAGGGCGTCATGCTGACCAACGCCAACCTGTCGACGGCGA
>CAYWDQ010000201.1:0-4295 GCA_964457065.1 uncultured Acidimicrobiaceae bacterium | reverse complement strand
TGCCTGCGGTGCGACCCGCTGCACGCGCCGCATCTCGACGAACTTTTCCTCGGCGAGTTGGCGATGCTGTTCATCTTTCGGGCCTTCGACGAGTCGGATCTTCTCGCCGCCCATCGTGACCAGGATGTTGCCCTTGTGGGTCTCCTCCACGGTGGCCACGGCATTGAGCAGCGAGAGGATCGAGTGCCACTCGATGTTGTGGCTCAACGGGTGTCGGAAGATCTGGGCCAGTGTGTCGCGATGATGGCTGTTCAGGTGCTCGGGCGCTGCCACGTTCGCTCCTCCCGTCGGTGGTCGTGCTCCGGTGGCCCGACAGGGCCATCCTGGCACTGCGGAGAGTGTGCGCGACGGTTGGCGACGCCGGAAGTGCCGAAGGACCCAAATGACCTGGAGGACGACAGGCAACGGGCCCGGACCTTTGGCCCTATCACCCGCCTCCGCGGGGAATGGAGACTTGGGGCGGATGTTGGACAACGCAGAGGCGTCGGCGCCAGAGGAGGCCCGCACATGAGCAACAACGACGAGTGGTCACCCGACGAGGCCCTTGGCACGGAGACCTTCCGGCAGGGTGACGTCGCCGAGGACGAGGGCGAGCGCATCAGCCCCTCCTTCCGCGAGGCGATCGAGCAGGATCCCTCCATCGACCCGGTCCTGGTCGCCGACGAGCTGGAGCTCCAGGAGCTGGGGGCGCAGCTCGACGACCCCGAGCTCCTGGTCACCCTCGAGGGGGGCATCGACGACCCGGACGGGATCGACACTCCCCGCCCTCCGCTCCACCCGGAGGTCGACGAGGGGTGGGACCTGAACGCCCCGCTCGTCGCCCACGAGGACGACGAGGACGACGGGGAGGCCGAGTCGAAGTCGGATTAGTCGAGCTCTCTGAGCCCGAGCCTCCCACTGGCCTCGGCGAGGCCGGCGCGGGCACGGGGATCGGCCACCTGCTCAATGAGCAGCTGGGCCTGAGCGTGCTGTGAGCGCCCGAAGAGCTCCGCGCATCCGTGCTCGCTGACCACGGCCGAGTGCTGGAACGACGTCACGGGGTTGCGCAGGACCGGGACGACGGTCGACGAGTCCGTCTTGTCGTGCCAGGCGTGCAACGCCACGATCGCGTGCCCACCCGGTGAATGCAGGGACCCGGAGACGAAGTCGGGCTGCCCACCGAATCCCGAGTGGATCTGCTCGTCAACGAAACTGGCGTTGGCCTGGGCGAACAAGTCGACCTGCATGGCCGCGTTGATCGAGAGCATGCAGGGGTGGGCGGCGATGCGTGCCGGGTCGTTGACGGTCTCCGTCCGCAGCATGCGGAGTTGCTCGTTCCCGTCCGCCCAGTGGTAGAGCTCGGGCGAGCCGATCAGGAAGGAGGTGTAGACCGGCGCCTCCGGATCGAGCGCGCCGGCGTGATCGAGGTCCATGACGCCGTCGCTGATCATCTCCGACCACACCCGTAGGCCCCGGCGGTTCGACATCATCCGGGCCGCCACGGTGGGGATGAGCCCGATGCCGAGCTGCAGCGTCGTGCCGTCGGCCGCGAAGGCGGCGACACGCTCACCGATCGCGGTGGCCCCCTCCTCGGATCCGTGCTCGGCGTGGGAGGTCAGCGGCTCGTCGACCTCGATGAGGCCGTCGATCGACTCCAGAGGGACTTCGCCGGCGCCGAACGTGTAGGGCATGTGGGGGTTGACCTGCGCCAGCACCAGGCCACCACGAGCCCGGGTCTGCTCGATGGCGGCCGGCAGGACGTTGACCTCTATC
This sequence comes from uncultured Acidimicrobiaceae bacterium, assembly GCA_964457065.1. Lineage (GTDB taxonomy): Bacteria > Actinomycetota > Acidimicrobiia > Acidimicrobiales > RAAP-2 > Bog-473. The sequence goes on along the minus strand of CAYWDQ010000201.1, from coordinate 2,543 downwards.
CCGAGGGAGACCTTGCCGTCCCGGGGCAGTGACGTGTGGATCAGCACGGCATCGGGCTGGCGCACGGTGTCGAAGAGCCGGGGCACCAGCGAGAGCCGCATCGGCAGGTAGTCGAGCATCGGGTCGTGGCGCATGCCGGGCCCGACGAACGGCGTCTCGCAGATGAAGGAACGGTGCTTGGCGAAGTCGTACTGGGCGTTGAGCTGGAACACACGGCAGGTCTCGAGCGCCTCGGTGAGGGCCCGGATCAAGGTGAACGGGGTCGCCGAATTGCCGGAGATCACGATCCGCGGCTCCCGCCCGCCCAGAGCACGGATCCGCGCGACCGCCTCCTCGAAGGTGAGCGTCTGCATCGACCCAGTGTCACAGAGGCAAAGAGCGGCAAACAGGGACATTGGACCCTATCGGCATGCCTCTTGATCAGGGACGATCGGTGCAGATGGCGCACGTCGGGCGCAGTTGCGGAGGTATGGATCGTGCAGGAGATTCGATGGTTCGAAGAGATCGGGCTCAAGGACACCGGTTCGGTGGGTGGCAAGGGCGCCAACCTCGGTGAGCTGACCGCGGGCGGCCTCCCGGTCCCTCCGGGCTTCGTCATCACGGGCGAGGCGTACCTCGACGCCATCGGACGGGCGGGCATCCGGGATCGGCTCCAGTCGATCCTGGCCGAGGCCCGCACCGCGTCGCAGGACGAGCTCGACCGACTCGCCGGCGAGGCCCGCGACCTCGTGCATTCGGTCCCCATCCCCAAGGAGCTCGCCGACGCCATCGTGAAGGCCTACCGGCGTCTGGGGAAGGACATCCGGGTGGCCGTCCGGTCGTCGGGCATCGGCGAGGACGCAGAAGGCACTTCGTTCGCCGGCATGAACGAGACGTTCACCAACGTCGCCGGTGAAGAGCAGCTCCTGTCCCGCGTGGTCGACTGCTGGGCCTCGCTGTGGGGGGCCCGCTCCATCTTCTACCGGGGCGACAAGGATCTGACCGCAGAGCCGTCCATCGCCGTGGTCGTGCAGGAGATGATCCCCTCGGTGCGCTCGGGCGTGATGTTCACCATCGACCCCTCGACCGGCGAGACGGACCACATGGTCATCGAGGCCGCCTTCGGCCAGGGCGAGGTGGTCGTGAGCGGCCTCGTCGAGCCCGACACCTACGTCGTGGCGAAGGACGGGCCGCGGCTGTTGCACGTGCGGGTGGGCACGCAGCACTTCGAGATCGTGCGTGGGCCCGACGGCGAGGACCAGCGGATCGAGCTCAACGACGTCGAGGGCGGCCGCCGGGTGCTGTCCGACCAGGAGGTCGTCGAGGTGGCCCGGATCGGTCTCGCCGCCGAGGCCCACTACGGCTCGCCACAGGACACCGAATGGGCGATGGACGCCGGACGCACGTACCTGGTGCAGTCCAGGCCGGTCACCGCGGTAGGAGGCGTCGCCGCGGCCGCCACGGCCGAGCTCGGCACGCTGCTCGTGCAGGGTCTCGCCGCCTCCGCGGGCCGGGCCTCGGGTGTGGTGCGCGTGCTGCAGACCCCGGACCAGGGCGATCGGTTGCAGGCCGGAGAGGTCCTGGTGGCGCCCATGACGAGCCCCGACTGGGTGCCCACCATGCGCCGCGCCGCGGCGATCGTGACCGACGGCGGCGGCATGACGTGCCACGCCGCCATCGTCTCGCGCGAGCTCGGCGTGCCCGCCGTCGTGGGTGCCCGCAATGCGACCACGGTCCTGCGTGACGGCGAGCTCGTCACCGTCGACGGAGCGCAGGGGACCGTGACGGAGGGTGCTGCGACCCCGTCGGTCGCGGTCGCGGCGGCGGCCGGCGCCGCAGACCTGCAGTTCCCCGGCTCGGGCGGCCCGGGCGCCCTGGCCACGAAGATCTACGCCAACCTGGCCTTCGCCGACCACGCCGAGGAGGTCGCGGCCATGCCGGTCGACGGCGTGGGGCTGCTGCGCGCCGAGTTCATGGTGACCGACGCCCTCAAGGGGGTCCACCCCCGCAAGCTCCTCGAGCGTGGCGAGCAGAAGACGTTCGTCGACGACATGGCCAAGTCGCTGCTGCGCATCACGAGGGCCTTCGAGCCGCGGCCGGTGGTGTACCGGAGCATCGACTTCCGCTCCAACGAGTTCTCCAACCTCGAGGGGGGCGACCAGTTCGAGCCGCATGAGGAGAACCCCATGATCGGCTACCGGGGCTGCTACCGCTACGTGCGGGAGCCGGATCTGTTCCGCCTCGAGCTCGACGTGCTCGATCGGGTGCTGCAGGAGACGGGGAACATCGTGCTGATGATCCCCTTCGTGCGCACGGCCTGGGAGCTCGAGGCCTGCCTCGACGTCGTCGACGCCAGCCCGGTCGCCGGATCGCTCCCGGTGTGGGTGATGGCCGAGGTGCCGTCAGTCGCCTACTGGATCCCGACCTACGCCACCATGGGGATCTCGGGCGTCTCGATCGGCAGCAACGACCTGACCCAGCTGATGCTCGGCGTGGACCGCGACTCGCAGATCTGCGCCGACGTCTTCGACGAGGCCGACCCCGCCGTGCTCGACGCCATCGGG
>CAYWDQ010000200.1:0-4422 GCA_964457065.1 uncultured Acidimicrobiaceae bacterium | reverse complement strand
TGCAGGCCGAGCACGGGCCTGACGGCCTGGCCTGGCTGGTCTGCTGGGATGCGTCGCTGGCCGAGGAGGTCTCGGCCGAGGTGGACCGCATCGTGGCGGGCTCGAGCCGGCGGGCGGACCTGGAGGCGACCCTGGCGACGTCGGGGATCACGTGCCTGGTCGACGGGCCGGAGGACGCGCTGGCGGTGGCGAACACCATCGCGCCCGAGCACCTGCAGCTGATGGTTCGCGACGAGGAGGGCCTGGCGATGCTCGCGCTCGTGCAGAATGCGGGGGCCGTGTTCATCGGGGACTGGTCTCCAGCCAGCATGGGCGACTACATCGCAGGTCCGAACCACGTGCTCCCCACCAACCGGACCGCCCGCTTCGCCTCTGCGCTGCGCGCGGATGACTTCCGCAAGCACATTCACGCGGTGCAGGTGACGCCGGAGGCGTTGCGGACGCTCGGACCGCTCGTGATCACGCTGGCCGAGACGGAGGGGCTGCCCGCCCACGCCGACTCGGTGCGCCTGCGCCTGGCCGCACTCGGCGAGCACGGAGAAGGGGCTGCAACGTGAGCGCCGTGCCGCCGGTGCGCCCGGATCTGGACCTGGCCGAGGGCTACCACTCGCCCCAGGTCGAGGCGGAAGTGCGTCTCAACACGAACGAGTCACCCTTCGCCCCCCCCGACGCCTGGCGCGAGGAGCTGCTCGCGGCGTTGGAGGAGGTGTCGTTCAACCGCTACCCCGACCGCCCGGCCACGGAGCTGCGGCGGGCGGTGGCGGACTTGCACGCGGTCTCGCCGGACGAGGTCTTCTGCGCCAACGGGTCGAACGAGGTCCTCCAGTGCCTCATGCTCGCCTTTGGTGGGCCCGGGCGCCGCGCCCTGGTGTTCGAGCCCACCTATGCGCTGCACTCCCACATCTCGCGCATCACCGGGACCGAGGTGGTCGAGGGGTCGCGCGACGACGACTTCCAGATCGATCCCCGCGACGCGGAGACGCTTCTGGCGACGACGAAGCCCGACGTGACCTTCCTGTGCTCACCCAACAACCCGACCGGCCGCGCCGAGCCGCCCGAGACCATCGCCGTGGTGTGCGCGGCGGCACCCGGCCTGGTCATCGTGGACGAGGCCTACGGGCAATTCTCCCCATGGTCCGCGCTCCAGCTGCGGGGCCCGGCTCGGCCCGGGCTGGTGGTGACCCGGACGTTCTCCAAGACCTGGGCCATGGCCGGTGCCCGATTGGGCTACCTGGTGGCCGATCCTGCCGTGGTGACGGCGTGCGAGGCCGTCGTCCTGCCCTACCACCTGTCGGCGCAGACACAGCTGGCGGGCCTTCTCGCGCTCGGGCACACGTCCGAGATGCAGGCTCGGGTGGCCCGCATCTCCGAGGAGCGGGGGCGGGTCGCCTCCGCCCTGGGCGACCTCCCGGTGGACAGCTGGCCCTCCGACGCGAACTTCATTCTGTTCCGCCCGCGCGACCGGGATGCCGACGACGTATGGCGTTCGCTCCTCGCCCGGTCCATCCTGATCCGCAACTGTGCGAGCTGGGACGGTCTGCGGGGCTGCCTGCGCGTCACCATCGGGACCCCCGAAGAGAACGACCGCTTCCTCCACGCATTGAAGGAGAGCCTGTGACGACCGCCCCGCGACGCGCCACCAAGCAGCGCGCCACCAAGGAGACGACCATTGACGCCACGCTGGTGCTCGACGGCACGGGTCGGACAGAGGTCTCGACCGGCCTGCCCTTTTTCGACCACATGCTGGACCAGCTGGGCCGCCACGCCTCCTTCGACCTCATGGTCGAGGCCACGGGCGACCTCCATGTCGACGCGCACCACACGGTCGAGGACGTCGGCATCGTCCTGGGCGGCTGTCTGGCCGAGGCGCTCGGGGACAAGGTGGGAATCCGCCGCTTCGCCTCAATGCTGGTGCCGCTGGACGAGGCGTTGATTCAGGTCGCGGTCGACATCTCGGGCCGGCCGTACCTGGCCTACGGGCTCGAGTTCGCCCCCGACACGCCGGGCCTGGGCACGCCGCCGTTCGACCCCCAGCTGGCGGAGGAGTTCTGGCGTGCGTTCGTCACGGCCGCGAACATCACGCTGCACATCCACCGGTTCGCCGGGAAGAACACGCACCACATGTTGGAGGCCAGTTTCAAGGGCGTGGCCCGTTGCCTGCGCGACGCGGTACGGATAGAAGGAGGTGGCATTCCCTCCACGAAGGGCAGCCTGTGACGGAGGGTCCGCGTATCGCCGTCCTCGATTACGGCATCGGCAACCTCCGCTCGGCCGAGAAGGCGCTCCAGCACGTCGGCGCGGCGGCGCGCCTGGTGACCGACGCCGCGTCCGTGGAGGCGGCTGACGCCGTCGTCCTGCCGGGGGTCGGTGCGTTCGGGGCGTGCGCGCGGGCGCTGCGAGAAAGCGGGCTCGAGGAACCGGCCCGAGGGGCCATTGAGGCGGGCGTTCCGTTCTTCGGTGTGTGCGTGGGCTTCCAGCTCCTCTACGAAGGTTCGGTGGAGAGCCCGGATGCGCGAGGTCTGGGCATTTTCACCGGCACCGTGTCGCCGTTGCCGCCCGGGGTCAAGCACCCGCAAATGCAATGGAACACATTGGAAGTGCACGGGGAGGCGGAGCCGGCGCCCCTGCACGGGTTGGGTCCGCACCCGTGGGTGTACTTCGTGCACTCCTTCGCTCCGCCTCTCGGCGCGGAGACGGTCGCGGTCTGCGACTACGGGGGACCGGTCGCCGCGCTGGCATCGAGGGGGCCGCTGTGGGGCGCGCAGTTCCACCCCGAGAAGTCGGGCGCCACCGGGTTGGCGTTGCTGGCGAACTTTGTCGCGCTCGCGTCCACGGCGGCGGTGTGATGGAGTTGCTCCCGGCCATTGACGTGCGCGCCGGAACGGCCGTCCGGCTGGCCCAGGGCGACTTCGACCGTGAAGCGAAATACGGGGACCCGGCCCAGCTGGCGGCGCGCTACATCGCGGGAGGGGCACGTTGGATCCACGTCGTCGACCTCGACGCGGCACGTACCGGGGTGCCGCACGAACGCGCTGCCGTGCGCGAGATCGTACGCCTGGCCGCCGACGCGTCGGTGCGCGTGCAGGCGGGCGGTGGCATCCGCTCGGAGGACGCCGCTGCAGAGCTGCTCGAGGCGGGAGTCGCCCGCGTCGTGCTGGGCACCGCGGCGCTCGAGGAGCCCGCGCTGGCGGGGCGCTGTGCTCGGCGCTGGCCTGAGCGCGTCGCAGTGGGCTTGGACTACCGGATCGGGGAGGACGGCGTGGCCGAGGCCCAGGCGCAGGGCTGGCTCACCGGGTCGGGCCGCGCCGTGAGCGAGCTGCTGGCGCTGTGGGAGGGAGAGCCCATCGGCGCGGTGGTCGCGACGGCGGTGGCCCGTGACGGGATGCTCTCGGGTCCCGACCTGAACGGGCTCGAGGCGTTGTTGGCCGCCACGGCCCTGCCCGTGGTGGCGTCGGGAGGGGTTTCGGTCGTGGGCGACCTGTCCGACCTGGCGCGGATGCGGGTCGGCGGGCGCTCGCTGGCGGGCGCCATCGTCGGCAAGGCGCTCGTCGAGGGGCGCTTCGACGTGCGGGAGGGGTTGGCCGCGTGCGCAGCGTCCGCCTGATCCCCTGCCTCGACGTCACCGACGGCCGTGTGGTGAAAGGTGTGCGCTTCGTCGACCTCACCGACGAGGGCGATCCGGTCGAGCTGGCGGAGCGCTACGACGCCGAAGGAGCGGACGAGATCACGTTCCTCGACATCACCGCGTCCTCCGACGGACGCGACACCATGGTCTCGGTGGTGGCGCGCACCGCCGAGCAGGTCTTCATCCCCTTGACGGTCGGGGGTGGGGTCCGGGTGGCGGAGGATGCACGCCGCCTCCTCCGAGCCGGCGCGGACAAGGTCGCGGTGAACACCGCCGCAGTGGAACGACCCGAGCTGGTGCGCGACATCGCCGACGAGTTCGGAGGGCAGTGCGCCGTCGTCGCCATCGACGCCCGCGCCCGGGCGGAGGGTCGGGGCTGGGAGGTCTACACGCACGGCGGCCGGACGCCGACCGGGCGTGACGTGGTGGCGTGGGCGGTGGAGTGCGCCGCCAGCGGGGCGGGCGAGATCCTGCTCACGTCCATGGACCGCGACGGGACGAGGGATGGCTTCGACCTCGCGCTGACACGGGCCGTGGTGGACGCGGTGGGGATCCCGGTGGTGGCATCGGGTGGCGTCGGGCGGCTGCAGGACCTGGTGGACGGTGCCCTCGACGGCGGCGCCGACGCCGTCCTGGCGGCCTCGATCTTCCACCGTCGTGAGTTCACGATCGGCGAGGCCAAGGCCTACATGGCCGAACGGGGGGTCGTCGTGCGCCCGGTCTGACCCCTCCGACCTGGAAGGTCGCCGTCGTGCGGTACCGTGCCCGGCCCGGCCAGGGCGAGCCGCCCCGGGTTG
>CAYWDQ010000199.1:0-4425 GCA_964457065.1 uncultured Acidimicrobiaceae bacterium | reverse complement strand
CAGTACGCGGCACTCGCCCCCGAGTACGTCCGCTTCGGGGGCTACCTGGGCCGGAACGGGCCGCCGCCCGACTACGTCGGCGGAGGGGTGGCGGCGGTGACGCTGGCGTCGGTCGTCGTGGCCCGCCGGCGCGCCCTCACGTGGCTGCTCGTGTTCTTGACGGCGCTGACCCTGTGGCTCGCGCTCGGCGGCTATCTCCTGAGCGCGCCGTCCTGGTTGGGGCACCCGTGGCTCCCGTGGCGCGCCCTCTCGACGCTCCCGCTGTTCAAGGAGATCCTGCCGGACCAGTTCGCGCCCCTCATCACGCTCTTCATCGCCTTTCTCCTCGCCGTGGGCCTCGATGCGCTCTACGTGGCGCACCGCCGGCCCTCCTCGTGGATGGCGCGGCACCGCCGCGGTGCCGCCGCGGCCGCCACCGCGCTGGTCGCGGCGGCGGCGCTCGTGCCGGTGTTCGTGACCTTCGACCTGCCCTTCACGGTCGTGCCGGTGCGGACGCCCGCCTATGTGCGGCTGTCGGCGCCGGCGCTGCCGTCGGGCACCGTGCTGCTCACCATCCCGTTCGCCGTCTCGGGCTCCGCGCAACCGATGCTCTGGCAGGCCGTCGACGACATGCACTTCCGGTTGGCGGGCGCCGCCCTCAAGACGCCCAACGCCCTGGGGGGACCGGTCGGGCAGGGCGTCCCGGGCTCGGCCCGACGGGTCCTCTCCGACCTGACCGTCGTCGGTGGGACCCCGCCGACGGGGACCCCGGCCCAGATCGCGACCGTCCGGCGTGCCCTGCGGCAGTGGCAGGTGCAGGAGGTGGTGATCGCCGGGTCCAGCCGCGACCCCGTGTACGCCTCGGGGTTCTTCACCATGGTCCTCGGCACCGCCCCGGTCTATGAGCATGCGGCCTGGGTGTGGCCGCTGCAACCGGGAGGACCGTCGAGCGCGCCTGCCTCCGGCGCCTCCCTGGCGCAGTGCCGGGCCGCCGCCGCCGCGCCGGACAACCGCACGAACCCCCTCGCAATGTCGAAGTGTGTGTTGTTCGCGGCGGGAAGAGCCTGAGCGCGTCTGCCGTAGGCTGGGGCCGTGCAGCCGATCCTCCACCTCTCCGTCCCCGTGCGGGACATGGAGGAGGCGCGCGACTTCTACGTGCACACGCTGGGCTGCCAGGCGGCCCGGCGGCGCGAGGACTTCACCGACGTGTGGTTCTACGGCATGCAGGTCACGCTGCAGAACCGGCCCGACGAGGTGCGGCCGCTGAGCGCGGGCGGCTCGAGCCACTTCGGCGTGACGCTGGGGCGACAGGACTTCGAGGACATGGTCGCCCGGTTGCGCGCCGCGGGCGTCGGGTGGGTGGTCCCGGTCTCGACCGACGACGAGGGGCTGGCGACCGAGCAGACCAAGGCCAAGATCGCCGACCCCAGCGGCAACGTCATTGAGCTCAAGACCTACCGCGATGTCGATGCGGCGCTGGAGATCTCGGCCCACTCGTACCCCGAGGCCTTCGCGCACGGCAACTGAGACGCCCCGGCCCATCCGTCGGGGCACCGTGGTGCTCTACGGTGTCCGGGGCCGACGCCCGCTGCCCGGGCGCAGGCGAAGCCACAGAGGATCCGAGAGGAGTGCAGTGGGAGGAAGCACGTTGGAGAGAGCACAGTGAGCGGGGACCCCCGCACCGAGCGCCCGGACGGGCGCGCCATCGACGAGCTGCGACCCGTGACCTTCGAGCGCGACTACACGGTCATGGCGCCGGGGTCGGTCCTCGTGACGTTCGGCCAGACCAAGGTCCTGTGCACGGCCTCGGTGGAGGAGCGCGTCCCTCCGTGGATGCGGGGCTCGGGCAAGGGCTGGGTCACCGCCGAGTACTCCATGCTGCCGGGGTCGACGCCCGAGCGGGCCTCCCGGGAGGCGGCCAAGGGCAAGCAGTCCGGCCGGACGCAGGAGATCCAGCGGCTCATCGCGCGCTCGCTGCGGGCGGTGTGCGACCTGGTGGCTCTCGGTGAGGTGCAGATCACCGTGGACTGCGACGTGCTGCAGGCCGACGGCGGTACCCGCACGGCCTCCATCTGCGGCGCCTACGTCGCGCTGCACGACGCGTGCACGCGCCTCGTGCAGGCGGGGACGATCCGCACGCACCCGCTCACCGACTCGGTGGCGGCCGTCTCCGTCGGCATCGTCGACGGAGTGCCGATGCTCGATCTGCCCTATGTGGAGGACTCGCAGGCGGAGGTGGACATGAACGTCGTCATGACCGGTGCCGGCCGCTTCGTCGAGGTGCAGGGCACGGCAGAGGGGCTGGCGTTCAGCCGGAGCGAGCTCGACACCCTGCTCGGGCTCGCCGAGGCCGGCATCAAGGACCTCACGGGGATGCAGGAGGCCGTGTTGGCCGAGCCGCCGCCCCGGAGGTGAGCGCGGCGTACCCGCTGCGGCTGGTGCTGGCGTCGGCCAACCCGCACAAGGCCGCCGAGATCGCCGCCGTGCTGTCGGCCGCGATGGAGGTCGAGCTCGTGCCGCGTCCCGACCACGTGCCCGAGGTCGTCGAGGACGGCGAGACGCTGCTGGACAACGCGCGGCTCAAAGCGCGTGCGCTGGTCGGCGCGACGGGCCAGGTGGCAGTGGCGGACGACACCGGGCTCGAAGTGGATGCCCTCGGCGGCGCGCCGGGGGTCTACAGCGCCCGCTACGCCGGCGAGGACGCGACCTACGCCGACAACGTCGCCAAGCTGCTGCGCGAGCTCGCCGCGCTGGACGACGGCGGCGGCGAGCGCCGCGCCCGCTTCAAGACGGTCGCGCTGGCGGCCTTTCCCGACGGCTCAGAGGTGTGGGCCGAGGGCCTGATGGAGGGAACCATCGCGACCGGGCCGCGGGGACAGCACGGCTTCGGGTACGACCCCGTGTTCGAGCCCGCCGACGGGGACGGCCGGACCTTCGCAGAGATGACACCGGCCGAGAAGGACGCCATGTCGCACCGGGGGCGCGCCTTCCGGGCCCTGGCGCGCCTGCTCGCCGAGCACGCTGGGCCGGCGTAGCGGCTCAGGCCGGGGGCGCTGACCCGCGTGGCGTGCCGAGCAGCGCGGGAGCGAGCTCGCGGTACCGGTCCAGCGGGAAGCCCTCCCGGCCGGCGACGACCTGGACGCAGACGTGGTCCGCCCCGGCGTCGTGGTGCTCGCGCACGCGGCTCGCGATGGTCGCGACGTCGCCCCACGGAATGACGGCGTCGATCAGCCGATCGCTCCCGCCACCGTCGATGTCGTCGTCGCCGAAGCCGAACGTGCGCAGGTTGTTCGTGTAGTTCGGCAGGTTCAGGTAGGTGGCCGCGTAGGTCCGCGCCAGCTCCCGGGCCCGGGTCGCGTCCGTCTCGAGGACGACCGCCACCTCGGGTGCGAGGAGCGGCCCCGGGCCGAGGATGCCGCGGGCCCGGACCGTGTGCTCGACGGGGACGAAGTACGGGTGCGCCCCGGCGGAGCGCGCGGCGGCGAGCTCGAGCATGCGGGGGCCCAGAGCGGCGAGCACCCGCCGTTCGGGTGGCACGGGCACGTCCAGGGCGTCGAGCGCGTCGAGATAGGCGACCACGTGCGCGTAGGGGCGGTCGTAGTTCTCCACGGCCGGGGCGTGGCTGGCGCCGATGCCGAGCAGGAAACGGCCCGGGAACTGCTCCTCCAGCGCGGCGACGGCGGGCCCGACGTCACCGGCCGCCCCCACCCACACGCTGACGATGCCGCTGGCCACGGGGACGCGGGTCGTCGAGCCCAGCAGGCGTGCGAAGTGCGGGGAGAGCCCGGGGTCGAAGCGACCCGAGGACCACAGGGCCCCGTAGCCGAGCGACTCGAGCTCTTGTGCCGCATTGCGCGTGGGGTCGTCCGCCACCCGCCACGAGCCGCTCCACCACACACCGACGCGCCCGAGGTCCATGCCCGCACCGTAGCGGCGCGTCCCCCGGCTCCGACCGAGCGGTGCCGGCCGCGCCAGGTCGTCCGTTCAACCGAGGCCCAGGAGGCGGGCCGCCGTGCCGCCCAGGAAGGCTCGGGCCGCCGCGTCGGAGAGGGGCAGATCCCGGGCGGCGGACACCGCCCGCTCCATGGAGAGGAAGGGATGGTCGGACGCGAAGAGGACGCGGCCCGCGCCGCGTGAGGAGTCCATGAACGAGACCAGCGCGGGGTCCATGTACTTGGCGAGGTAGGCCGAGTTGGACAGGTAGAGGTCCGGCCACTTGAGCATGTACTGCATCAGCAGGGCCTCGTAGGGATGGCCCATGTGGGCGCCGATGACGGTGAGCCCCTTGAAGTCGATGAGGACGTCCTCGAGCAGCCCGGGATGCTGGCAGGCGGAGCGCACCCGCGGCCCGGGGATCCCGACGTTGACCGAGACGGGCAGGCCGAGCTCGGCGACCGTCACCGGGGCGGGGCGTCAGGCGGTGGCGCGCCGTCGGCCTCGGCGGCG
>CAYWDQ010000198.1:0-4476 GCA_964457065.1 uncultured Acidimicrobiaceae bacterium | reverse complement strand
GCCGCCGGGCGCGCCGATGTACGGCGCGGTGCTGTCGTCAGCCGCGGCGGAGAAGGTCGGGCTCCATCCCTACGAGGCGCCGACGGCGGCCAACAGCATCGCCTACGACGGGCGACCCGCCTGCAACAACTGCGGCTTCTGCGCGTTCTTCGGCTGCCCGATTCATGCCAAGGGCGATCCGGTGGCACTGCTCACTCGGGCGATGGCCACCGGCCGGGCCGAGCTCATGGCCGAGACGTACGTGAGCCGGATCGTCACGGAGGGCCGGCGGGCCACCGGCGTCGAGTTCATCGGGCCCGACGGCGTCACCCGGACCATGGACGCCAAGCTCGTCATCGTCGCGGGCGGCGCCATCGAGACGCCGCGCATCCTCCTCCTCTCCGGCTTGGAGCACCCCGCTCTCGGTCGCCACCTGATGTGCCACTTCCAGACGATCGTCGTCGGGCACTTCCCGCAGCTGCGCCTGCATCCCCACAAGGGGCGCGCCGTGACGCACGTGCACGACGACGCCATGGTGCAGGACGAGTCTTCGCGGGAAGCGGCCCTCGGCGCGGGGCTGCCGTGGTTCCGCGGCGGCCTGGTCGAGCACAGCGGCGGCGGGCTGCCCATCATGGAGGCGCGTCACTCGCCGTGGGGACGTGGCCACGCGCAGGCGATGCGCGACTCGAACCTCCGCGAGAAGATGTGGGCCTTCATCATGCAGGGGGAGGACCTGCCCTATGCCACCAACACGGTCGACCTGAGCCCCTCCATCCGCGACGCGCGGGGCTTCCCCGTGGCGCGGGTCACCTACGAGCCGGGCCGCCACGAGCTGGCGGCGTCCAAGTACCACGGGAAGATCCTGCAGTCGGTGCTCGAGGAGATGGGCGCCGAGTGGGTGCTCCACACGTCCTCCCCGGGGGTCTCGTACCACGGCGTGGGCGCCACGCCGGTGCCCGAGAGCCGCCACGTCATCGGCACGGCGCGCATGGGCGACAACCCCGGCACCTCCGTGGTGGACCGTTGGGGTCGGGTGCACGCGCTCGACAACGTCGTCGTCGCCGACTCCTCGGTGTTCGTCACCTCGAGCGGCTACGGGCCGACGCTGACGCTGGTCGCGCTGGCAGCGCGCGCGGCGCACCACCTGGCGGGGACCAAGCCGGGCTGAGCGGGAGCGGTGCGGCGGGTGGTCAGCCGACGCCGCGGGTCAACAGCATGGTGCCGGCGATGGGCCCGCCGCCGTTGGCCACGGCGGCCACCTCGGGGAGACGCCCCGCGGGTCGCACGACCTGGCGTTCCCCACCCTCGCCGCGCAGCTGGACACAGGCCTCGTGGATCAGCCCGAACCCGTGCAGCCGTCCACCCGAGAGCTGGCCGCCGGCCGTGTTCAGCGGCAGGACGCCGTCACGCGCGATGGCGCCGCCGCCCTCGATGAAGGGCCCGCTCTCACCCCGCGCGCAGAACCCGAGCGCCTCGAGCCAGACGATGGCCAGCACGGAGAAGCCGTCGTAGAGCTGTGCCGTGTCCACGTCGGCCGGCGTGAGCTCGGTGCGCTCCCACATGGAAGCGGCGGCGTCCCGGGCCGCCATGGAGGTCATGTCGTCGAACTGGTCCCAGCTCGGGCGCCCGCGCAGCGCGGTGCCGAGGGCGTTGATGTGGACCGCCGGGTGGTCGAGGTCGCCGGCGGTGTCGCGGTGCGAGACGACGACCGCCGTCGAGCCGTCGCACGGCGCATCACAGTCGAAGAGGCACAGCGGCGTCGTGATGATGCGCGCCGCGAGATAGTCGTCGAGCGACAGGGGATCGGTGTAGATCGCCTTGGGGTTCAGCGCGGCGTTGCGGCGGCCGTTGAGGGCGATCTGCCCCAGCTGCTCGCGGGTCAACCCGAACTCGTGCATCCGGCGCTGCCCGACCATGGCGATCCAATTGGCGGCCGACACCGCCCCGAAGGGGAGCGACCACTGCATGAAGCTGCCGAAGCGGGGCGCGCCACCACGCCCGCCACCGGACCCACCGATGCCCGGGCGGCCACCGGTGCCCTGCGCGGTGCCCTCGGTGACGGTCCGGTAGACGAGGACGTGGCGGGCCAGACCGGCCGCCACCGCGAGCGCGGCCGCCATGACCGCCCGCATCTGCGCCGGCCCTTCGCCACCGCCGTCGTGCCAGTTGAGCGAGAGGCCCAGGGCGTCCTGGACCTCCGGCGAGGACGGGCCGCCGAAGCCCGGCGTGCCCGCACCCATGCCGGGGTAGGTGGAGAGGCCGTCGATGTCGTCACGGCTGAGGCCGGCGTCGGCGATGGCGGCCAGGGCCGCCTCCACGGTCAGGTCGAGGTCGGATCGACCCAGGCGGCGCCCCACGGCGGACTGGCCGATGCCCGAGATGACGGCCCGGCGCTCCAGAGGCTCCTCGACCGGCGTCGGGCTCACGACGCGCCCTCGGGCGTGAAGAGCGGGAGCCACACGTCCTCTGCTTGCTCGAAGACCACGCGCACCGGCATGCCGATGCGGACGTCGTCGGGCTCGATGTCGACCAGGTTCGTGGTGAGCCGCACGTCGGGCTGCTCGTCGATCGACACCCAGGCGATGATGTAGGGGTCGCTCCCGGGTATCCACTGCTGGTGGTTGACGGTGAACGTCTCGACGTGGCCGCGCCCGCTGACCGCCTCGGGGGCCAGGTCCCGCGAGAGGCAGCGCGGGCAGACCGGTCCCGGTGGGTGGATGAAGAACCCGCAGGCGTTGCAGTGCAGCAGCCGCAGCACGCCGTCCTCGCCGGAGGTCCAGTAGAAGGCGACGTTGTCGTCGAGGCGCGGCAGGAGACGCAGCTTCGGGCCATTGGCAACCATGGCGGCATGTTGGCACACGCGACCGGACCGGCGCCGGTCCGGCCCGCACGGCCCCGCCCCTGCCCCCGCTCCCGACTCAGCCGGCGAGGGCACCCTCGGCGCCCAGCGCCCGGCGCGCCTCTTCGACGCCGCGCACATGACGCGCCACGAACCCGCTCGCTGCCGCGCCGTTGACGTTGGCGGCGTTGTCGTCGAGGAACAGCACGCGGCCCGGCGGGACCGGGAGGCGGGCCGCGACCACCTCGAAGATCTGGCGGTCCGGCTTGACCAGCCCCAGCTCGAAGGAGAGGAAGCGGAACGCGAACGCCCCGGTGATCGCGGTCGCCTCGTAGTTGGCGTGCCATTGGACCGCGTTCGTGTTGGAGAGGCAGCCCACGCCGACGTCGTCGCGCACCGCCGCGACGAGTTCGAGCGCCCCGGGGTAGGGGGCGTTGGCCCATCCGGCGAACTCATCGAGGAACGCGGCCGGCTCCAGCTCGAGCTCCCAGTCGGCGACCACGCCGGCGGCGAACTCCTCGGGCGAGCACAGCCCGGCCTCGAAGCGGCGCACCCAGCGGCAGCTCAGCCAGCGGGCCCAGAGCTCCTCGTCGGTGCCGATGCGGCTGAGCTCCCGCATCGGACCCACCCCGCCCGGGTCGACGAGCACCCCACCGAGGTCGAAGAGGACGAATTCGATGAGGCCCGCCATGGCTGCGATGCTACGGGCGGCCGGACAGGGGAGAAGTTTAGGATACTCTTTTTCGTTTCCGACCGAGGTGCCGACGAGGAAAGGGAGGACCGCGTGAAGCTGTCCATGCAGCTGAGCTACGCCGGCGGGTTCGCCGAGTCCGCGCGCCAGGCGGCCGAGCTCGAGAAGGTGGGGCTCGACGTGGTGTGGGTGGCCGAGGCGTACAGCTACGACGCGCCGAGCTACATGGGCTACCTGGCCGCCAAGACGGAGCGGGTGGACATCGGCGCGGCCATCCTGCCCATCTACACCCGCACACCGACGCTGATCGCGATGACCGCCGCCGGCATCGATGCCATTTCGGGTGGCCGCTGCCAGCTCGGCCTGGGCGCGTCGGGGCCCCAGGTGATCGAGGGCTTCCACGGCGTGCCCTACGACCGCCCGCTCACCCGGACCCGGGAGATCATCGAGATCTGCCGCGACGTGTGGGCCCGCGAGGCGCCGCTGACGCACGACGGGGCGGCGTACCACATCCCGCTCCCACCGGATCAGGGCACCGGCCTGGGCAAGGCGCTGAAGCTGATCAACCACCCGGTCCGGCCCCGCATCCCCGTCTGGGTGGCGGCGCTCGGGGAGAAGAACGTCGCCATGACGGCCGAGATCGCGGAGGGGTGGCTGCCGCTGTTCTTCGTCCCCGACAAGGCCAAGGAGGTCTTCGGCCCCGCGCTGGAGCGAGGCGCGGCCAAGCGGGACCCCGCACTCGGCACGCTGCAGATCGCCGCCGGTGGCATCCTGGCCATCGGCGAGGAGTCCGAGGTCGGGCCCATCCGCGAGTTGGGGCGCGGCATGGCCGCCCTCTACATCGGGGGGATGGGCGCCAAGGGGAGGAACTTCTACAACGCGCTGGCGTGCCGCTACGGCTACGAGAAGGAGGCGGCGGAGATCCAGGACCTCTACCTGTCGGGCAAGAAGGACGAGGCGGCGGCGC
>CAYWDQ010000197.1:0-4670 GCA_964457065.1 uncultured Acidimicrobiaceae bacterium | reverse complement strand
CCGGCCCAGACCCTGGCAACGCTGATCTTCGACGGGGTCCTCGAGAGGTTCCCCGACCTGCACGTCGGCGTGATCGAGCAGGGCGCCGTCTGGGTGCCGTCCTGGCTGCGGCAGATGGAGTCCGCCTTCGAGGCCTTCCGTCGCCACGAGGACCGCCTGCAGGCGCTCACGCTGCGACCCAGTGACTACGTGCACCGGCAGGTCCGCTTCACCCCCTACCCGACGGAGGATGTGGGTTGGATCGTGGCCCAGGCCGGACCCGACCTCGTGCTGTTCTCTTCGGACTACCCCCACGTCGAGGGCGGCCGCAAGCCCCTGGAGCGCTTCGAGGCCTCGCTCGGCGACGCCAGCGAGGACGTGCGCCGGCAGTTCTACGCCGACAACTTCCTCTTCCTCATGGGCAGCGCGGCAGCCCGGCTGGCGGCCTGACCACGACGTCTGCGGACCGCGAGGTGGAAATACTCCCGACCGCGTACCGGTTGCACAGATGGGAAAGAGGTGCGTCATGTTCACGCGCAAGAAGCACGACGGGTCGACCTACGAGGTCACGAAGACGGACGAGGAATGGCGGGAGCAGCTGGCGCGGGAGCGCTACGCGGTGCTGCGCCGGGCCGGTACCGAGCCAGCCTGGTCCGGAGAGTTGCTGCACGTCGAGGGAGAGGGCGTCTTCCGGTGCGCCGGTTGCGGTGCCGAGTTGTTCGACACCGACGCGAAGTTCGAATCCGGGACGGGTTGGCCGAGCTTCGACCGTGCCCGCTCGGCCGGGACCGTCATCGAGCGATCCGACCGCGGCTTCGGCATGACCCGCACCGAGATCCTGTGCGCCCGCTGCGGGGGGCATCTGGGACACGTGTTCCCCGACGGCCCCACCGACACCGGGCTGCGCTACTGCGTCAACTCGCTCTCCCTCACCTACGAGCCCGACACCGGGGGGGATCCGACCGGCAGCTGAGTCTCGGCCAGTCGCGCCTCCACCGCGCCGAACAGCACCTCGAGGCGAGCGGCCTCGGTGCAGAGCCCGAGCCGGCGCAGCAGCGAGCCACCCAGTGCGAGAGCGCCGCAGATCTCGACGACCTCGTCCTTCAAGAAGTCGATCGGCGGCCCGGGCGCTCCCGGGAGCGGAGCCGCAGCAGCAGGCCGATCCCCAGAGCCAGCGCGGTCGCAGCCGCAACGGTCGCATCGGTCACCGGGTGTGCCGTCAGGCCCGCCACGGCGGACGTGACGGCCGGCCAGCCCACGATGACGATCAGCCAGGGCGACACTCACGCCTCGACCGACAGCGCGCCGGGGACGGACCCCTCCTCGCCGTCGGGCTGCGTCACCGCGCCGCGGCGCTCCACCCGCTGGACGTCGGCCGTGGCGAACCGGAGGCTCGGTCCGACCTCGTCCGCGGTGATCTCGACCTTCGAGCGGTGCTCACCCTCCTCGGTCTCCCAGGTGCGCTGCTCCAGCCGGCCCGTGACCACGACCCGCATGCCCTTCGTCAGGCTGAGCGCCACGTTCTCGGCCAGGTCACGCCAGCACACGACGTCGAAGAACGACGTCGACTCCTGCCACTCCTGGGTCGTCCGGTCCTGCCAGCGACGGTTGACGGCGACCCCGAGCTGGGCCGTCGCCTGTCCCTCCCGCGTGTAGCGGATTTCCGGCTCGCGGGTGAGGTTCCCGGTGATCGTCGTTGTGTTGGCCATGTGATTCCTCGCTTTCGTCACGCCCCTCGTTCCGAGGGTCGCGACGCAGCGTGGGCACGGCTCGTTGCCGCGAACCTTGCCGGCGACATTGCTGCGGGCGACGATCCCGCGGCGGAGGCCGCTACGGCTTCGGCTTCGCCCCGAGGCAGCGCAGGACGAACGCACCGAAGCGGCTCGGGGGCTTCTGATGATGGTGGTCGGCCGAATGCCCGTAGCGCGATCCGAAGGGTCCCCCACTGCTGCCGGTGAGGCCCGCGGCGGGAATGCTGTTCGGCTCCTCGTACTTGGGCACCTTGGACAGGCGCCGCCTCGGCTTCCTCGCCTTGTCACCAGCTCGCCCCATCGCGACAGTCTGGCGCAGATCGGTGTGCGGGTGGGACGGACCCCGAGTTCTGGGCCGAACTCCTACTCCGGCCGGTCCGCCTGCAGACGGCCGCCGATCACGTACGCCGTCACGGCGACGACCAGCGACCCCACGATGATGTAGCGCACGATCGCCGTCTCGAGCGAGGTGGGCGCGCCGTCCGAGCTGATTTCCGCGAACCCTCCGCCGATGACCAGCGCGGAGAACGCGACGACGAAGAAGACGAGCGAGATCTTGCGGGGCACGTTGCAGAAGAAACGCGACTGCGACCGGTCCGGCCCCGAGCCGTTGGACACAGGGCCAACGCTACCGGTCATCCGTCGCCCCTTTCGGTCCCCCACTCGTACGTTCCCGGTCCGTGCGCCTCGTGCAACGGGCGCACGGACCGACACGGCACCGCAACCATATGGCACCCCGACGCGTCCCATGACGGGGTAGGTTGCCCTCAGTATGGGGGATGCAGTCGGGGGGCTCACGCTCCAGGCACCGGCCGCGGCCGACGACGCCCCCCCGTCCGGCCTGCCCGCGACGCGTGAGGGGCGTTGGCGGTTCTGGCGCTCGCCACCCGATCAGCCCGGATGGGCCCGTCCCCTCCTGCTCGTGGTGGCCGCGCTGGCCGCGCTCTCCTACGCGTGGGGCATGGACAACGCGACGCTCGAGACGTTCTACGGCGCCGCGGTGCGCAGCATGTCCCAGAGCTGGCACAACTTCTTCTTCGGCGCCTTCGACCCCTGGGGCACCGTCACGATCGACAAGCTGCCCGGCGCGTTCTGGGTGCAGGCGCTGTCGGTTCGCCTGTTCGGTTTCCACGTCTGGGCCATCGTGCTGCCCCAGGCCGTCGAGGGGACCCTCACCGTGCTCGTGCTCTACCGAGCCGTCCGGCGCGTCGCCGGCGCAGGGGCCGGGCTCGTCGCCGCGGCGGTCCTGGCGGCCACGCCCGTGACGATCCTGCTCAACCGGGGCAACATCTCGGACTCGCTGTTGATCCTGTTGCTGGTGCTGGCGGCCGACGCCACCACGGCGGCGTTCACGACGGGCCGTCTGGCGCACCTGCTCGTCGCCGGGGTGTGGGTCGGTCTGGCCTTCCAGGCCAAGATGCTCCAGGCCTGGCTCGTGCTGCCGGCCCTCTTCCTGGCGTACCTGCTGGCGGCGCCGGCGCCGGTTCTCGCCCGGCGTATCGGGCACGTCGTTCTCGCCGCACTGGTGGCGCTCGTGGTGTCGCTGTCCTGGATGCTCGTCGTGACCGCCGTCCCGGCCCACGACCGGCCCTACGTGGACGGCAGCTGCGACAACTCCGTCTTCAGCCAGGTCTTCCTCTACAACGGCACCGACCGGCTCACGGGCAACACGCTCGATCAGACCGGCTGCAGTCCGGCACCGTCGCCGGTCGAGGCGAGCAGCGGCACGCCGGAGACGGTCGCCCTCCCGCAGGGACCCGGCCGCTTCCTCGACGGCGGCCTCGGGAGGGACAGTGACTGGATGCTCGTTCCGGCGGCGGTCGCGCTCGGAGGCATCCTCATCACCCGCCGGCACAGGCCCCGCACCGACCCGTTGCGGGCGGCCGCCGTCCTATGGGCGGCCTGGATGGTCTTCACCTGGTGCTTCTTTGCGTCCTCCAACTTCATCAACTCCTACTACCTGGCGGCGTTCGCGCCGCCGATCGCCGCGCTCTGCGGCATGGGGCTCGCCGTCGCCTGGCGGCTCCGGGCGCGCCGGTCCACGCGGGCGGTGCTGCTGGGCACGGTGCTGGCCGGCACTGCCTACGCCCTGTATCTGCTGCCCACGGGCGCCGGCGTCCGGCCGTGGGTGGAGGCCAGCACGCTGGTGCTCGCACTGGCGGCGGTCGCGGTCACCACATGGTCGCTCCTCCGGGCGCACCCGGCCTGGGTGGCCGTCACCGGGGTGGCCCTGTCGGCCTTGGCGCTCTTCGTGGGCTCGGCGTGGGCGTCGGGCACTGTGGTCGTGGCCGCCCAGGGGCCCTTCGACTCGCCCTACCAGCCCGCCGCACTCAACGAGCAGGAGCACGCGGGCGCGGCGAGCGCGGCCGCCGCCGCGGCCGGGCTGGTCCGGGCCGCATCGAGGGTCGCCCCTTCCGTGAGCGTCGTCACCAACGAGACGTCCGCGCTGTCGAGCGGACCCATCTTCGACACGGGGCGGGAATTCCTCCCCGTCGGCGGCTTCAGCGGGCGCGTGCCCAGCACGACGCGGGCGCAGTTCGTCGGCGACGTGCGCAGCGGGCGGGTCACCTTGGTGCTGGCCGCCGTGATGCCGCGCACTCGCAACCCCGACATCTTGTGGGCCCTCGCGCACTGCCCGCCCGCGCACTCGCTCGCCGACAGGGTCATCGATGGGCGTACCTTGCGCTTCTACCTCTGCGCGCCCGCTGACGCCGGCGGCTGAGGCCGGGCGCTCCGGCTCAGACGTCGAGGAAGCGGCGGATCGCGATGGCGGAGCCGATGGAGCCGATCGCCATACCCACGATCACCACCACGACGTTCGTGAGCAGGACCTCGGAACCCGTCATGTGCATCGCCGTGAAGATGTTGCTGGTCGTCCGCCCGCTCCCCTCGTGGTTGATGAAGAGGTAGACGAAGTAGACGACGACGGCCGCCAGCAGC
>CAYWDQ010000196.1:0-4720 GCA_964457065.1 uncultured Acidimicrobiaceae bacterium | reverse complement strand
CACCAAACCGATGGCGCTTGCGAAGACATCGAAGAACTTTCGTTGCATGACTTGCTCCTGACGTTGGACCGATAGGTCAAGTGTCGGAGCGGACGGCAGTCACCCGTAGGGCCGAAAGACCATTGCAGGAGGGACCAAAGTCCCAATACCTGGTGACGGCGGGTGTGGGGCTCGGCAAAGAGCACGAATGCACCAGGCCGAGCGACCCCGCCGTGGGTGCAGCTATCGCACGCTGACCGGCAGCGACTCCCATCCACGCACGGTCGAGGTGTGGGCGCGCACCGCGTTGTCCCAATCGACCTCCCAGCTCGGGAACCGCTCGAGGACCTCTTCCAGCGCGATCCTGCCCTCCAACCGCGCCAGGTGGCTGCCGAGGCAGAAGTGGATCCCATAGCCGAAGGCCAAGTGCTGTTGCTGCTTGCGATGGATGTCGAAGCGGTCAGGGTCGTCGAACTTGCGCTCGTCCCGGTTGGCGGCACCGTTCATGAGGAGGAGCACGCTTCCCTCGGACACCTTCTCGTCGTAGTGCTCCACGTCGCGCGTGACGTAGCGGGCCTGGACCGGCGAAGGGGACTCGTAACGCAGCAGCTCCTCGATGGCGCCGGAAACGAGCCCCCGGTCGCCGGCCAGCTCGCGGCGTTGATCGGGATGCTCGGCCAGCACCTTGCCGGCCCAGCCGATGAGGCGCGTCGTGGTTTCGTTGCCGGCGGCGGCGAGGAGTCCGATGTAGTTGAGGATCTCGTCTCGCGTCAGCTTCCGCAACGTCCCGGTGGCGTCCTCGAATTCGGCATTCAGCAGGTCGGTCATCAGGTCGTCGGAGGGATGGTCGGCCCGCCAATCGATGTACTCGGCGTAGCGGCTGCCGTCCATGACCCCGAGGCCCTGCTGGTCTGCATCCGGTGCCGTGCCCTCCTCGAGCCGCATGCCCTCGTCGATTTCGTCACGGATCGCCTCCTGGTCGTCCTCGGGGATCCCGAGCAGCATGCCGATGACCCGCATCGGCATGTCCGCGGCCAGGTCGTGGATGAAGTCGAACCTGCCCACCTCCACCAGCGGGTCGAGTGCACGGGCACAGAAGTTCCGCACCTGCGGTTCGATCTCGGTCATGCGCTTGGGCGTGAAGACCCGGCTCAGCAGGCCCCGGTGCACGTCGTGTGCGGGCGGGTCCTCGAACAGGATGATGCCCGGCGGGATCTCCATGCCGCTCCTGATGAGCTCGAGCACCGACCCTTTGCCCGAGATGTACGTCTTCCAGTCCGTGATGCACTCACGGACGTCGTCGAAGCGGCTCAAGGCGTAGAAGTCGTGCTTCTCGTTGTAGTAGAGCGGTGCCTCGTCGCGCATCCGCCTCCACACCGGGTACGGGTCCGCGTCGATGTCGAAGTCGTACGGGTCGTAGTAGATCTCGTGTTCCGAAGACGTGGTGGTCATGCCCATCGGCCTTTCTGTGTGGACGCGCTGATCAGCCGGCGGGGCCGTTGGGGAACTTCAGCAGCGAGCCGGCGTCGACGCGGATCTGCTGCCCGGTGATGTAGCGGGACTCGTCGCTGGCCAGGAAGAGTGCCAGGTTGGCGATGTCCTCGGGCTCGATGTAGGGGATGGGCATGGCCTGGAAGAAGTTGAAGGCCGGCTCGGCGTCCTCGCGGGTGGGGTTCTCGAGGTCGGGGCGGAAGATCTTGTAGAGGCCCTCGTTGTGGAGCAGGTGGGTGTTGCAGTTGGTGGGATGGATCGTGTTGACGCGGATGAACCGGGAGGCGAGGTGCCGGGCCATCTGCTCGCTGTACCCGACGAGGGTCTTCTTGGACCACCCGTACCCGTCGCCGCCAGGACCCATGACCGGATTGTCGGTGGTGCCGGGCATGAGGCCGGCGGTGGACCCGGTCACGATGATGGAGCCTCCGTCGGCAATGTGCGGGAGGGCGACGGCGACCGTGTTCATCACACCCAGGAGGTCGACGTCGGTGGCGTCGACGAAGTCGGAGGGCTCCGGCTCACCCAGGGCCATGGGGAGGATGCCGGCGTTGGCGACGACGATGTCGAGCCGTCCGAGATCGGTGATCCCCGCCCCGAGCGCGTCGCGCAGCTCGGAACGCTCGCGGACGTCGGCCTGGCGGGCCACGATGCGGCGGCCCAGCTCCTTGACGGCGCGCTCGGTCTCCGCGAGGTCCTCGGGTGTCGAGAGCGGGTAGTTGTTGGACTCGATCTGGCGGCAGATGTCGACGGCGATGATGTCCGCCCCCTCCTGGGCCATGCGGATGGCGTGGGCTCGCCCCTGCCCCCGCGCCGCCCCGGTGATGAATGCGACCTTGCCCTCTACGCGTCCAGCCATGTGTTCCTCCTCGTGTCGGTGATTGCCAGGGTGTCGATGATCAGAAGCTGCGGCAGTAGACCGT
The DNA here is from genome assembly GCA_964457065.1 of uncultured Acidimicrobiaceae bacterium. GTDB lineage: Bacteria > Actinomycetota > Acidimicrobiia > Acidimicrobiales > RAAP-2 > Bog-473. The sequence goes on along the minus strand of CAYWDQ010000196.1, from coordinate 2,327 downwards.
GTCCATCTTCTGGGTCCGGGGCCGGGTGACGATGAAGACGTGCACGTCGCCGACGGCCGCCACCTCTTGTCCCCCGTTGCGGCCGTAGGCCTCCGAGATCAGGCCCGTCTTGGTCCACAGGTCGATCGCGGCCGCACCGTGCTCGGGGTCCCACTCCCAGTCCGTCGACCCGCTACCGGCACCGTTGGTCCCGCCCTGGATCACAGTCGTGACCCGGATGTCGTCGTCGCGGACCTCCTGGGCCAGGACGAGCGCGAAGGCCTCGAGCGCGGCCTTGGTGGCGACGTACATGGACAGCATGGGGAAGGGGTGCAGCGTCGACTCGCTGGACGTGTTGACGATGTCGCCCCCGCCGGCGGCGCGCAGCAGCGGGATGGCCGCCCGGCACGTGTGCACCGGCCCGGCGAAGTTGGTGGCGATCTGCTGCCCGATGTCGAGGTCGCTGAGGAGCTCGACGCGGCAGGGCCGGTAGACGGCGGCGTTGTTCACGAGGACGTCGACGCGGCCGAACCGATCGCCGATCTCGCTGAAGGCCCGCTCGACGCTGCGCGGATCGCCCACGTCGGTCACGATGGGGACCCCGCCCCCACCGACCGTCGGCGCGATCTTCTCGAGCCGCTCGCCGCCTCGGGCGAGCATCACCACCGTGGCCCCTTCCTCCCCGAAGCGTCGCGCGACGCCGAGACCCGAGCCGCTCGAGGCGCCCGTGACCACCGCGACCTTCCCCTCGAGCGCCCCCACCACGATGTCCGTCAGCTCCAGACCAGGTTCTTGACCTCGGTGAAGTCCTCCAGCCCGTGGCGTCCCCACTCGCGGCCGAGCCCGGACTGCTTGTAGCCGCCGAACGCCCCGCTCTGGCCGATGCCCTTCAGGTCGGCGCCCCACCCGGGCCCCTGGCCGCCGCCCGGGCCCAGGTCCGAGAGCGGCTCGGAACCGACCTTCTGCGCCGTGACGAGGCCGGCCCGGATCTGGCGGGCGACGTTGAAGGCCCGTGAGTCCGACGTCGACACCACACCGCCACCCAGGCCGTAGACGGAGTCGTTGGCCAGCCGGACGGCGTCGTTGTCCTCGCCGGAGTAGGGCACGACCGTGAGCACCGGGCCGAAGATCTCCTCCTGCGCGATCCTGGTGTCGTTGGAGCTCACGAAGACCGTCGGCTCGTAATAGAACCCCTTGTCGAAGCCGTCGGGGCGCTTTCCCCCGCAGAGCAGCTCCGCCCCTTGCTCTATGCCCGAGGCCACGTACCCCTCGACCCGCTGCCGTTGCTGCTCCCGGATGAGCGGCCCGAGAACGGTGCCGTCGTTCCGGGGGTCGCCGATGGTGATGAGCGGCCGCATCGCCTCCAACCCCTCCTTGTAGGCCGGCAGCAGCCGATCGGGCAGCAGCAGGCGGGTGTGCAGCACGCAGCCCTGGCCACAGTGCGCCAGCACCTGGCCGAAGCCGATGGTCCGGGCGTAGTCCTCGCCGACGTCGCCCAGCACGACGGTGGCGCTCTTGCCACCGAGCTCGAGCTGGACGCGCTTCACCGTGCCCGCTGCCGAGGCCATGATGCGCCGGCCGGTCGCCGTGGAGCCGGTGAAGGTCACCATGTCGACCATCGGGTTCGAGGTCAGCTCGTCGCCCACCTCACCGTGCCCGGTGATGACGTTGAGCACGCCCGGAGGGACCCCCGCCGCGGCGGCGGCCTCGGCGATCATCATCGCGTCGAGGGGCGTCCAGGGGTGCGGCTTGAGGACCACGGTGCAGCCGGTTGCGAGGGCCGGCGCCACCTTCACGATGTTGAGCATGAAGGGGAAGTTGAACGGCGTGATGGCTGCGACCACACCGATGGGCTCACGGACGAGGGCGCTACCGCCCACCCCGGTGGGGCCACCCGTCGGCGGGTTGTTCTCGACCCAGGGGAACGAGTGCTCGGCGAGAGCCGCGTTCGAACGCAGCATCCCGATCGACCCGGCGCCCTGAATGGCGTCGGTGAGGAACCCCGTCGATCCCGTCTCGGCGATGATCAGCTCGCGGAGGTCACCGGCCCGCGCCTCCAGGATCTCGGCCATCGCGGTCAACTTGGCGGCCCGCTCCGACGGCTTCATGTAGGGCCACGGGCCCTCGTCGAAGGCGCGGCGGGCCGCCTCGATAGCGCGCAGGGCCGTCTTGGTCGTGGCCTCCGGGACCGAGCCGACCACCTCCTCGGTGGCAGGGTCGAGGACGTCGATCGATCCCTCCGCCCCTTCAGAGGTCCACGCTCCGTCAATGAACAACTCGTAATCCCAGGTCATTTCGTCGTCTCCGTCGTTGGCTCCAAGTGCTTGCCCTGCCCGACCCGACCGGGC
>CAYWDQ010000195.1:0-4782 GCA_964457065.1 uncultured Acidimicrobiaceae bacterium | reverse complement strand
CGACGAATTGCTTCGTCCCGATGGTCAAGGTGGTCGACGACGCCTTCGACATCGTCAGCGGGCTCATGACGACGGTGCACGCCTACACGAACGACCAGAACCTGCTCGACCTGACCCACAAGGACCCGCGCCGCGCCCGGGGGGCGGCCGTCAACATCGTGCCGACCACGACGGGCGCGGCCAAGGCGACCAGCCTCGTGCTGGAGTCGATGAAGGGCCGACTGGACGGGATCTCGCTGCGGGTCCCGCTGCCCGTCGGCTCCATCACCGACTTCACGGCGGTCGTCAAGGGCAACCCGTCCGTCGTCGAGGTCAACGCCGCCTTCGCCGAGGCGGCGGCCAAGCCGCCGCTTGACCGGGTGCTGGACTACACGGAGGACCCCATCGTCTCGAGCGACATCGTCGGGTCGCCGGCCTCGTGCACCTTCGACGCCGGGCTCACCTTGGTGATGCCGGTCGGCGAGGACCTGTCGTTGGTGAAGGTCAACGGCTGGTACGACAACGAGTGGGGCTACTCGAACCGCCTGGTCGACCTCGCCGTGCTGGTCGGGGGCTGAGCACAGCATGGACCCGCTGCGCGGCATCCCGCTCCTCGGGGATCTCCCCGACGTCGACGGGAAGCGCGTGCTCGTGCGGGTCGACTTCAACGTGCCGCTGCACATCGGCGTGCGCGGGCGGGCCACCGTGGCCGACGACTTCCGGATCACGGCGGCCCTGCCGACGCTGCGCCGGCTCCAGGACGAGGGCGCGGACGTCGTGGCGGCCTCGCACCTCGGCCGCCCGGCCGGGGCGCCGGACCCGCGCTGGGAGATGGACCCGGTGCGCCAACGTCTCGAGACGCTGTGCCCGGGGATCGGGCTGACCGAGAACCTGCGCTTCGACCCGGGTGAGAAGGCCAACGACCCGGCCTTCGTGCAGCGCCTCATTGCGGGCTTCGACGCCTACGTCGACGAGGCCTTCGGCGCCGCCCACCGCGCCCATGCCTCGATCGTGGGGCCGCCACAGTTCCTGCCGAGCGCGGCGGGGCTGCGCTTCGCCAAGGAGGTCGAGATCCTCGGAGGGCTCCTGGAGGACCCGGCGCGGCCCTTCGTCGCCATCGTGGGTGGCGCCAAGCTGGCCGACAAGCTGGACGTGCTCAAGGTCCTGGCGACCAAGGTCGACACGCTGGTCATCGGCGGCGGCATGGCGTTCACCTTCCTGGCGGCCAAGGGGCAGGCCGTCGGGAACTCGATGTTCGACCCCGGTCACCTCGAGGAGTGCCGCAACCTTCTCGACTCGGGGATCCGCATCGTGCTCCCGACCGACACCCGGGCCCTGGAGCCCGGGGGGACCTTGGGACCGCCCGCCGACGGTCACGGGCCGCGGGGGAGCGTCAAGGTGATCGAAGGCGACCTCCCCGACGGCTGGACCGGCCTGGACATCGGCCCCGAGACGGCCGCCGCCTTCGCCCAGGAGGTCGCCACCGCGGGGACAGTGCTGTGGAACGGCCCGCTCGGCGCGTTCGAGGACCACCGCTTCGCCGAGGGCACCCGGATCGTCGCCGAGGCGGTGGCGCACTGCCCCGGCTTCTCCGTCGTGGGCGGCGGCGACAGCGCCAGCGCGCTGGACGAGCTCGGGCTGTCCGACAAGATCGGCTACCTCTCGACCGGCGGCGGGGCCTCACTGTCCTTCATTGAGCTCGAGGGGCACCTGCCGGGGATCGACGCCCTCCGCAACGCCCCCAACGCTCCCCGGGAGTGACGGACCGCCGCCCGCTGGTCAGCGGGAACTGGAAGATGCACCACGACCACATCGAGGCGCTGCACACCGTGCGCGACCTCGGATTGCGGCTGAAGCCCGAGGACGTGGCCCGCGTCGAGGTGTCGGTGCACCCGCCCTTCACCGACCTGCGCACCGTGCAGACGCTGGTGGAGAAGGAGCGCCTCCCGCTGGCGCTCGGCGCGCAGCACTGCTCCGACGAGGATTCCGGGGCACGCACCGGGGAGGTGAGCCCGCGCATGCTGGCCCGGCTCGGGACCGCCTACGTGATCGTCGGGCACTCGGAGCGGCGGACGCTGTTCGGTATGGACGACGCCACGGTGGCGGCGACGCTCCGGGCGGTCCTGCGCAACGGCATGACACCCGTGCTCTGCGTGGGGGAGAACGAGGAGCAGCGCGACCGGGGGCAGACCGAGAGCCTCCTGGAGGAACAGGTGCTGGCTGCGCTGTCGGGTCTCAGTGCCGAGGTCGTGGGGGGGCTGGTGATCGCCTACGAGCCGATCTGGGCCATCGGCACCGGGAAGGCCGCCACGGCGGTGGACGCCGAGGACGCCTGCGTGTTCATCCGTTCGCTGGTGGCCAAGGTCGGGGGTGAGACGGCGGCGGGGACGGTGCGAATTCAGTACGGCGGGTCGGTGAACGGGGAGAACGCATCCGACCTGATGGCAGAACCGGACGTGGACGGCCTCCTTGTCGGGGGGGCGAGCCTGGAGGCGGCGGGTTTCACTGACATCATTCGGGCCGCCGCCGCCTGCTACCGTTCCTAGGCCGTTAAGGCCCGATCCGCCGCGAGTGGGAGGCTCTCCGTGTTGATGTTGGCAACCTTTGACGCAGTGACCTGGGTCTACGTCGTCATCGAGGTGCTCGCCGCGCTCGGGCTCATCTTCCTCATCCTCATGCACAGCGGGAAGGGCGGCGGGCTGTCCGACATGTTCGGCGGCAGCGTCGGCGCGGCGGCCCAGGGCTCGACGGTGGTCGAGCGGAACCTCGACCGCATCACCGTCACTGTGGCCATCATCTTCGCCTTCGCCACGGTCACCCTGGATCTCCGACTGCAGTGACGGGCCGGGGCCGACGCCCCCGGTGGCGAGGGCTGATCGGCGGGCTCGGAGCACTGGCGCTGTCGGCTGCGGCGTGTGGGGGCGGTAGCGGCGGCGGTGGCACGACGGTGACCTATGTCGGGGTGGCCGGCGGCAGCATCTCCTTCGGCATGACCGAGAGCCCGACGGGGTGCAACCCCAACACGCCGGCGGGCGACACGCCGGGCACGCAGACGGTCCTGGGCGCCGTGCTGCCCAGCCCGTTCATCCCGGACGTGGTGGACAGCGCCGGGACGCCCACGTCCAACTCGGAACTGATCGTGTCCGCCGAGCCGATCAGCATCAGTCCCCAGACCATCGTCTACACCTTGAACCCCAAGGCGGTGTGGTCCGACGGTGTCGCCATCACCGCGGCCGACTTCAAATACGCCTGGGAGCAACAACGCGGGGACCCGGACGTGCCGACCGACGAGGTGGCGAGCATCGCCGGCTACCGGGACATCGCGTCGGTGACCGGGTCCAACGGGGGGCGCACCGTCACGGTGAAGTTCAAGACCACGTTCGCCGACTGGCAGATGCTCTTCGCCAATCTCGTGCCGGCCCACGTGATGGAGAAGACGGGCTGGAACCCGAGCTGCACCACCGTGAACCCCGACATCGACCTGTCGGGCGGGCCGTTCAAGATCACGACGGTGACACCCCAGGCGATCACCCTCGTGCAGAACCCCAGGTGGTGGGGGACACCGGCCAATGCCCGCTCCATCACGATCCACGTCGCGTCGTCGACGGCGCAGCTGGCCCAGTGGATGGCATCGGGCTACGTGCAGGTGGCGGAGCCCAGCACGGTGACGCAGTCCTTCCTGACCCAGATGACGGGGCTGCCGGGAGCACAGAGCGAGGTGGACACCTCGGCGACGCTGCTGCAGCTGGACATGGCGAGCTCGCTCGAGTCAGACCTGTCGCCTGACCTCCGCTATGCCATCGCCCTGACCATCAATCGCCAGGACCTGGTCAACCAACAGGTGAGCTGGGCGGCGCCGGGGGTCGAGCCGGGGAACAGCCACCTCTCGGTGCAGGGGCAGCAGAGTTACAAGCCGGCCTCGACCGGCTCGCCGACCACGACGATCCCGCCCCCGACGTCGTCGACCTCGACCACGGTGATCGGCGCCGGCGGGAGCGTGAACTTCCCGGTGACACCGGTGCCGGCGCAGGCGGCCGCGTACATAACGGCCTCGGGCCTGGTCAAGACCCCGGGCGATCCGTACTATCACTCGGCCTTCGGCGCGCCGTTCCAGCTGCACATGATCTACGACTCCGACGATCCCTGGGCGTCCACGGCGGCCCCGACGATCCGGGCCGAGCTGGAGGCGGCGGGCCTGGACACGACGCTGCTCCCGGTGGATGGCGCGACCGAAACGGGCGAGGCCCTCGCGGCCGGGTTCGCCGACCTGGCCGTGCTGCCGGTGAACTTCACGCCGTACATGAGCCAGACCATGGCGTGGTACACGACGCTCCTCGGGCCGGCGGGCAAGAACGGGTCACAGGATTGGACGGGCTACTCCAACAGCCAGTTCGACAAGCTGGTGGAGACGGCCTCGCAGCAGCTGAACCTGGACACGGCGGCCACCGTCTACAACCAGGCGGACACCATGCTGTGGGACGACATGGTCTCGTTGCCGCTCTTCGCCGAGCCGACGGTCCTGGTGTGGAGCCGGACGATCGGCGGCGTTACGGCGATGCCCCGGAGCCCAAGCCTCCTATGGTTCGCGCAGCTGTGGGCGGTCCGGGCACCCGAGTCCACCAGCAACACCACGCCGTCGCTCCCCGGTCAATAAGCGCTATCGGCCCCCGGGCCGCACTCTGGGGGCGCTGAAGTGGGCCTTTGGCCGCGCGCTACGATCTCCGGACGCTGCGACCCAGTCGTACGCCCGTCGGAGTGGCGGAATAGGCAGACGCGCCAGCTTGAGGGGCTGGTGCCCGCAAG
>CAYWDQ010000194.1:0-4786 GCA_964457065.1 uncultured Acidimicrobiaceae bacterium | reverse complement strand
TCGCAGGTGCCGAACCCACCCGGCAGCATGACGAAGGCGTCGGACAGCTCGGCCATGAGGGCCTTGCGCTCGTGCATCGTCGATACCACGTGCAGGTCGTCCAACGACGAGTGCGCGATCTCGTGTCCGGCCAGTGACTCGGTGATCACACCGGTGGCCCGCCCACCCGCGGCGAGGGCCGCGTCGGCCACCACGCCCATGAGGCCGACCGAGGCGCCCCCGTAGACGAGCCCGATGCCGCGTCCGGCCAGCCCGGCACCGAGACGTCGGGCCGCCACGGCGAAGGAGGGGCTCGCGCCCGGGCTCGATCCGCAGAAGACGCACACGTTGAGCGGCGCGCTCACGCGTCGGCGCCCTGGGGAACGGGAGACGTGGTCCGGGGTGTGGGGCGGGCGGGCCTGCGCCTGGAAGGGCGCCGCACGATCGTCTCGGCCGCGTCGCTGTCGTGGATGGTCAGGGAGAAGCCGGCGGCCACCAGTGCGAACAGCGCCGCCGTGAAGAAGGCGAGATGGTACGCGGTCATGTCGGGCGCGGTCGAGCCGCCGCTCGCCTGGGTCGACCCCACGCCGATCAACACGGTCGAGAGGATCGCGACACCCGTCGCACTCCCGACCTGGCGCATCGTGTTGAAGAAGGTCGACGCGCGGCCCATCGACTCCGGGGTGATCATGGCGAACGAGGCGGCCTGGTTGGGGACCATGACCTGGGCCATCATGAACCCGAGCCCGAACATCAGTGCCCGGATGAACCAGAGGTTGGTGGTCACCGAGATCTGGGTCAGTGCCAGCATGCACAGCGCGAGGCCGAGCAGGCCCCCGGTGACGTGACGGCGCGGGCCGATGCGGGGGTAGAAGAGGCGGCTGGCGAACTGCGCGCCGATCATGACGCCGAACGCCTCGGGGAAGGTGGAGAGACCCGACTGCAGGGCGGTCAGCCCGCGGGCGTCCTGGAAGTAGAGCGGGATGAGGTACAGCATCCCGAGGAAGGCCGCCGCGGCGAGGAACATGACCACGTTGGTCGAGCGGAACAGCCGCTCCTTGAGCAGGCGCAGGTCCACCATGGGTCGGGTCGTGCGCAACTCGACCGCGACGAAGGCGCCCAGCAGGGCCGCGCCGGTCACGCAGCTCACGATGACGTCGGTCGACGACCAGGACTTCAGGGGGCCCTCGGAGATGCCGTACATGAGCAGTCCCAGCCCCGCGCCGCCCAGGATGAACCCCGGGATGTCGAAGCGGCCGGCGTCGATCGTGCCCGTCCGTTCCAGGAACAGCGCGCCGAAGAGGACGGCGACGATGCCGATGGGCAGGTTCACGAAGAACACCCACCGCCAGGAGAAGTCGGTCACGAGGAAGCCGCCGAGCACCGGGCCGATGGCCGGGGCGAGCGTCGTCCCCACGGTCATGATGCTGGCGGCCCGCACCCGCTCCGCCGGTGGGAAGACGCGGAAGAGCATGGCCATGCCGACCGGGGCCATCATGCCGCCGCCCGCGCCCTGTAGGACCCGGAAGGCCACGAGCTGGGTCATGTTCTGGGCCAGGCCGCAGAGCACGGAGCCGACCGTGAAGACGACGATGGCCGTCAGCAGCACGCGCTTGCCGCCGAAGCGGTCACCGAGCCATCCCGACGCGGGAATGAACACGGCCAGGCTGACGAGGTAGGCGATGACGACCCCGTCCACGGCCGTCGGTGGGATGTGGAAGTCACGACCGATCGTCGGCAGCGCGACGTTGACGATCGTGATGTCCATGATGTTCATGAACATGGCGGACACGAAGACGGCGCCGACCACGATCTTCTGGTTCATCCGGACAACTGCCACGTCGCTCTTCCTGTTCGATGCTTCCTGTTGCCGGGCGTGTGCCGTCACCCGCGAGAGGACGGCACTGCTGTACGGGCTGCGCTCGACCCTATGCGCTCGGCCGCACGTCTCTGTCCCCGGGTCCGGCGCAGGCCGCACGCCGTGACCGGCCGGCGGTGTCCGCACGGCTGGAGCCCAACCCCCTAACCTGACCGGCGGAATTCGGGCCCGCGGGCCCTCGGAGCCGGGGAGGACGGTGGAGATGGCCACGCTGACGCACACGCGCACCGGGCCCCGACGCCGAGCATCGTCCCCGGCCCTGGCCGCCGCCGCAGCGGGCCTCCTCTGCGTGCTGGTGCCGGTCATGGGCCCGGCGCCCGGCGCAGCAGCGGCGGCACGGGCGACCGGCGCCGCGTCCTCCACGGTCTGGCTGTGCGAGCCCGGCCAGCCGAGCGACCCGTGCGCCTACGACCGTGCCACGACGACCGTCACGGCACAGGGCACCACGAGCGTCTCCACTCCGTCGCCGACACCGACCGCGCCGCGGTTCGACTGCTTCTACGTGTACCCGACGTCCTCGCAAGAGCCGGGGAACAACGCCAACCTGGCGATTCAGCCGCCCGAGATCGACGCCGCGGTGGCGCAGGCCTCGCAGTTCTCTCAGGTCTGCAACGTGTGGGCGCCCATGTACCGCCAGGAGACCGAGGGCGCGCTGAAGGACGGCGCGGCGTTCCGCCCCACCGTCATCGCTACCGCCTACGACAGTGTGCTCTCGGCGTGGAAGGACTTCCTGGCCCACGACGACGACGGCAAGCCCGTCGTGTTCATCGGTCACTCGCAGGGTGCCGCCATGCTGGTCGAGCTGCTGCGCACGCAGGTCGACCCGTCGGCGACCCTGCGCAAGCAGATGGTGTCCGCCATCATCCTGGGGGGCAACGTGCAGGTGCCGGAAGGTCGCGACGTCGGCGGCAGCTTCCAGCACATCCCCACCTGCCGGGCCGCCGTGCAGACCGGATGCGTCGTCGCCTACTCGAGCTTCGGCTCGCCTCCTCCGGCAGATGCCATGTTCGGCCGCCCGGGTCAAGGCGTGAGCCTGCAGTCGGAGCAGCATGCCAAGGCGGGCCAGCAGGTGGCCTGCGTCAACCCGGTGACGTTCTCGGCCCAGGCGGGCGGTCTGAGCCCGCTGTTCCCCCGGGTGACGGCCAAGGTGCGCCATCTGTTGGTGTCGACGCCGTGGGTGGCGTTCCCGGGTCTGTACACGGCGCAGTGCGAGCAGAGCGACGGGGCATCCTGGCTCCAGGTCACGACGACGTCGGAGCCCGGCGACCCGCGGCCGACGGTGAAGAACTCGCCGGCGCTCGGCCCCAGCTGGGGCTACCACCTTTCGGACGTCAACCTGGCGCTCGGCAACCTGATCGCCGACGTGTCCCAGGAGGAGGCCGCCTTCCACTCATAGGAGCGCGACCCTGCACCGGTCGGTGCACTTCCTCGGCCTCCGTGGCCCAGGAGAACGGCGCGGGTATCGGTCCTAGACTCTGGCGATGGTCAAGGTCGTCGCCGTCGCCAATCAGAAGGGCGGCGTGGCCAAGACGACGACGGTGCAGTCGCTCGGTGTGGCGCTGGCCCAGCAGGGGCACCGGGTGCTCGTGGTCGACCTCGATCCTCAGGCGTGCCTGACCTTCTCCCTCGGCTTCGATCCGGACGCGCTGGACTCGTCGCTGCACGACGTGCTGGTGCGCCGGTCCCGCCTGGCCGAGGTCGTCAAGGCCGTCCCGGGCGTCCCGGGGCTGTACCTCGTGCCGGCCACCATCGACCTGGCCGGCGCCGAGGTGCACCTCTTGAGCCGCACCGGCCGCGAGCACGTCCTCGCCCGGGCGTTGGAACCGGTCCTGGACCGCTACGACGCCGTGCTGATCGACTGCCCACCGTCGTTGGGGGTACTGACCATCAACGGACTGACGGCGGCGGAGGCGGTGATCGTGCCGCTGCAGTGCGAGGCACTCAGCCACCGCGGCGTCGGCCAGTTGCTCGAGACGATCGAGGACGTGCGCCAGTTCGCCAACGAGAAGCTGCGCGTGCTCGGGGTCATCCCCACCATGTTCGACAGCCGCACGACGCACTCCCGCCAGGTCCTGTCCGAGGTGGAGGAGCGCTACGGCCTCCCGATGTTCCTGCCACCCGTCCCGAAGTCGGTGCGCTTCGCCGAGGCGCCGGGACTCGGCCAGTCGGTCCTGCAGCACGCCCCGCTGTCGCCGGGAGCGATCGCGTACCGGACGATCTCCACCTGCGTGTACGACGCCATGCAGAGCGCCTGACGTGGCCGGGCCGCGGAGCGAGCGCTCTCCGGATCCGCTCGGCAAGCGCGCCCTGTTCTGGGTGCCGTCGGCGGCGGAGCCTGGGAGCCCGGCGGTCCGTGGCTCCTCTGGGACGACCCTCGCGCTGCCCGTCGGCAAACGCGCCCTCTACTCGGGTGCCCGCCCCGAGCCCGACAGCCTGGCCTCCACGTCGGGGAACCCGCTCGACGAGCGCGGTGTGTTCACGGTGGAGTGCCAGCGGTGCCGCCAGACCTCGCACGTGGGCGTGCTGGACCTCTTGATCTTCCAGTTCCCCCTTGGCGTGTGGCTGCCACGGGGGAAGTTCGACCGTCGCATGACCTGTCCCTCGTGCCGGAAGCGCGCCTGGTGCGGTGTCACCCTCCGGCGGGCCTGAGCGGACCGCCGGTTCCTACACCTCGTCGTCCGGGGACCCGCGCCCGGAGACGCCGGTCACCGCCTCCTCGCCGCGCAGCGGGGCGTCGGGCAGCCGGCCCGTCGTCGCCAGGCCGACCAGGGCCAGGAGCGCCAGCACGGCCAGCGCAGCGCGCAGGCCGTTGATGCGGCTCTTCACGTTCTCGTCCACGACCGCCTGTGCCGCCGCGGGCGGCACCCCGGCGTCCTGCAACGCCGCGCTGAGATCGGCGTCGCTCACGAAGGGGACCCCGGCCGACAG
>CAYWDQ010000193.1:0-4816 GCA_964457065.1 uncultured Acidimicrobiaceae bacterium | reverse complement strand
GGGCCTGGGACCAGCACCAGAACGACGTGTGGGGCATGCTCCTCGACGCCGTGGACATCCACCTGCGCCAGGGCGCGGCGCAGATCGTCAAACCGATGTGGGAGGGCCTGGCCAAGATGGTGGAGGCGGCCATCGCGCACGCGGGGGACCCCGACCAGGGCATCTGGGAGATCCGGGGCGATCCCGAGCACTTCACGGCCTCCAAGGTGCTCTGCTGGGTGGCCATGGACCGCGGCGCCGACATGGCCCGGATCCGCCAAGAACCCGACCGGGCCGAGGCCTGGCGCAAGGCGGCCGACGAGCTGAAGGCCGAGATCCTCGACCAAGGCGTCGACTCGCGGGGCCGGTTCCGCCAGGCCTACGGCAACGAGGAGCTCGACGCCTCGCTGCTGTTGATCCCGATCCTCGGCTTCCTGCCGCCCGACGACGAGCGGGTGAGGGCCACGGTGCTCGCCATCGCCGACGAGCTGACCGAAGACGGGCTCGTCCTGCGCTACAAGGTCGACTCGACCGACACCGGGTTCGAGGGCAAGGAAGGGACCTTCACCATCTGCTCGTTCTGGCTGGTCACCGCGCTGGCCATGATCGGCGAGGAAGCGCGTGCCCGGGCGCTGTGCCAGAAGCTGCTCGCGTTCGCCGGACCGCTGCAGCTCTACGCCGAGGAGATCGACGCTGCCACCGGCGAGCACCTGGGCAACTTCCCCCAGGCCTTCACCCACCTGGCGCTCATCGACGCGGTCGGCCGTCTGATCGAGGCCGAGCGCGGCGGCAGCCCGGTCTAGAGCCGAACGAAGTCTTCCGAGGCGACACCCGTCAACGAGCACCGGCGCCCACGGGCGAAAGAGGTGAGGAGGACCTTTCATGGCCGAGCACTACGACGTCATCATCATCGGCACCGGTGCGGGCGGGGGGACCCTGGCGCACACCCTGGCGCCGTCGGGCAAGCGGATCCTGCTGCTCGAGCGGGGAGGTTTCCTGCCGCGGGAGAAGGAGAACTGGGATCCCGAGTCCGTCTTCATCAAGGGTCGCTACGTGTCGTCCGACTCGTGGCAGGACAAGGACGGCAAGGCCTTCCAGCCCGGGGTCCATTACTACGTCGGGGGCGCAACCAAGCTCTATGGCGCCGCGCTGTACCGGCTCCGACCGGGTGATTTCGGCGAGCTCAAACACGTCGACGGCGTCTCGCCCGCCTGGCCCGTCTCCTACGACGACTTCGAGCCGTGGTACACGAAAGCCGAGTGGCTCTACCAGGTGCACGGCAGCCACGGAGAGGACCCGACCGAGGGCGCGTGGAGCCGCCAGTATCCATTTCCCGCCGTCAGCCACGAGCCCCGGATCCAGCAGATCCACGACGACCTGGAGAAGGCGGGCTACCACCCCTTCAATGCGCCCTGTGGGATCATCCTCGACGAGGCCGACCTCCCCACCAGCGCCTGCATCCGCTGCACCTGGTGCGACGGCTACCCGTGCCTGGTGCATGCCAAGGCCGACGCCGAGACCATCGCCGTCCTCCCGGCACTGCAGCACCCGAACGTCACCCTCATGGTGGATCACGAGGCGACACGCCTGCAGACCGACGCCAGCGGCCGCACCGTCACCGGTGTCATCACCCAGCACGGGAGCGCCGAAGAGGTCTTCACCGCCGACATCGTGGTGGTCTCTGCGGGGGCCACCAACAGCGCCCGCTTGCTGCTGTCCTCGGCGAGCGACGCCCATCCCAACGGACTGGCCAACGGCTCGGACCAGGTGGGCCGCAACTACATGTTCCACAACTCCAAGGCCGTCGTGGCGCTGGGGAAGGAGCCCAACGAGACGGCCTTCCAGAAGACGCTCGGGCTGAACGACTTCTACTTCGAAGGCCCCGACTACGACCACCCGCTGGGCAACATCCAGATGGTGGGCAAGTCCAACGCCGAGGCCATGAAGGGGGAGGAACCCCACCTCACGCTCCTCGCGCCCCACTGGAGCCTGGCCGACGTCGCCTCCCACGCCGTGGACTTCTGGCTGACCACCGAGGACCTCCCCCGGCCCGAGAACCGGGTCACGCTCGACGGCGAGGGCAACGTGCACCTGTCCTACACGTCGACCAACGACCAGGAGGCGGATCGTCTCTACGGTGAGTTGAAGAAGATCCTGAACCATTGCGGCATGGCGTCCCACCACGTGCTCAACAAGAACTTCTACATGTCGATGGACATCCCGGTGGCCGGTGTGGCGCACCAGGCCGGAACGTGCCGCTTCGGCAACGACCCCGAGACGTCCGTGCTCGATGCGAATTGCAAGGCCCACGAGGTTGACAACCTCTACGTGGTCGACACGAGCTTCTTCCCCAGTATCGGCGCGGTCAACCCCGCACTGACGGCCATGGCCAATGCCATCCGCGTCGGCGAGCACCTCACGGAGCGTCTGGCCTGAGCCCCCGCTGCCGGGTTCGGGGTGGGTCGCCCTCGTCAGCTTCCCCGCTGCCGCCACCATCTCCACCAGCCCGTCCCACTGCGGGTTGTCGAGCAGCCAGTATCCAACGGTGCCCGGCGCGGTGATCGCCTTCAACGCCTCGGCTGTGGGATTGCCGCCTTCGGGGCCGGTCTGCTGCAAGCTGCCGGCGTAGGGGTGTCGCACCTCCACCTCCGCCCCGCGCTGCAGGCTCACCCAGGGGTCGGGTGACCTCGACGTCGTATCCTGGCCAGGCGAGCGCTGCGGCTCCCCTGCCACGAGGAAAGGAATCATCGTGAGCGCAAATCCACGCCACCGGGTCGTCGTCGTCGGTGGCGGCTTCGGCGGCCTCCCCGCCGCCCGCCTCCTCGCCGGCACCGACGTCGACGTCACCCTCATCGACCGACGGAACCACCACCTGTTCCAGCCGCTCCTCTACCAGGTGGCCACCGGCATCATGTCGCCGGGTGAGATCTCGCCCGTGCTCCGGCACATGCTCCGCCGCCACCAGAACGTCGAGGTCGTCCTGTCCAGGGTCACCGGATTCGACCTCGAGGCGCGGGTGGTCCACACCGCGTCCATCCCGGGCGAGGGCTGCGACTACCCCTATGACAGCTTGATCGTCGCCGCCGGCGCCGGCCAGTCGTACTTCGGCCACGACGAGTACGCGCTGATTGCGCCGGGGATGAAGACGATCGACGACGCCATGGAGCTCCGGCGCCGGGTGTTGGGAGCGCTCGAGCTGGCCGAGACGCGGACGGACGCAGAGCAACAACGGTTCTTCATGACCTTCGCCATCGTCGGCGCCGGGCCGACCGGCGTGGAACTGGCGGGCCAGATCCGCGAGCTGGCCTACAGGAGCCTGACCAAGGACTTCCGGCACATCGACTCGGCCCAGGTCCGGGTCATCCTCCTCGACGGGGGCAAGGAACCACTGGCCAATTTCGGGGACCGCCTCTCCGAACGGGCCGCCAAGGAGCTGGGAAAGATGGGCGTGGAGCTGCGTATGGGCCTCCGGGTCGTAGGCGTCGACGCGCTCGGGGTCGACACCGAGAGTGCGGACGGCGAGAAGGGTCGCGTTGAGTGCGGCACCACCATCTGGGCAGCCGGCGTCCAGGCCTCCCCGCTTGCCGGCTTGCTGGCCGAGGCTACCGGGGCCGAGACCGACCGCGCCGGCCGCATCGCAGTGCTTCCGGACCTGACCCTGCCCGGCCATCCCGAGGTGTTCGCCGTCGGCGACATGGCGACGCTGAACAACCTGCCCGGCGTCTGCGAGGTGGCCATGCAGGGCGGCCTGCACGCCGCCAACACGATCAAACGGCGCCTGAAGGGACGTGACAGCGTCCCCTTCAAGTACCGTGACCTCGGCAGCGCGGCGGCAATCGGGCGCTTCAAGGCCATCGTGAGCGTACGCGGGCTGCGCCTCAGCGGCTTTCCCGGCTGGGTCGTGTGGCTCTTCGTCCACCTGGCGTTCCTCAACGGCTTCGGCCACCGGCTCGCCGCGCTGTGGCGCTGGGGCACCTCGATGATCGGGACCGCCCGGCCCGAGCGCGTCTTCAGCGTGGGGCACACCGGCGGCGACCTCAGCCTGCCCGACGACGTCAAGGAGAAGGTGATGCCCAAGCCGTTCCCCATCTTCGATTCCGACGAAAGATTGCTTGACCGCCTGGGGCGGCAGGACGCGACCGAGCACCCCCCGACGTCGGGCGAGACAACCGACGAACACCCTTCCGGTCCGGCTTGACCCGGCGTCCGGGACCCCGACCCGGGCGGACAACTATGTTCCTCGGATGATCCTCGACCGATTCCTCGTCACCGACCAGGTCGCCATCGTCACCGCCAGCGGGCGGGGCATCGGCGCCGCGTCGGCGATCGCGCTGGCCCAGGCAGGCGCCGACGTCATCCTCGCCGCCCGGACCGAAGACCAGCTGCGCGAGGTCGCGGCGCAGGTGGAGGCTGCCGGCCGGCGTGCCGTCGTGGTCCCCGGAGACCTCACGGACTTCGAGCTCATGGCCTCCCTGGCCGAGACGGCCTTCGCTGAGTTCGGCCGGCTCGACATCGTGGTGAACAACATGGGCGGCACCATGCCGCGGCCTCTGCTCGACACCTCGCCCCGCTTCCTCGAAGAGGCCTTCCGCTTCAACGTCTCGGCCGGCCACGCGCTCGTGCGGTCGGCCGTGCCTCGGATGCTCGACGGCGACCACCCCGGCGGAGCCATCGTCTCCATCTCCTCGGTCATGGGCCATGTGGCCGGCCGCGGCTATCTCGCCTACGGGACGGTCAAGGGCGCACTCGAGCAGTACACCCGCCTGGCCTCGCGCGACCTCGCACCGCGCATCCGCGTCAACGCCATCGGCGTGGGATCGACCGCCACCTCCGCCCT
>CAYWDQ010000192.1:0-4831 GCA_964457065.1 uncultured Acidimicrobiaceae bacterium | reverse complement strand
CTGCTCGCAGTGATGCAGCTCACCGAGGACAGCAGCGCCAGACCTGCGGGCATACCGAGGTCGTTCCATTGCGATCCCCCATCGGTGGTCGAGAGCACCGCCGATCCGGTTGCCAGGCACCTCGTGTCGCTGGAACACGAGATTGCGTCGAGGCTTGCCACACCACTTGGAACCGCTTGCGGTACCCAGGTATCGCCACCGTTCGTCGTGTCGACGATGGCCGCCCCAGGTCCTATGGATGAGGAGCCCACCGCGCTGCAGTTGAGCGGGTCAACACACGAAATCGCAGTGAAGTTGGTGACGGTGGATGGAATGGGTTCGGTAGACCAGGTCGTGCCCCCGTTGGTGGTCAGGATGATGCTGGGCGAATCGAGCTCTGAATTGAAGTCGCTGACGGCCTGGCACGTCGAGACGTTGACGCACGAGACGGCCGTGAGCTCTCCGACTCCGGGCGGAATTGCGGTTTCTGCTGTCCAGCTCGTTCCCGCATCGGTCGTACCGATGATGGCGGGGCTGCCGAAGATGCCAAACCCGACCGCGGTGCAGTCGGAAGTTGTCGGACACGAGATTCCGTTCAGGCCACTGACCTCTGAGGGAATTGGGCTGGCGCTCCAGGCATAGCCGGCATTCGATGACGTCAGCACGGAGTCCACTCCGACCGCGAAGCACTCTGCAGTGCTCGGACATGCAACCGCGTTGAGCCCGCTGGTACCACCAGGCGGAGTGTCCTGGTCCCAGCTCAAACCACCTGTGATCGTGCTCATGATCGTCGATCCCGCTCCCGTGTTCCCGCTGTAACCAACCGCGACGCAGTCTTCGGGGGACGAGCACGAGACTCCCGTCAAGTCCACGGCGTTCGCCGGGGCGGGTTGAGGTGACCAGGTGACGCCGTTGTTGGACGTGCCGATGACGTACGGCATGGAATTGAGGTTGGTGCCGACAGCGATGCACGTGGTTTCGAGAGGACACGTGATTGCCGATAATCGACATCCAAGCGGGATCGAAGATGTAGACGTCCAAGTCGCGAAATCGTCGGTACTAAGGCTGGTCGTGCCGCCTCCACTTGCAACTCCCACGGCGTCGCACGTGTTAGCTCCCGCACACGAGACCGAAGACAGGAGATTCACTAAGGGCTGATCAACCGTCGTCCAAGTGGATCCGTCCTGCGTGCCTATTATCGAGGGACGTGAATTGACAACTCCAACGGCGACGCAAGTCAGAGAGGTCGGGCACGAGACGCTTGCTAAGGAGTTCAATCCCGCCGGCGGCGTCTGCGGACTCCAGTTCTTTCCATCGGCTGTTGCTTCGATACCGATCCCTCCAACCGCCGTGCACTCATCGATCGTGAAGCATGAGATCGATTGGGCAGGAAACGTCGAGTCCTCGATGCTCCACGTCGAACCGCCGTCGCTCGACTTCATGATGCCCTCGCCTCCGCCGGCGTAACAGATCGACGCCGACGGGCAAGAAACCGTGGACAGCGTCGTCACCCCCGCCGGCGGAACCGAACGGGTCCAGGTTGAACCCCCGTCGTTCGTCACGATGATGGAAGCCGCGTGTCCTCCGTCGTCGCCGACGGCGACGCACGTGGCGGAGCTGGCGGAAGCGGGGTTCGGTGCACACGAGACCGCCCGCACGTTCACCAGCGGGGCGAAGCTGGCGGTGGTCTGCCAGTGGGGTGTCGTGGCGCCGGCAGGCAATGAGGGAATGCGGCTGGCGAGCACTCCGGTGAAGGCGAAGGCCGTCACCGTCGAGAGCGCGATGACGGTCAGTCCTCGGACCGTGCGCACGGCCACCTCCTCCACGCCAGGGGAGAGTTGATTCGAACGACCGAAGGATCGTACCGCTCGATCCCGGGAAATTCATCGGGGTGATACGACCCCGCAAGGAACGGTCGACGCCCTCAGGGTTTTGGCGCGGGGAGCACGACGTTGGGGGGTGTCCGCCCGGCGAGGACGTCGGCGACCCCCTGGCAGGCGAGGCGGGCCATGCGGGTCCGCGTGGCGATGGTGGCGCTCCCGATGTGGGGGAGCAGGGTCGCCCGGGGGGCGGCCAGCAACCGGGGGTTTACCGCCGGCTCACCGTCGTAGACGTCGAGGCCCGCGGCGAAGAGGTTGCCCGCCTCGAGCGCATCGACCAGCGCATCCTCGTCCACCACCGGCCCGCGGGCGGTGTTGACGAGGACCGCCGTCGGCTTCATGACCGCGAGCTCCGCCGCGCCGATGAGGTGTCGCGTGGAATCGGTCAGCGGCACGTGGATGCTCACGATGTCGGAGCGCTGCAGCAGCTCGGCGAGCGTCTGGACCCAGCCGCTCAGGCCCGTGTCGTGGCGGGTGGTGTGGATGACGTCCATGTCGAACCCCGCCGCCCGCTGCGCCACGGCCTGCCCGATGCGGCCGAAGCCGACCAGCCCCAGGGTCGCTCCGTGCACGTCCCGGGCGAGGTGGGTGCCGAAGCCCCACCCGGTCCATCGGCCCTCCCTCAGGTCCCGCTCGGCATCGGACGCCAGGCGCGTGGCGGCGAGGATGAGCAGGAAGGCGAGATCGGCGGTGGTGTCATCGAGCACTCCCGGCGTGTTGCACACCGTGACATCCAGACCGGTCGCGGTGGCGACGTCGATGTTGTCGTAGCCGACCGCCGCGTTGGCCACCACACGCAGCCTCCCGGCTCGGCCCGACTGCAGCACGGTCGCGTCCATGCGATCGGTCAGATGGCAGACGATGCCGTCGAACTGCGGCGCGAGCGCCGCCAGCTCGTCAGCCGCCGGCGGGTCGCCCGGCACGACGATCTCGTGTCCGGCCTCGACGAGGGGATCGGTTCCGCCCTCGGTGAGCGGGCGGGTGACGAGGACGCGCGCCACCTAGTGGGTTGTGTAGTTGATGGCGCCGGCACCCTTCACGCCGATGGCGAAGCAGAAGCAGTGGATCGGCGCGTGGTCGCTGATCGGTCGCAGCGAGTGGACCTTGTCCGGGGGGATGTAGACGAGGTCACCCTGGGAGATCTCACGGTCCTCGCCGTCGATCGTCATGATCCCCTTCCCGTTCATCACGTAATAGAACTCGTGGGTGGGGTGGGAGTGCGGGTCGACCAGGCCGCCTCCGGGGACCTCGAACTCGTTGACCAGCTCCAGGTACCCCCCGTCGGTGATGTCCTTGAATTCGCGGGACTCGATCATCCACCAGACCGGGACGGTGCCGTTGTGCTCGACGACCGGCGCCTTCGCCTCAATGCTGCGCACATCCATTCCGATGGCCTCCCAAGGTTTTCCTAGACTGACTGCGGTGTCAGGTTAGGCCGCGGAGCGCCTTGGGCGCACCGCCGCTCCACAACGGTCGACGCGGACGAGAGTGAGCGATGTCCACAGACGGGTCAGTGCAAGAAGGCAGGGTCGTGGTGCCCGGGCGCCTCACCGAGGACGCGTGGTCGCCCTTCGGTTGGCTGCCCGTCGCCGACACCGACCCCCGGGACGGTGCGCACCGGATGACGTTCGAATGGGCCGATGCCCACGTGAACCTCATCGGGCACACCCTGGACGAGGTCCCCGAGACAGCCCGTGGGCTGCGCTGCGAGATGCTCTACCGCCACGACACCCACACCCAGTCCCTGCTCTGCATCAACGTGCCGGCCGTCATCGTCGTGGCGCCCGCCGGGGTCGAGTTCACCGAGGCGGCGGACGCCGAATCGATCCGCGCCTTCCGGATGGACCCCCTGGAGTCCCTGGTGCTGCACCTGGGCACCTGGCACTGGGGCCCGTTCCCGATTCGTGCGCCCGAGGTGCGGCTCTTCAACGTCCAGGGGCTGCGCTACGCCGAGGACAACCGGTGCATGGACCTGGCCTCCAAGGGCCTGTCGATCGAGGTGGACCTCACGTGAGCGGGGCGAGGGACGAGGGGACCGGTCGTGGAGCTTGACGAAGCCGAGGAGGCCGAGGTCGTCACGGCCTCGCTCGCCGACCTCGTCGGGGCGGTGACGGCGCGCCAGGTCGATCCCGATGCGCAGGGAAGGCAGGTCTTCACCACCTCGAGCCCCGACTGGTGGGTGGGCGGCCGCACCTTCGGGGGCATGGTGGTGGCGCAGGCCCTGAGCGCGGCCGTGCAGACGGCCCCGCCCGGATCGGAGGTGCACTCGCTCCACGGGTACTTCCTGCGCCCGACGCCTCCCGGCTCCCGGGCCACCCACGTCGTCGGCCACGTGCGTGACGGGCGATCGTTCAGCACGCGGGAGGTGGTGAGCACCGTGGACGGCAGGGAGACCTTCCGGATGACCTGCTCGTTCCACGCCCCCGAGAACGGCGACGACTACCAGCTGCCCGTCGGGCCGGGGATCCCGCCGCCCGACGAGATCGACGGCGTCGAAGCCCCGTTCCCCTTCGACATCCGCGAGCTCGGCCCTACCGAGCGGCGGCAGGATGGGACGTACCTCTCGACCCGCCGGTGCTGGTTCCGGACACGCGAGCCGCTACCCGACGATCCCGCCGTGCACGCCTGCCTGCTGGCCTACTTCTCGGACATGACGGGCGCCGCCTTCCGTCCGCTGAGCCTCGGGATCTGGGGGTCCCACACCGACGCCAGCCTCGATCACGCGGTCTGGTTCCACCGTCCCTGGCGCGCCGACGCGTGGAGCATCTTCGACCTGCAGACGCTCGTCAACGCGGGCGGGCGATCCACCATTCGCGCCACGATGCACGGAGAGGACGGCTCGCTCCACCTGAGCATGGCGCAGGAGCTGCTCATCCGGGAGCTCGACGAGCCAATGGTCCTCCGGCCACCATGGGCCCCCAGGGACACCGAGACGGGAGGCGACGATGGGCCTGCTTGAGGGTCGCACAGCG
>CAYWDQ010000191.1:0-4839 GCA_964457065.1 uncultured Acidimicrobiaceae bacterium | reverse complement strand
CCACTACTACGAGGCGCTCGACGCGTTCACGCGCCACCTCGACCCGGCACTCGGGGCCCGGGTGATCGAGTGGGTCGAGATCGGCGGCCGGCGCTACCACGCGCTGGGGGGCCGGATCAGCCGGGCCGTCACCAACCCGACGTTCAACCCGATCTCGCCGGCCGGCGCACTGGTCGACTACTTCCGGGGCAATCCCAACGGCCGGCCGATGCACGAGCTCATGGGGACACCCGAGCCCATCCGCCCCGAGTACCGCGACCGCGACGCCCGCCTGGCCAGGATGGACGCCCAGGGCCTGGCCAAGGTCTGGCTGTTCCCGACCCTCGGCATGCTCTACGAAGAGGCGCTCAAGGACGACCCCGGGGCGGTCGTCCTGCTCTTCCGTGCCTTCAACCGCTGGCTCGCCGAGGACTGGGGCATGGCGTACCGGGACCGGATCTTCGCCGCCCCCTACATCTCTCTCGCCGACGTGGACGAGGCGGTGCGCGAGCTCGAGTGGGCGCTCGACGCCGGTGCCCGTACGGTCGTCATGCGGGCGGCGGCGCCCCGGACCGTGCACGGACCGCTCTCGCCGGCGGCCGACGCCTTCGACCCCTTCTGGGCCCGCGTGAACGAGGCCGGCATCACGGTCGTCGTGCACGCCGGCGATGCCGGGCTGTCGTCCAACGGGTACGCCGTGGACGGCTTCTCGGCCTCCTTCCGCGCCGGACCGTCGCGTCCGAGCATCAAGATGTTCGCCATTGAGCGGGCGGCCCACGACTTCCTGGCCACCCTGGTCCTCGAGAAGCTCTTCGACCGCTTCCCCAACGTGCGCGTCGCGTCGGTCGAGAACGGGTCGGAGTTCCTCGCCCCGCTCTTCCGCAAGCTGCGCACGACCACCCGCCGCATGCCCGGCTACTTCGCGGAGGATCCCGTCGTCACCTTCCGCCGCCACGTGTGGATCAACCCGTTCTGGGAGGACGACGTCGACGAGATCGTCGACCTCATGGGCGACGACCGGGTGATCTTCGGTTCCGACTGGCCGCACATCGAGGGGCTGCCCGAGCCCACCGACTGGGTGACCGAGCTGCAGAAGCTCCCGCCCGGGTCGGTCGCAAAGATCATGGGCGCCAACGTGTCCGAGCTGAACGAGCGGCTGCCGCGGCCATGACCGAGGTCAGCGACCGCAGCGAGACGGTGGACTCGGCAACACCGCCGTCCCAGATGGAGCCGCACGTGATCGTGCTGTTCGGGGCGACGGGTGACCTGGCGGCGCGCAAGCTCCTCCCGGGGCTGCTCCACCTCTCCATCACCGGGATGATGCCGGATTACCGGATCGTCGGGAGCTCGACCAGCGAGCTGAGCGACGAGGACTTCCGGCACCTGGCCCGCCATGCCTGCGACCAGTACGCCACGGGCAAGATCTCGCTGTTGCAGTGGGCCAACTTCGAGAAGCGGCTGACCTTCGTGTCGAGCACGGCCGGCCCCGAGGCGCTGACCGACGCGGTGGCCGAGGCGGAGGAGGAGATCGGCGGCGACAACATCCGCCGGCTGCATTACCTCAGCATCCCCCCCGCGGCGGACCGCGCCATCATCCAGCTCCTGGCCGACGCCAAGCTGGTGGAACGCTCCCGGGTGATTCTGGAGAAACCCTTCGGCACCGACCTCGACAGCGCCAGGGCGCTCAACGACATGCTGCACCAGTATTTCGACGAGGAGCAGATCTTCCGCATCGACCACTTCCTCGGGAAGGAAGCGGCGCAGAACATCCTGGCCTTCCGCTTCGCCAACGGCATCTTCGAGCCGATCTGGAACAGGGACCACATCGACCACGTGCAGATCGACGTGCCCGAGACGCTCGGGGTCGACGACCGCGTCGCCTTCTACGAGGCGACGGGCGCCTTCAAGGACATGGTGGTGACCCACCTGTTCCAGATCCTGGGCTTCATGGCCATGGAGCCGCCGACCGAGCTCTCCGCCGGCCCGATCAACGAGGAGAAGAACAAGGTCTTCCGCTCGATGCGCCCCCTCGACCCTTCCCAGGTCGTCCGCGGCCAGTACGAGGGATACCGCGACATCCCGGGCGTGGCCCCCGACTCCGACACCGAGACGTTCGTCGCGCTGCGGTGCGACATCGACAATTGGCGCTGGGCGGGCGTGCCGTTCTTCCTGCGCACCGGCAAGCAGCTCGGCGGCGGCGAGCGCATCATCTCCATCGCCTTCCGCGAGCCACCGAAGTCGATGTTCCCCGACAACTCGGGCATGGGCACCCAGGGCCCCGACCACCTCACCTTCGACCTGGCCGACTCCTCGAAGCTGTCGCTGTCCTTCTACGGGAAGAGGCCAGGGCCGGGCATGAAGCTCGAGAAGCTCAGCCTCCAGTTCGCCCTGCACGAGACGGGGCAGGACGCCGATGTCCTCGAGGCCTACGAGCGCCTCATCCACGACGCCATGGTGGGTGACCACACCCTGTTCAACACGGCCGAGGGCATCGAGCGCCTGTGGGAGATCTCGACCCCGTTGCTCGACAACCCGCCACCGGCGGAGCCCTACGCCAAGGGCAGCTGGGGCCCGCCGGCCATTTACGACCTCATCGCGCCCCGCACCTGGCGGCTGCCGTTCGAACGCCGTTGGCGCAGCGGCTCGGCCCCCGGAGCGTGACCCGCCGTCCCGCTGTCACGGGCGCGGTCGTCGTCGGACTCGTCCTTGCCGCCTGCGCCGTCGTCGCCTCGCCGCCCCGGGCGACCGGGGGGCACGCCGGGATGCGCGCGGCGGCGGCACCTCCGGCCGTGCCGCAACGGACGATCGTCCTCGACCCGGCGACCGGCGCGGTGATCGGGCAGGCCCCGGCCGGCACCGTCCGTATCGTGGTCCTCGACCCCGCAACGGGGGAGGTCGTCTCCTCGGTCGGGTAGCCCGATCGGCACCGCGCCGCCTCCGACCCCGCCGGAGCGCACCTCAGGGCACGAGCACGATCTTTCCCCTGGTGTGGCGGTGCTCGAGCTCCTCGAAGGCATCGGCCACCCGGTCGAGGGGGTACGTCGCCGCGATGGGGATCTCGATGTCCCCGGAGGCCACCAGATCCGCCATTTCGGTGAGCACCTCCGGAGTCGACGCGGTGCCGCTGCCATCGGACTTGACCCCGAGCTCCTGCGCCTTCTGGAACGAGGCGATCGTCTCGATGCGGTCACGGGAGATGCCGAGGTCGACCGCGAGCTGCACGTACTCGGGCCCGAAGAGGTCGATGAAGGCATCGATCCCGTCGCCGGCTGCCTGGCGCAGACGCTCGGCCAGGCCCGCGCCGTAGGCCACGGGGACGGCTCCATGAGCCCGGAGCCACTCGGCGTTGGCCGCGGACGCGATCCCGAGGACGTGGGCGCGCCGCACCCCCAGCAGCTGCACCACGACGGTCCCGACGCCACCCGCTGCCGCAGAGACGGCGACCGTGTCGCCCTCCTTCGCATCGACGGCGCGGACGGCGGCGTAGGCGGTGCACCCGACCACGTAGAGAGACCCCGCGGCCTCCCAGCTGAGCGCGGGAGGCTTGTGGATCAGCTGGGATGCGGGGACGGCGACATGGGTCGCATGGCTCGAACGGCTCCACGAGAAGCCCAGGACCGCGTCCCCGACGTCGAACCCGTCGACCCCGTCGCCGACGGCGGTCACGACTCCGGCCAGATCGCTGCCCTCGCCCGACGGGAAGGTGGCAGGAAATTGGGCGTCCAACGCACCGCTGCGGATGGCCGCCTCCCCGGGATTGACGGCCGCCGCCTTGACGGCCACCACGACCTCACCCCGGGCCGGCACCGGCATCGGGATGTCCGTGACATAGAGGACGTCCCGACCCCCGTACCGGTCGAAGCGCACCGCCCGTGCACCGGAATCGCTCATGCTGCGTCCTCCCTGGCTGGCTGGTCCTCGCTCCGGTGACGCTACCGGGCGTCGCCCGGGCACCGTTCGGGCCGGGGCTACCAGGCGTCCAGGGTCTGGGAGTGGAAGTCGATGATCGCCAGGAGGTCGCCCAGGCGGCCGATGACCGCCTCGACGTCGGCGTCGGGGTCCGTGATGGTCCGCTGCGCGGTGAGCGCGACCTCGGTGCACGTGTGCAGCATGAGGGTCACGCGTCCCCCGAGCTCCAGGTCCGGGCAGGGGTTCGCCGCGACCCATACCGCCGCTTCCCTGGTGGCCGCCTCGAGCTCGTCCGCCGCCGCCAGCATCGTGACCTCGTTCACGCTGAGGGACGCCGAGAACCGGCTCTCGGCGCTCGTCACGCGTCGCAGGACCTCGGTCGCCCTGATCAGCCAGTGCTGTGCGGTGGGTTCTCTGTCCATGGTGAGTGTCGAACCGGCCCGGCGGCAGTCAGTGGATGCGCCGGGTCCCGCCCTACAGCGATTCTGTCGAGAGCATCCGGTCCCCCATAGAGCCATTCGGACCCTCGGCGGCACAACGTCCTGACAACAAACGGCAACGATCCCGGGGCACGGGAAGGTCATCGGGTGCAGGGCCGGCGCCCGCGACCGGAAGATCTCACTTCAGATTCGGGAGCACCCGTCCGATACCCCTGGGCACGGGAGCCCAGCGGGACGACCTGGGTCCGCGACGACGGGGGGAAACATGTCGCCAGTGGCGCTGCACGCGGACGATGTCAGGTTCCACTACGCCGACCCGCACCGCTCCGAGCTCTCGGTCCTTTCTGATCGCGCATGGTCACATCGATCAACCAGAAAGGCGGGTCAATGGTTGTCCTTCCTCGCATCGCAAGGTCTCTGCATCATCCGGCACTGGCGGTGATGCTGGGAGTCGTTCTCGTTGCCATCGCCATCTTCGGCCTGACCAGCGGCGACATCCCGAGACTCTGGG
>CAYWDQ010000190.1:0-4910 GCA_964457065.1 uncultured Acidimicrobiaceae bacterium | reverse complement strand
CCGGCGCCCTCGTGGCCGAGCACGGCCGGCGCGGGGAACGGGATCGTCCCGTTGATGACGGAGAGGTCCGAGTGGCACACGCCCGCCGCCCGTATGCGGACCTGCACCTCGTTCGGGCCGGGGCCCCGAACCTCGAGCGCGTCGGTGAACTCGACCCCTTCTCCGGTGTAGACGATGCCTCGCACTTACTCGCTCCTCTCGTTGGTCACGACATGGTCGGCCCCCGCGGCATGCCGCTGGCGCAGCTCACGCTTGAGCACCTTCCCACTGGCGTTCACCGGCAGCGCGTCGACCAGCACCACGCTGCGGGGCACTTTGTAGTTGGCCATGGCACCCCGTGACCAGCCCAGGATGGCACGACCCAGCTCGTCGGGGTTGGGCGCCGCCCCGGCCGGGACGACATAGGCGCAGCCCACCTCCCCCATACGCTCGTCGGGGATGCCCACCACGGCGACCTGGGCGACTGCCTCGTGGCCGCGCAGGATCGCCTCGATCTCGGCCGGGTAGGCATTGAAGCCTCCCACCACGTACATGTCCTTGACCCGGTCCGTGATGGTCACGTTGCCCGCCGCGTCCATGACGCCGATGTCCCCGGTGTGCAGCCAGCCCTGGGCGTCGATCGCCTCGGCCGTCGCCTCCTCGTTCCCCCAGTAGCCCGCCATGACCGTGTAGCCCCGGACGACGATTTCGCCCGGCTGACCGGTCGGGACCACCTGCCCCCCGGCCACGGCGCGCACCTCGAGGCCGGGGATGGCGCGCCCCGACGTCGCCGACACGACGTCGGGCGGATCGCTCCGGCGGCACATGGTGACGGTGCCGCAGGACTCCGTGAGCCCGTATGCGGTCAGGACCGTGTCGAAACCGAGCTCATCGGCCATGGACTCCACGAGCTCGACGGGCACCACGGCCGCGCCCGTCACCCCGAGCCGGAGGGACGAGAGGTCGGCGTCGGCGCGCCGGGGATCGGCGAGCAGCGTCTGGTAGAGCGTGGGCGGGCCGGGCAGGACGCTGATGCGCTCGGACTCGATGCGCGCCATGACCGCCCCGGCGTCGAACACCGGCTCGGGCACCACGGTGGCCCCGGCCATGATGCAGGCGAGGATCCCCGCCTTGTAGCCGAAGGTGTGGAAGAAGGGGTTCACCACCAGATAGCGGTCGCCCGAGCGCAGTCCCACAATGGACGACCACGTCCCGAACGTGCGGAGCGTCTGCGCGTGGGTCGCCGCCGCTCCCTTGGGATGGCCGGTGGTACCGGAAGTGAAGATGAGGTCGGACACGTCACCGGGCTGCACGGCGGCGGCGCGGGCGGCGGTGACAGAGGGATCCACCGCGTCGCCGGCGACCAGAAAGTCACCGAAGCCGAGTACCGGCACCCCGTCGGGCCCAGGTCCGGCCTCACCCTCGTCGCGCAGCACGATGATGCGGGCGAGTGCGCCGGTGTCCTCCCCCGCCAGCATGGCGGGGTAGTCGGCACCCAGGAATCCCCGCAGGGTGACCAGCGTCGTCGCCCCCGCGTTCCGCACGATGTACGCCGCCTCACCCCCTTTGAAGCGCGTATTGAGCGGGACCAGCACGGCGCCGGCGCGCAGCGCGCCCAGCGCGGCGAGCATCCACTCGGCGCAGTTGGGCGCCCACATCGCCACCCTCTCCCCGGCTCCGACACCGGCGGCGACGAAACCCCGGGCATACCGGTCCACCTCGGGTGCCAGCTGCGCGTAGGTCAGGCGCACGTCGCCTTCCACCAGGGCCTCCGCGGCACCGTGGCGCTCCGCCGCGTCCTGCACCAACCGAGGCACCGTGCCCCAGATCAGGTCGGCCCGCGGGTCCTCCTGCTCGAGAGGCGCGCCCCCGATCCCCGTGCTCGCGGGTGATGGGCTCACCGGGGCTGGGCTCACGGGTGCTGGCTGCTCACGGAGATGACCTCTCCTGAGAGGTAGGACGAGTAGTCGCTGGCCAGGAAGACGATGACGTTGGCCACCTCCCACGTCTCGGCCCCGCGTCCGAACAGCTCGCGGCGCCGCAGCACGGCCAGATCCTCGTCGGGGATCGCCCGGTTGAGGAAGGGGTGCTCGGCCAGACTCGGCGACACGGCGTTGACCCGCACCCCCGACGGTGCCGCTTCGGCCGCGGCGCACCTGGTCAGTGCCATGACACCGGCCTTGGCGGCGGCGTAGTGCGCCTGGCCGGGTTGGGCCCGCCAGCCGAGCACCGAGGCGTTGTTCACGATGACGCCGCCCTTCTGCGGCAGGAGGTGTCTCAGCGCTGCCCGCGTGCAGCGGAACGTGCCCGTGAGGGTGATGTCGAGGACGGTGGACCATTGGTCGTCCGTCATCTCCACCAGCGGCACCGTGCCGCCGAGCCCCGCATTGTGCACGGCCACGTCGATGCGCCCGAAACGCGCCGCTGCTCCGTCGTAGAGCGCGGTCACCTGCGCCTCCTCGCGCACGTCGCAGGCCAGCGCATGCACCCGATCCGGATCACCGGCCTCCGCTCCCAGCTGTTCGGACGTCTCGTGCAGGCGCCGCTCGTGCGCGTCCGAGAGCACGACCGACGCGAACTCCTCCAGGCAACGCCGCGCCGTGGCCGAACCGATGCCGGTGCCGGCGGCCGCGGTCACGACCACGACCTTGCCCGCCAGGAGCCCGTGGCCCCCCGGCGGCGACGGCGGCGGCGGCGGTTCGAAGGACGCGTCAAGGCTCGTGCTCACGCCACCCCTTTCGGTTCCGGCGGAAGGCCGAGGACCCGCTCGCCGATGATGTTGCGCTGGATCTGGTTCGACCCACCGTAAATGGTCTCGGAGCGGGCGAAGAGGAAGGAACGCTGGAGCTCGCCCAGGCCGTACCCTCCGTTCTCCGGCAGCGGCTCCCCGTCGAGGACCGTCGCCGCCATCCCGAGGACGCCCATCGCCAACTCGCCCAGCCGGCGGTGCCAGCTCCCCCAGAAGAGCTTCGCGATGGAGGCCTCGGGCGGGGCCACCGGCCCGTCGTCGACCCCCGAGAGGCTCCGGAGGGTGTTGTAGCGCATGATCGTGAGCTCGATGTGTGCCTGGGCCAGCTGCTGGCGCAGCACGGGGTCGCTCGACCGCCCGTTCTCCTCCGCCAGAGCCACGATGCGGTCCAGCTCGCGCCGGAAACCGAGCTGGTGGCCGAGCAGGGCGGTGCCGCGCTCGAAGGCGAGCGTCGCGAGCGCGACACGCCAGCCGTCGCCCGCGGCACCGACGACATTGTCCGCGTGGGTGCGGGCGCCGTCGAAGAACACCTCGTTGAACTCGCTCGTCCGGGTGAGCTGGGTGATCGGGCGCACCTCGACACCGGGTTGGTCCATCGGAACCAGGAGATAGGACAGTCCCTTGTGCCGGACAGACCCGGGATCGGTCCGGCAGACGACGAAGCACCAGTCCGCCCGGTGGGCCAGCGAGGTCCACACCTTCTGCCCGGTGACCACCCACTCGTCCCCGTCGCGCACCGCCCGCGTGCTGACGTTGGCCAGGTCGCTCCCCGCGCCCGGCTCCGAGTAGCCCTGGCACCACAGTTCGGAGCCCTCCCTGATCGCCGGCAGGAAGCGGTCCTTCTGCTCGGGAGTCCCGTAGTGGATCAGTGTCGGCCCGAGCAGCCCCTCGCCCATGACGTTGACCCGGCCCGGCGCAGCGGCGTGCACGTACTCCTCGTTGAAGATGACCTGCTCGGTCATGGTGGCCCCCCGGCCGCCGTACTCGGCCGGCCAGCCCAGGCACGTCCAGCCCCCGTCGGCGAGCACCTTCTCCCAGCGCCGGCGCACCTCGAAGCCGAACGTCTCGTCGCCCGAGCCGCCGCGGCCGCCCAGCTCGGCGAACTCCCCGACCAGGTGGGCGTCGAGGAAGCGGCGGACCTCGAGGCGGAACGCCACGTCCTCGGGGCGGTCTCGCAGATCCATCGCCCGAGGAGCGTAGCCAAGCCCGACCGCACGACCTGACGGGGCGTCAGGTCGTGCCGAGGGTGGTCACCGCCGCCCGGCCCAGAGCCCGTCGGCCCAGGGCCGCTCCTGGAATACTCAGGGGTGCACCGCGGCAGGAGCGGTGCGCGAAAGGGGGGTCACGATGCCCTATGCCGAGGGACGGGTCGTCCACGATGCGGACGCCCACGTCATGGAGACGCCGACCTGGCTCCGCGACCACGCCGAGGCGGCCTTCCGGGACCGCCTCCCGGTGCTGGGCTACCCGGGTGGCAACGAGCTGCGACAGACCGGCGACCCCGCAGAGCAGCAGCGCGACCTGCTGGCGTCCTTCGACAGGCTGCGCGCCCGGCACGCGTCGGCCGAGTACCGGGCGGACGAGGAGGCCGAGATCATGGCGCGCAAGAACTTCGCCGCCACCGGGTCCTTCATCGCCGAGGACCGCCCCCGCGCCCTCGACCTGCTCGGCTTCTCGAGCCAACTGGTGTTCAACACGTTCCACAACGGACGCCTGCACGACCTGGAGCACGGCGACGACCCCGCACTCGCCTACGCCGCCGCGCGAGCCCACAACCGGGGCATGCTCGAGTTCTGCTCCGTGGACCCGCGCCTCCTGCCCTCGTTCTACGTCCCCCTGGTCGAACCCGAGCTGGCGGTCGCGGCCGCCCGCGACGCACTCGAGCAGGGCGCGGCGGCGCTCCTCGTCGCGTCGGGCTGCCCGCCGCGGTTCTCCCCCAGCCACCACGACCTGTTCGGCGTGTGGGCCCAGGCGGAGGAGGCCGGGATCCCCGTCGTCTTCCACGTCGGCGGTACCGGGACCCTCGTCGACCCCAATTACTTCGTCAACGGAAAGCCCGTCCCACCCGACTTCCACGGCGGGGAGGAGAATTTCCGCTCGGTGGACTACATGGGCATCCCCGTCCCGCCGGCCCAGACCCTGGCAACGCTGATCTTCGACGGGGTCCTCGAGAGGTTCCCCG
>CAYWDQ010000189.1:0-4935 GCA_964457065.1 uncultured Acidimicrobiaceae bacterium | reverse complement strand
CTCGAAGTCGTTGATCTCCTGATAGGCGCGGCGCCACTGCACCTCGGTGGCCAGGTTCTCGACTCGCTCGACGAGAACCCGCCCGTACCAACTGCGGTCGAAGATCGTCATGCCGCCCCATCCGGGCAGGGGCGGCCAGAACCGCCAGAGGAAGTGATGGCGCAGCTCGTCGGGTGTCGGCGCGGCGAACGGGGCCACGTGGACGTGGCGGGGGTCGAGCGGCTCGACCAGCCTCTTGATCGCGCCGCCCTTGCCGGCGGCGTCCCAACCCTCGAACACGACGCACACGGGAGGGCCGAGCTTCCCCTGACTGAGCTGTCCGCCGTTGATGAGCCGAAGGTGCAGCAGCCGGCGCTGCGCCCGGCCGAGACGCTTGCTCTCCTCATCCTTGGAGAGCCTGCGTGAGAGGTCTGAGTCGTCGAGCCGCGGGAAGTCCGCTGGGAGCATCTCGCCGCCGCGCTCCCCGTTGCTGTCGTTGCTGCTGTCGTTGCTGGCGCCGTCATCGGTGTCGACGGCCGAGGTGCCGACGCGGGCGCCACCGCCGCCGTCGGCTTGGCTCGCGCCGTGGCTGTCGTGGCCGCGGTGACCCCCGTGACCGGCGGAGCCTTCATCAGGGTGGCCGCCGTGACCACCGTGATCGTGCTTGCTCACGTTGCCTTTTGTAGCCGATCCACCATGGATGGGGCGACCATGGCCGAAGTCGCGGCCGCAGCCCCGGCAGCAGCCCCGGCCGCAGCCCCGGCCGCAGCCCCGGCAGGTGAGCCCACCGCCTCGACCACGGACCGCACCAGGGCCGCCTCTCCCGCGATGACCAGCAACTCCTGGTTGGAGAGGTGGCCGACCCGGCCGACCTTGTCCCCGGATGGGTTGAAGATGCCGATCCGGGCCCCTACGTAGCGAGCCGAGTCGAAGGCGAGCGTCGCCACCTCCCGCTCCCGTGCAGCACCGCCGCCTCCACCACGATCTCCGGATGGAGGCCGGACGACTGCGCACATCGCCTCCAGCTCGTCCAATCCCAGCCAGGACTCGTTGTTGTAGGACAGGACGAGCAGGTCACAATCCACGGATTGGACCACCGACGCCAGGGCGGCCGGCATGGTGCGCTTCGAGTTGAACACCGAGTGCGTGGACGGGTCGCGGGCGTCCACCCGCTTGCGGGCCACGCCATAGGCCTCGGGCGCGTCCCAGGCCACCAGCGTCTCCCACACGTGGTAGTTGGTGAAATACCGGTGCTGGTTGTACGGCGGATCCAGGTACGCCAGGTCGACGTGCCCGAGCGCCGGCGACCCGGCCAGTGCCACCGCATCGCCCTGGATGGCGTGGCCCGGCCCCGCCAGTAGCTCGGGCACCCGAAGCTCCAGGGGATTGAACGACCGCGCCGCCCACTGCTTCACGTACGCCATCTGCACCCCGGTCGTGGAATCCACCCGGTCCGCCGCCTCGATGAGGGACGTCAACAGGAGGGGGAACAGGGGTGACCCCGCATACTCCGAGTCGATGGCATCCCGCACGGCATCTATCCGAGCGGCGTTGTGCGGCTGGAAGAAGCGGGCCTGACGGCTGAACTGCTCGGTGACGTAGCCCGCCTTGCCGGGGAGACCGTTCAGATGGGTGACGGCCGTGCTGAGGGCGTCAACGTCGGTGGCGGTGGCGTCCGTCTCGATGTAGGTGCGGGCGAAGGCGTGGGCGTATCGAGCGCTGTCGACGGCGGTCACGTGGGTGCCCTGCGCCTTGAAGGCCTGGGCGACGCGGGTGGTGCCGGTGAAGAGGTCGAGCGCGGTGCGGGCGCCCGAGGCGCGGCAGATCTCGGTCAGCACCGGGACGAGGCGGCGCTTGGATCCCAGGTACTTGATCACGCGGTGACTCTGGATGGGGCGGTCACGTGGCCCACCCTACGATGGGTCGTCATGGCCCCCGGGGACCATCCAGAGGAAGCGGCGGGCACCGAGGGGGCGTCCGGCACCGACGCGGATTCGCACTGGGTGCGCTGGCACGAGTCCTACGAGGATCCCGCGTCGCCGTTGTCCCTGCGGTTGCGGTTGGTCCAATCCATGGTGCGCGACGTCCTCGATGGCGTGCCTGCGCCCCATCCAGGGCCCATCCGGGTGGTGAGCCTGTGCGCCGGGCAGGGTCGTGACGTGATCGACGTCGTCTCGACCCATCCAAGGGGTGCCGACGTCTCGGCGCTGCTGGTCGAGCTCGATCCGGCGCTCGTGTCCTTCGCCCGTGACCGTGCGGCGGCGGCCGGGGTGGCCGATCAAGTCCGCATCGTCGAGGGCGACGCGTCCCTCTGCCGGTGGTACGGGGACGGGGTGCCCGCCGACCTCGTGCTCGTGTGCGGCGTGTTCGGGAACATCAGTCGGGGCGACATCACGCGCACCATCCAGGCGCTCCCGGGGTTCTGCCGGCAGGGCTCGCAGGTGATCTGGACCCGGCACCGGCGTCCGCCAGACGGCACGCCCGCCATCCGGGCCGACTTCGCCGCCGCCGGGTTCGGGGAGGTCGCCTTCGAGGCGCCCGACGGGTACATCCTGTCGGTGGGTCGGCACCGTCTCGAGGTCGAGCCGCCGCCCGGCGCCTTCGACCCGGCGTTCAAGCTCTTCGACTTCGTCGGCGACGGGCAGCTGCCGGCGTGAGCGGGCGGGACGACGAGCCGGCGGATCTGCTGAAGCCGCTGCCGGAGCCGCCGCTCCGGCCCGGGGGCGCCGCCGCTTCCGGGGATCAGACCTATCTGCGCCGCCGTCACCTCCGGTACCGGCGCCACCCCCGCCAGACGCCGCTGACCCGCCACCCGCTGCACCCCATCGAGCTGCTCTCCATGGCGCAGCGGACGGGCCGGCTCGAGCCCGCCCGGGTGCTCGTCCCCGCCCTCGTGATCTTCGGCCTCGATGCGTTCCAGAGCACGTGGTTCACCGAGATCTCCACCGACCACCTCGGCCTGGAGTCGGTGACCACCGCCGTCATCTTCAGCGCGTCGACGCTCGGGCTCACCTTCTACAGCGGCATGCTCGAGCGCCTCGTGGGCGCCGTCGAGCGCAATCAGAACCCGCAACCCGTCGGGCAGGTGCTGGCGACGCTGCCCTGGCTCCGCCTGCTGATCGCCGAGGCCATCCTCCTCGTGGTGACGGCGGGGGCGGCGCTGTTCCTCGTCATCCCCGGGCTGATCGTGGGGACGCTGTGCGCCCTGGTGGGGCCGCTGATCAACCTGCTCGACTGCTCGGTGCCCCAGGCCTTCCGGCGTTCGGTCCGCGTTGTGTGGCCTCATTTCTGGCTCGTGTTCGTCATGGTCACCATCCCGCTGGCCGTGGAGCACGAGGTAGTTGTCTTGATCAGGGACCTGGTGCCGCACGAGCGGGTCTTCCTCGTCTTCCTCACCAACTTCGCCATGGGCCTCGTCTTCGGAGTCGCCCTTGGCCTCGTCGAGGTGTCGCTCGCGGAGCGACTCGTCACGGGAGCGCACGGACCCGGCCAGGACGTACGCTCGGGGGACGCCGAACTGCCGGGCGGGGCCGCCGCCACGTAAGCGCCCGGGGACCCGGGACATCCGGGACATCGGGACCCGAAGAGACCATGATTTGAGTTCGAGTCGAGGAGTCGAGGAGTCGAGGAGGCCAACCATGGAAGAGACGATCCACGGAACGACGATGCCGGTGCTCGAGCTCTCGCTCGCGGACGGCGAGTCGGTCGTGTCCGAGGCCGGCGAGTTCAGCTGGATGTCCGACGCCGTCCAGATGGCCACCAACACCGGTGGCGGCATGGGCGGCAAGGGGATCATGGGTGCGGTCAAGCGTGCCGTCTCGGGTGCCAGCTTCATGATGACCACCTACACCGCCCAGGGCGGCGCCGGCTCCATCGCCTTCGCCTCGAAGTTCCCCGGTCACATCCTGCCGATCGACGTCGCGCCGGGGAACGAATTCATGGTGCACCGTCACGGGTTCATGGCGGCAACGCCGGGGATCGAGCTGTCGATGGGCTTCCAGCAGTCGTTCCGCGGCGGGATCTTCGGCGGCGAGGGCTTCATCCTCCAGAAGGTCGGCGGTACCGGACGTGCATTCATCGACCTGTCGGGCGAGGTGATCGTCTACGACCTGGCGGCCGGGCAGACGATGCGGGTGCACCCCGGACACGCCGGCCTCTTCCAGGCCTCGGTCACGTTCTCGGTGCAGAAGGTCCCCGGATTGGCCAACCGCTACATGGGTGCCGACGGGCACCACTTCGCCCTGCTGACGGGTCCAGGCCGGATCTGGCTGCAGTCGATGCCGCTGCCGATCCTGGCCGGCGTCATCGGCGAGTACATGCCCGACCGCGACGACCACCGAGGAGCGGAGGGCGCCGCGGCCGGCATCGGGGGGGCCAAGATCCTCGGCGACCTCTTGAAGTAATCCGGATCGGTTTCAGGAGAGGTTGATGGCATTCGGCGGGACCGTCAGCGCGACCGCCTTGACGAGGTGGCTGTAGACGAGCGCACCGACCTCGCCCGCTGTGTCGTCGACGACGCCATCGGAGCGAAGGTCACACCGGGGATGACCTGCCGCCGAGCTACGGGGCGGGGTCGGGTTGGTTCCACTCGATCCAGCCGGACCCGGACCGGCCGTCGTCGGTCCGGCAGGTCACCATGGCCCGGGGGAAACGGCTCGTCCGGCCGTCGTCGTTGCGCAGGAGCACCGGCCCGAAGGCCACGGGGGTGACATCGAGCCCGATGTCGTGGTCGGGTCCGGCGGCGATCTCTATGCGCGCCGTGGACGGGAAGCCGTGCGCACCCATGTTCTCGGTGACCGACAGGGCCGAGGCGGGGTGGACCTCGCCCGGCGTCTGGATGTATCCGAAGAAGACGGGCACACCCGGGATCCCCATCCGGATGTCGGCCAGGTGGACCCGGGTGCCGTCGTCGAGGCGCATGGAGCACCAGCACCATCCAAAGGCCCACCAGTCGCG
>CAYWDQ010000188.1:0-4946 GCA_964457065.1 uncultured Acidimicrobiaceae bacterium | reverse complement strand
CGGGGCTCCCACCCCTTCACCGTAGATCGCAGCTTGTACGATCTGGCGTTCCCGCCCGGATGGCGGAATGGCAGACGCGGCGGCCTCAAAAGCCGCTGTCCGAAAGGGCGTGCGGGTTCGAGTCCCGCTCCGGGCACCGCCAGGACCAGCGAATTCGTCCCGGTTCGGCCGTCGGGCCCCGCCCGGCGGGCCCGACCCGTGCACGGGCGTCGAGGACGTCGTACGGGGTCCGACACCCATATTTCGCACAACGGCATCAAGCGCCGGGCCGGGCCGCCGATAGACCCGGAGGACCACCCGGTCCGGAACGTGTCAATCTTGCATGCCGCAATCGGACTCTCCTCCCCTGGAGTCCGCACCTGACACGCCTCGCCGGCAAGCCACGGATCTCCAACCACCGCCCATGACACGCATCCTCCGAAGCGTCGGCCTCGCTCTGGCCATTGCCGCCGCCGGGCTCGGGGTGTCCGCGCTCACCGGCACGGCCGGCGGGGCCACCGCCACCCAGAGCTCCGGTATCACGCCACTGCCTCCGGGCTGGGAGCTCTGCGTCCTCCAGGGAGTGGACGCACCGGCGACGCAGGCGGACGTGGCCGACCTCGATGCGTGGCAGGCCGCCGAGGGCGGATCGACGAACAACACGGCCGCGTACAACCCGTTCAACACGGGCCGCACGACCGACGCCAGCGGAGCTGCGATCCCCGGTCAGGTCTCCTCGAGCGGGTTCCCCGCCTGGGCCACCTGGCCCGAGGGCTGTGAGGCGACGG
Source organism: uncultured Acidimicrobiaceae bacterium (assembly GCA_964457065.1). Taxonomy (GTDB): domain Bacteria; phylum Actinomycetota; class Acidimicrobiia; order Acidimicrobiales; family RAAP-2; genus Bog-473. Next base: position 4,179 of record CAYWDQ010000188.1, on the reverse strand, counting down.
TCACCACGCTGGTGCAACCGAACATGTGGTCCATCACGGCCGCGCTCCGCGCCGGGGGCGTGAACCCCCCGGGGGCGTTCCTCGCCGTCGTCGACCAGAGCGCGTGGTGCGCGCCGTCGGCCGACGGGGTGCCGTGCTACGTGAACAGCATCCTCGGCGTCGCCGGCAACCTCCCCGATCTCCTCACCAGTTCGTCGGCCCTCGACGTCTACGGGAAGGTCAGATCCGACCTGACCGCCTATCAGCAGGCCATCACGTCAGTGACGGCCGACCAGGGCATGCTCGCGGCGTGGGAGCAGCAGCTTGCCGTGGCGCAATCGCAGACGACGGTTGCGCAGGGCCAGTTCGACGCGGCCTCCCGGGCGCTCCGACGGTTCGCGATCGAGGAGTACGTGAGCAGCGGGTTGTACGTGAGCAGCTCGGTGGCGGATCCGAGCAGCCGCGTGAGCCCGCTCGGGCCTCAGGATGCCGACGGCGTCGTGGCGCAGCAGTACCTGGGCATTGCGGCCTCCAACCTGCTGGCCCGCGTCAAGGCTGCCAACGCGGCGATCCGGGCGTCGCGTGCCGGGCGCACCGACGCGGCCAGATCGGTCACCCAGGCCGCGTTGAAGCTGGAGTCGGACAACGCCGCCGAGCGCCGGTCTCTGACGCAGATGGTCGCCGATGTGGCGACGCTGCAGAACGCCGGCGCCTGCACGTCGGTGACGATCACCGCGTCCGCCCCCGCTGCGTCGCCGGCCGGGCCGGGAGCCACGGTGGCGACGACCATCCCATCGACCGTCCCCACGACCGTGCCAGCGACCACTGCCCCGACCACCACCACGACGACGACCGCCCCCCCGGCCACGACGACGACCTCCACGAGCACCACGACCACGGTGCCGGGGAGCACCCCCGCCTCCACTGCGCCGACCACGAGCACCACCACGACGACGACGCTGCCACCTACGACCACGACGACCACCGTCCGCCCGGACGCCCCGACGAGCACGACCACCACCACGGTGCCGGGGACGACATCGACCGCGAGCCCGCCCAACGCGAACCCCGCCGGGGTGGCTGCGCTCCAGGGCTGCGTGGCGGCGCTCGCCCCATCCACGAGCGCCTGACCGCAGGACCTCGCCGGGGCGGAACCCCGCCCGGGTATCAGCTCGTGATCAGAAGCCGGTGGCGGCGATGATGGCGCCGTTCAGCTTCGTGCCGGCCATCCCCCCGTCATTGGGGGCGTCCCCGTAGGGGTCCACCGCCCCGGCGGCGCTCACCACCCAGTAGCCGCCGCCGTCGGAGGTGGTGAAGACGGCCGTGGCCGGATTGAGGCCGCCCAGCTGCCCCCCGGGGCTGCCGTAGTTGACGGCATCCCCGTAGCCGTAGACGGTGCCGTTGGCCACGAGCACCCAGTAGCCCCTCCCGTCCGGCGTGCGGACGGCGGAGGTGACGGGCGAGCCCACATTGCCCGTGGCGCCGAGGTAGGGGGCGTCGCCGAAGGTGTAGACGTTCCCGGTGGCGGTGAAGAGCCAGTACCCGTTCCCGCTGGCGTCGGGGATGACCGAGACGGCGGGACCCGAGCAGCCCCCGATCCCCGGGCACGAACCGGCGAAGCTGGCGCCGGGCCCGAAGGCGAAGACCCCTCCGTCGGATGCCACCACGAAGTACCCCTGCCCGTCGGCGGCCGGCACCATGCCGACGATCGGCGCGTTCAGGCTGTGGGGAAGGCCCGATCCGGCGGGGTTGAGCCCGAGGCCGGGTATGGAGCCGTAGAAGCCGGCGTCGCCGAAGGCGAACGTGCCGCCGTCCGACGCGACCAGCCAGTACCCGCCCCGGTCCTTCGTCGGCGTGATGCCGACGACCGGGCGCTGGAGCTTGAGACTGCCCGTCGACCCGTAGAAGCTGGCAGACCCGAACGTGAAGATCCCCCCGTCCGAGCCGACCAGCCAGTAGCCGTGCGTGACCGGCGGCGTGGGCGGCGGTGGGGCTGGAGGCGGGTCGTTGACGGTCACCGCGCCGGTCACATAGCTGATGGTGTAGTTGGAGTCTGCTGCGCCCGAGCACGAGGAGGGATACGTGGTCGGTGGGCTCGAGGCGGTGGCCGTGGTCGAGCAGGTGGGCTGCACGCTCAGAGACGAGGCACTGTCGCCGTTCTTGAAGCCCGAGTAGAGAGGGGTGATCGCGGGCACCGCCGCCCCGTAGTTCATCGTCGCGCTCGATGCGGTGATTTCCAGCGGGGCCGGGTTGACGGTCACCGCGCCGGTCACATAGCTGACGGTGTAGTCGGAGTCTGCTGCGCCCGAGCACGAGGAGGGGTACGTGGTCGGTGGGCTCGAGGCGGTGGCCGTGGTCGAGCAGGTGGGCTGCACGCTCAGAGACGAGGCACTGTCGCCGTTCTTGAACCCCGAGTACAAGGGGGTGACGGCCGGCGTGGAGCCATAGGTGCTCGTCGGGCTTGAGGCGGTGACGGTAAGCGGGGCCGGGTTGACCGTGAAGTCGTTCGCGCTGCTGGTGTAGACGATCGCGTAGTCGGTGGAGTTCATGCCCGAGAGGCTCGCCCCGCCGCAAGAGGACACGGCCACGGTGTCGCTCCCCGCGGGCAGGGTCGGAGCGATTACCGTCGAGGAGCCGACCTCGGTGCAGCTGAGCCCCGACGTGTTCACCGCGGTTCCCGGCGCCGGGCTGTCGGAGCCGGTGAAGCTCGGAGAGCCCCCGTAGGTCTGGCTGCCCGACACGGCCACGTCGACTTGCGCCGCGTCGACAATGAAGTCGTCCGGGGCACTGGTGTAGACGATTGCGTAGTCGCCCGCGTCGGTGCCCGAGAGTGTCGCGCCCTCGCAGGACGGGGCGAGCACGGTGTCGCTGCCGGCGGGCAGGGTCGGGCTGATGGTCGTCGGGGGCATCACATCAGCGCACCTCAGTCCGGTCGTGTCGACGCTGGTCCCCGTCGGTGGGCTGTCGGAGCCGGCGAAGCTCGGGGTGCCCCCGTAGGTCTGGCTGCCCGACACGGCGACGTAGACCGGGTCGTCGGTGACAGTCACCGCACCCGGCGCATAGCTGAAGGCGTAGTTCGAGTCCGAGGCGCCCGAGCACGAGGACGGATAGGTGGGCGGGGACGCCGGGCTCGAGCTGGTTGCCATGGTCGTGCAGGTGGGCTGCGCAGTCAGCGACAGCGGGGTGTCGCCGTTCTCGAAGCCCGAGTAGCTCGGGATGATCGTGGGAGCGGCGCCGCCGAAGGCCATCGTGGGGCTCGAGGCGGTGATGGTCAGAGGGGCCGGGTTGACCGTGAAGTCGTTCGCGCTGCTGGTGTAGACGATCGCGTAGTCGGTGGAGTTCATGCCCGAGAGGCTCGCCCCGCCGCAAGAGGACACGGCCACGGTGTCGCTCCCCGCGGGCAGGGTCGGAGCGATTACCGTCGAGGAGCCGACCTCGGTGCAGCTGAGCCCCGACGTGTTCACCGCGGTTCCCGGCGCCGGGCTGTCGGAGCCGGTGAAGCTCGGAGAGCCCCCGTAGGTCTGGCTGCCCACCACGGCCACGTCGATCGGGGCGGGGTCGACCGTCAGCGTGCCCGGCAGCTCGGTGATGGTGTAGTTCGGATCGGATGCGCCCGAGCACGTGGTCGGGTAGGTCGGCGGAGACGGTGGGCTCGAGTTCGTGGCCGTGGTCGAACAGGTCGGCTGCGCGCTCAGTGACAAAGGTGTGTCGCCGTTCTCGAATCCGGAGTAGCTGGGGATGACCGTAGGTGGCGTGGCGCCGTAGTACATGAAGCCGCTCGAGGCGGTGATCGTCAGCGGAGCCGGGTCGACGGTCACCGCGCCGGGCACGTAGCTGATGGTGTAGTTCAAGTCGGACGCGCCCGAGCACGAGGACGGGTAGGTAGGCGGGGACGCCGGGCTCGAGCTGGTGGCCGCCGTCGAACAGGTGGGCTGCACGCTGAGGGAGGAGCCACTTTCACCGTTGACGAAGCCCGAAAAGAGCGCCGTGACAGTCGGCGTCCCTCCATAGCTGATCGTCGGACTCGAGGCGGTGATCGTGAGCGGTACCGGGCTCACCGTCACCGAGCCGTCGAGGTAGCTGAACGAGTAATTCGGGTCCACCGCGCCGGTGCAGGACGACGCGTAGGGGCCCCCCGACACCGGGCTGGAGCTCGTGGCCGCGGTCGCCTCCGACTACCCGGGCCAGGACGGCAGCTAC
>CAYWDQ010000187.1:0-4959 GCA_964457065.1 uncultured Acidimicrobiaceae bacterium | reverse complement strand
GTCGGCACAGCGTCGTCATCGTGGTACTCGCTTTCCAACTGGAGATTTCGTGCATTTCGATTCCATTCGGTCGTTCCCCCTTGCGGGTGCCGATCGCCCCGGATGCAAAAGAGCCGCCCCCCTGTGGGAAGCGGCTCCTCGACGTCTGGACTCTGTGAAAGTCCTTCTACGGCGTCAGGGCCACCTCCGGGCAGCTCAGCTTGGGGATCCCACAGATCTGTACCTCGGACATGGCGACGCGCGACTGACCGAGGGAGTTCCCGCCCTCTTCGCCCGGGATTGGCCGGGCTTTCCGCGTACGGTGCTGCGTCATGATGGGGCCAGTATACGAGACGCCACCACGTTCGCCGACGCGCGTCGGCGTCCAGCGAAAGAGTTCATACGCGCGTCACACTCGGGGCGAGCGGCGTCGAGCGACGGGTCACGGACGCGTGCGCTTCGAGCACCGCTCACCGACCCTGCTGCCAGCAGATGGCTGCGCTGAGCTCCGAGGCGCGTGCAGCCGGCTTCCGATCGCCGGACAGGCCGGCCGATCAGATGGAGGACCCCAGGCCGGGGTAGCCCCCGCCCCCGAAGCGCTCGTCGAGGGCGTCGTAGTCGACGGCCCACCCCTGGCGTGGCAGCTCGTCGACGAATTCGACCCGGGACGGCTTCTTGTAAGAGGCAATGAGCGAGCGGCAGTGGGCGATGAGCTCCTCCTGCGTCACCGCCTGTCCCTCGGGGCCTTCGGCGCGCACCACGACGGCCACCACGCGCTGGGTCCACTTGGGGTCGGGCACGCCGATGATGGCGGCCTCCCTCACGCCGGGGTGGCGGGCGAGGCAGCCCTCGACCTCGGACGGGTAGATGTTCTCGGCGGCGGACTTGACGATCCGGGTCAGGGGGGCCACGAAGGTGATGGAGCCGTCGGCTTCGCGACGACCGAGGTCGCTGGTGTGCCACCAGCCCCCGCGGGTGCGCTCGGCGTTCAGCTCGGGTCGAGCGTGGTAGCCACTGGTGAGCACCCGGCCGCGGGCCACGATCTCGCCGGTCTCGCCGTCAGGCACGTCGTTGCCGTCCGGGTCGACGATGCGCACCTGGACCCAGGGCGACGGGCGGCCGCTGGTGCCCGTCGCGCCCATGCCCAGCGCGTTGAAGGTGAGCATGCCGGTGGCCTCGGTCTGGCCGTAGCCGGCCGGGTGGGTGCCCCAGGGGCTGTCGTCCACCTGGACCATGGCGTTCCACGCCGCATTGCCGCCGAACGTGCGCAGGGAGGAGAGGTCGTAGCGGCCGTCCCGGTTCAGCTCGAGGATCTGGGCGGACGTCGGCCCCATGAAGAACCCGTAATTGCAGTGCTCGGCTTCGATGAGCCGGCACAGCTCATCTGCGTCGACCCGGCGCGTCATCACGTTGGTGCCGCCCATGGCGAGCGCAGCAAAGGTCGTCATGAGCGTCGCCATGTGGAACATGGGGCCGGAGTTCAAGTAGACGGTATCCTCCGTGATGCGCTGCACCAGCGCGATCATCAGCGCCTGGGAGAGGACGGCGTCGTGGGAGAGCAGCGCGCCGTTGGGCCGCCCCCCGAAGGCGGCCGTGTAGAGCGCGATGACGGGAGCGCCCGGGTCGACGGCGCGGCCGGGATCCTCCGGGCGGCCCGAGGAGAGAAACGCCTCGTACGTCTCCTGGCGAGCTCCGGCGCCGGCATCGTGGCGGAGCCAGCGGGCCGTGCCCCGCCAGCGATCGCGAGCCTCCTGCACCGTCGGACCGATCTCCTCGGACTGCCAGATCACCACCGCCGGCGCGACGTCGTCGAGCACGGTGACGAGCTCGTCCGCGCTCTGCCGCCAGTTGGCGGGCACGAGCACCGTGCCCGCCTTCGCGCACGCCACCAGGGTCTCGATCAAGCGGTGGCAATTCTGCCCGAGCCACAGGACGGTGTCGCCCTCACCGGCGCCGGCGGCGAGGAGGGCGTTGGCCAGCCGATTCGTCCGGGCATCGAGCTCGGGGTAGGTGCCGCGGTACTCACCGCACACGAGGGCGGTGCGCAGAGGGCGACTGCGGCGGTGCTCGCGCACCACGTCGCCGAGCGTGAGGCCGTGCAGCGCGTCCATGTGCGGGTCTCCGGCGGCCCGGTCAGGCCGGCGTATCGGTGAGCCGAGCCTGCAGCTCGGGCTTGACCACCTTCCCGGTCGGGTTGCGGGGGAGCACGTCAACGAAGATGAACTGTCGGGGCACCTTGTAGTCCGCCAGCTGCTCGAGCCCGAAAGCGCGCAGCGCCTCGGCATCGGCCACGGCGCCGGGCTGGAGCACGACGAAGGCGACGACGTCCTCTCCGAGCACGGGGTGCGGCGCGCCGACGACCGCCACCTCCTTGACGGCGTCGTGCTGGACCAGGGCGTGCTCGACGTCAGTGGCGTGCACGTTGTTGCCGCCGCGGATGATCACGTCCTTGGACCGGCCGACGATGTAGAGGTAGCCGTCCGCATCGAGCTTGCCGAGATCTCCGGTGACCAGCCAGCCGTCCCGCCAGATCTCGGCCGTCGCCTCGGGGTCCTCGTAGTACTCGCGCTGGCGGCCGGGCATCTGGAGGCGGACCTCCCCGACCTCCTCGGGCGCCAGGGGCCGGCCGTCGGAGTCGACGATCTGCACGACGGCCGGCGGGGCGATCTGTCCGACCGAGCCGGGCCGCTTGACCGCCTCGCCCTTGGGCATGATGCAGTACGCCGAGCCGGCCTCGGTCATGCCGTAGTTGTTCGACACCAGGGCGTCGGGCATCTTGTCCTGCAGCCGCTCGAGGACGTACGGGGCGAGCGGGGCGCTCCCGACCGAGCACATCTGCACCGAGGACAGGTCGGCTTCGTCGAAACGTGGGTGGTCGATGAGCAGGTGCGCCATGGCGGGCACCAGGAACACGGCCCTCGGATGCTCCTCCTCGACGACGCGGAGCCAGCGCTCGGCGTCGAAGCGCGGCAGGTAGATCACCTGCAGGCCGAGCTTCATGGGCGTGTAGACGAGCGCGATGCCGGCGAAGGTGAACAGCGGGCTGGCGTGCAGCCAACCGTCGCCGGTCCAGTTGGGCTCGACGGCACCGATCATGGAGCCGTTGGAGTGGCGTACCGCCACCCCCTTGGGCCGGCCAGTCGTGCCCGACGTGTAGAGGATGTCGGCCAGGTCGTCGGACTGACGCGGGGCCTGGAACGGCGCGCGGTCGCCGGCGGTGGCCTCGGCCCAGCCGAGCAGCGGCGCCGCGGTGGCCACGGCGGCCGTGGACCCGTCCTGTGTCCCGGCGTCGACGAGCGCGACGAGGCGGCCAGCGGCGGCGGCCTCGTCATCGCTCCGCACCAGTTCGCCGTCGGCGACCACCACGGTGGCGCCGGAGTGGGCCAGCACGTGCGCCACCTCGGCCGTGGCCAGGCGCGGGTTCATCGGCACTGCCACTCCCCCGGCCCGGTGCGCCGCCGAGTACGACACCAGCCAGCGCAGGGCGAGCTCGGGATGGAGGTGGATGCCCACCCGGCCGCCGGGCTCGAGGCCGGCGCCGAGCAGGCGGCGCGCCATGGCGTTGGCCGCGCCGTCCCAATCGGCGAAGGTCATGGACCCGACGTCGACCACCTCGAAGGCCGTGCGGTCGCCGAATTGCTCGGCCATGCGGGCCAGGTGTTCGTCCATCAACACGGCGACACCCCTGGCTCGATGGCCCAGCTTGGGATCGACGTCATGGCGGGCGACCATACACCGAGCACTTCGGCTTGGTCGTGGTCCGGGATGCCCTGTCCCCTATCGAGGCACATTTGGGATCGTCAACCTCGCGTCCGATCAAGGGCCTCGGGACCGGGGCTGAGCCAGCACGCAAGAGGTCCTCCGTGGGATGCTTCACGAAATGGCCGGCCCTTCGGGAACGGTGACGTTCCTGTTCACAGACATCGAAGGCTCGACTCGCCTGTGGCAACACGACGAAGCGGCCATGCGATCTGCCCTGTCCCGTCACGACGAGCTGTTGCGCCAGGCCATCGCTGAGCACGACGGCACCGTGTTCTCGTCGATGGGCGACGGAATGGCCGCCGCGTTCGCGTCCGCCTCTTCGGCGGTGGCGGCAGCCCTGACACGGGGTCTGTCCGAGACTGCCCCAGTCGGCGGGATTGAGGCGCATATTCGCGGACAGGTGCTTGCTCGGCGCGAACCGCCACCGACCGGCACGACCGGGACACCCCTTTCGTCTTGCTAACTCCCTTCAGTGATCCGGATGATCGTCTTGCCGGGGGTGCGCCGCTCGGGGGCGAACGCAGCCGGCGCTTCGGCGAGCGGCCGTACGGCCCCGACGATCGGCTTGAGCCGTCCGTCCCTCAGCCTTTGGGCGAGGTCTGCCAGCCGGGAACGGTCAGCTTCGACGACGAAGAAGAGAGCGCGCCCATCCTTGGGTTGGACCGTGGGCACCCTGATGGTGGTGACGAGCGTACCGCCGGCGCGCACCAGCGCAGCCGAGCGGTCGAGTATGTCGCCTCCGATCACGTCGAACACCACGTCAACCTCGCCGGCGTCCTCCAGCTTGTCGGCCTCGAGGTCCAAGAAGGCGTCCACTCCCAAGCCGAGGGCTGTATCGCGGTCCGCCGCCCGACCGGTGCCAATCACTCTGGCTCCGAGCTCGCGAGCGAGCTGCACGGCGATCGAGCCGACACCGCCCGCGGCACCGTGGATCAGGACGCTCTGGCCTGTCGTGAGGTGAGCGTGGTCGATGAGCGCCTGCCATGCCGTCAGCCCCGAGATCGGGAGGGCGGCGGCCACGGCGTGGTCGATGTCGGCCGGAAGGGGAGCAAGGTTGCGGGCCTCCACTGCGCTGTACTCCGCCAGGGAGCCGTTACGGGTCCAGTCGGTCGTACCGAGAACCCGCTGGCCGACGGTGAGGCCGGTCGTTCCGTACCCCAGCTCGACGACGACTCCCGACAGCTCGTGGCCGGGCACGCTCGGCGTCCGGTCGCGCCC
>CAYWDQ010000186.1:0-5017 GCA_964457065.1 uncultured Acidimicrobiaceae bacterium | reverse complement strand
ACGTAGCCGATCCCGTTGAGGAGCGCGGCCAGCGGGAGGATCACCGCGTTCGCGTTCGGGGCGAGCCAGCGGTTCGCCATGTGCGCGAGCAGGGCCAGCCCGAGGACGATGCCGAGGAAGGCGCCGATGTTGTCGGGGACCTTGGACTTCTGCCCGAGGACGGCGATGACGTAGAGCGCGACGACCAACAGCGAGCCGAACACCAGGAGACCCAGCTCGGTGCGGCGCTTGGGCTTGGGACCCCAGACGTAACGCGGGAATGGCGTGCGACGGGCTCGTGACGGCACCGGGCGAATCGTAGTGGTGGGGGGTAGGATCGGAGGTGACATCCCGCGTTGCGCGCCTGACGTCGACCCTCCGCCCATGACCCAGACCCAACCTCAGCGCCAACCCCCGGCGGAGCCCACGCCCCCCGCGAATGCCCAGGCCGTGGCCGGTGGCGGTCCCGCAACCGAGGTGGAATCCGGCCCGTCGCCGACGGCGGACGGCTCTGAGCACCACCAGCCCCCGACGTACCAGCAGATCGAGGCGTTCGGCTACCAGCGCTTCACCAACCGCGAGCAGTCACGGCTGGACTTCGGGTCGCGCCTGCTCGACCTGGCCGAGGACGACGGGCAGCCGCTCTTGGAGCGGGCGAAGTTCCTTGCCATCTTCTCCGAGCTGCTGGACGAGTTCTACCAGATCCGGGTGGCCGCGCTCGAGGACCAGGTCGCGGCCGGGGTCCGCACGCGCTCGGTGGACGGCCTGCGGCCCGGGGAGCAGCTGACCATGATCCGGGGCCGGGTGGAGGAGCTGGTCCGGCGCCAGGACCACATCTTCTTGGACCTGATCGTGCCCGCGCTCGCCCAGGCCGGCATCCGCCTCTCGAGCTGGTCCTCGCTCGACGACGACGACCGTGAGCACCTGGTCGACGTCTTCCAGCGCCAGATCTATCCCGTGCTCACGCCGCTCGCGGTCGACCCGGGCCATCCCTTCCCCTACATCTCGAACCTGTCGCTGAACCTGGTGGTCGAGGTGCAGGACCCGGTGTCGGGGGAGGGGCGCATCGCCCGGGTCAAGGTCCCGCCGGCGCTGCCCCGCTTCGTCGTCATGCCCGACGGGGAGCGCTTCGTGCCGCTGGAGCAGGTCATCTCGGCCCATCTGGAGTCGCTGTTCCCAGGGATGACCATCGGGCACCACCACGCCTTCCGGGTGACCCGCAACGCGGATCTCGCCCTCGAAGAGGACGAGGCCGATGATCTCCTGGTGGCGATCGAGATGGAGCTGCGCCGCCGCCGCTTCGGCAAGGCGCTGCGACTCGAGGTGGAGGCCGATATGGGCCAGGAGCTGGCGGACCTGCTGGCGACCGAGCTCGAGGTGGGTGCCGACGGCATCTTCCGGGTCAGCGCGCCCCTCGACCTGAGCGGGCTCTGGGGCGTGTACGCGCTGGACCGCCCCGACCTGCACGGTGAGACGTGGACGCCGATGACGCCGCCCCGCCTGGCGGTGGTGGCCCATGAGCCGTCCGAGTTCTTCGCCCTGCTGCGCGAGCGCGACGTGCTGGTGCACCATCCCTATGACTCGTTCGCCACCTCGGTGGAGGCCTTTGTCGCGCAGGCGTCGGAGGACCCGGCGGTGCTGGGGATCAAACAGACGCTGTACCGCACGGGCGGCGACAGCCCCATCGTGGCCTCGCTGATTCAGGCCGCGGAGAACGGCAAGCAGGTCGCAGCCATCGTCGAGCTGAAGGCTCGGTTCGACGAGGAGGCCAACATCGGATGGGCCCGCGCGCTCGAAGAGGCGGGGGTGCACGTCGTCTACGGCATCGTCGGGCTCAAGACCCACTCCAAGACGGCGCTGGTGCTGCGGCGCGAGGACGACGGCGTCCGCCCCTACTGCCACGTGGGAACCGGCAACTACAACTCGAAGACGGCGCGCATCTACGAGGACATCGGCCTGCTGACCTCGGACCCCGACATCGGCGCCGATGTGGGAGAGCTGTTCAACTACCTGACCGGATTCTCGCGGCACGCCGACTACCGCCAGATCCTCGTGTCGCCGGTGACCGTGCGCAAGCGGATCATGGCGATGATCGAAGAGCAGGCGGACGCGGGCCCGGCGGGCCGCATCGTGATGAAGCTGAACGGCCTCACCGACGCCAGCATGATCGACGCGCTCTACCGAGCCTCCGGCGCCGGTGTCGAGATCGACCTGGCCGTGCGCGGCCTGTGCCGCCTGCGACCGGGCATCCCCGAGCTCTCCGAGCGGATCCGGGTCCGCTCCATCGTCGGCAGCTTCCTCGAGCACTCGAGGATCTACCGGTTCGGTGGCGCCCCCGCCGACCCGGAGGCCGGGCCCGGTCTGCCGCTCAAGATCTACATCGGTTCGGCGGACCTCATGGGCCGCAACCTCGACCGACGGATCGAGGTGGTCGTCCCGGTGCGCGACCCCGAGTTGCAGGCGAGGCTCTTCGAGGTGCTCGACCTGGTGTTCGCGGACGAGACCAACGCATGGGAGCTCGGTCCCGACCGGCGCTGGCGCCGCGTGACGAACCGGCACGGGGTCAGCTCGCAGGAGCGCCTGAAGGAGCTGGCGCGGGAGCGGGCCCGCCGCCGCCTCGACTCGGACCTCCGCGTCGGAGAGGGTGACGAGGCCAGATCCCCGGCGTAGCGACCGCTCGGGGCCAAAGCCGCACCACGGCGCCCTGCCGCCGGTACCATCCTCCGCAATGGCGAGCGATCCACTGGTTCTGCGCATGCGCGCGATCTCGTCGGCCCGGGGGTGGGCCTGGCCGATGGTGTCGTGCGCGCTCGCCGTCGTCGGCGTGACCGTGCTGGCCTTGGTCCACGAGCAGATCGACCTCAGCACCTACCTGCTCGGCGGTGCGCACGCCCACGCCAACAACCTCTTCACGGTCACGCTCCCCATCGACCATCTCGGGTTCACCTATCCACCGTTCTCCGCCCTTCTGTTCGCGCCGTTCGCGCACGTCCCGTTGCGGATCTGCGAGGTGGCGTTCTCCTGGCTCAACCTCGCAGCCGTGTTCGCGCTGATCGCGGTGAGTCTGCGCGCCGTGTGCAAATCGCTCGACCGCCGGACGATCCTGTGGTGGGCGCTCGCGCTGGTGTTGCCGGTCGTGCTGTTCGACCCGGTGCGCCAGACGTTCCTGCTCGGCCAGGTCAACATCATCCTCGCCCTCATGGTGGTGGCGGACATGACGCTGGACCTGCCGATTCCCCGGGGGATCCTGGTCGGGTTGGCGGCCGCCATAAAGGTCACACCCGTCATCCTCATCCCGTACCTGTTCCTGACCCGGCAGGGACGCTCGGGCGTCCGGGCCGTCGCTTCGTTCTGTGCCGCCGCGCTCCTCGCGACCTCCGTCAACGCCTCCACCTCGTGGTCGTACTGGACGCACTACATCCGGGACCCGCAGCGGGCCGGCATGCTGTCGTGGATCGGGAACCAGGGTGTCCTGGGCGCGACGGAGCGCATGCTGGGGCACACGGTGACCACGTCGACGAGCTTCGTGATCACGGTGACGGTCGCCGCGATCGGGCTGGCCGTGGCGTCGGCGGCGTACCGGCGCTCGTCGCCGGTGCTGGGGTTCCTGGTGGTGGAGGCCACCGAGTCGCTCGCCAGCCCGGTGTCGTGGTCCCACCACTTCATCTGGGTCATCCTGCTGGTGGCCTGGCTCGCCCTGGCCGAGGACCGGCCCCGTTACGGCGAGTGGCTCGCCCTGGCCGTGGCGGTGCTGTTCTGGGCCGCGCCGGCCTGGTGGGTCCCGCACGGGCCGAACGTGGCGTTCGCGGGACGGGGCTGGCTCATGCCCGTCTCGGACTCCTACGCACTGCTCTTCATCATCCTCTTGGTGGGCGCGGGAGTCAGAGTGTGGCGCGCACCGGTCCGCAAGCCGGTGGTCCGGCGCAGCCGCCGGGCGATCGCACCGACCGGCGCCGGGAGTTGACGCGCGACCCGGCGCTCAGCGCGCCGGCTCCGGCTCGCAGACGAGGACGAGCGTGTGCGAGCCCCGGTCGACCCTGCTCTCCGCGGCCGAGTCGGCGTGGGCCACCCGCCAGCCGGTCACGACCATCAGCTTCTCGGGGTCCCCGGGACGGAACTCGTTGCGGCGGGGCTCCCCGGTCAGAGCGAGGAGCGCGCCCGTGGTGGCGCGCAGCACCCGGGCGGACGCGCCCGGCTCGGGTGTCACCACGAAGTCGGCCACCAGGACGCTGCCGGCCGACGCACGGGCGCGCAGGGTCTCCGACAGGGACGCCGCCGCCTCCAGGGTGAGGTGGGCCGCCACGTCCTCGCAGACGAACAGCGACGGTGCCGCCGCATCGTGCCCGGCGGCGTGGAGCGCCGCCCCGAGGTCGCCGCGCTGGAGGTCGAACCCCACGTAGGTGACCCCGGTCGGCTCGATGCCGAGCGCGCCCAGTCGACGGCGTTTGTCCGCCTGCACGGCGGGCAGGTCGACTTCGAACCAGCGGACAGTCCCGCCGCCGAAGCGCAGAGCCCGGCCGTCGTAGCCCGCGCCGAGGAGGACGACCTGAGCTGTCGCGTGCCCGATGGCGCGGGCGACCTCGCCGTCGATCACCCTCGTGCGTTGCTCGAGCCCGCCGGGTCGGCCGAGCGGGCCGGCGAGGGCGCCACCGACGGACCGGTAGAGGCGGCGTTCTCCCTCCCGGTCGCCTCCGGGAGTGGACGGGCGCGTGCGGGCCAGGCGCGCTCGGTGGGCCGCGACCCAGCGTGCCGTGACCGACGGGTGTCGCGAGGGCATCAGGGGCGCCGGGTCAGGGCGTGATCGCCTCGGGCCCCGCCGGAGCCCGAGGGCGGCCGAGGCGCAGCGACAGGTAGGCCGCACCGCCGAAGGGGATGGGCAGCCAGAAGTTCACCAGGCGCCAGCTCAAGACGCCGGCGGCGGCCACGCCGCCTGGGACCCCGAATCCCTTCAGGACGGCGACGATGGTGATCTCGATCACACCCAGCCCGCTGGGGGTCAGCGGGATGACGGCGAGGATGTTGGCGAGCCCGTAGGCCA
>CAYWDQ010000185.1:0-5218 GCA_964457065.1 uncultured Acidimicrobiaceae bacterium | reverse complement strand
GGACCCCCGACGGCACGCACCTGACGCCGGGCGGCGGGCAGGTCGTGGCCCAGCAGGTGATCGCCGAGCTGCAGTCGCTCGGCTACCACATTTAGCCCGCCCGGACCCGGCGACGGCCCTCCGCTCAGACGAGCGGCCAGGGGTACGGGGGCCAGCCCCCGTCGTCGACCAGCTCGGGCAGGGCGCGCAGGCTGAGGAGCCAGGCCACGCGGTCGAGGGTGGCGGCCAGCTCGGCCGGCTCGATCAGCTCGCACAGCGCCGGTGGCGGCCCGTCGTGGGCCAGCCGCGCCAGGTCCTCCTGCACCGCGGCCTCCAGGGGTGCCCCGCCGAAGTCCCAGATCACGGTGCGCAGCTTGTCGTCGGCGTTGAAGCACAGCCCGTTGTCGATGGCCCAGAGCCGGTCCTCGGCCAGGAGGACGTGGCCGCTCTTGCGGTCGGCGTTGTTGGCCACGACGTCGAACGCGCACAGGCGCATCAGCACGGGGTGCCACCTCGGCTCGTCGCGCAGGGTGAAGTAGTGCGACGTGCCGTCCTCGTGGACGAACCGTTGGACCGAGCCGGGCCCGAAGGGTCCTTCGCGGCGCTCCACCGTCTCGGGCACCAGCCCCCAGCCGAGGTGCTCGGAGAGCACGTAGGCGGCCACCTCGCGCCGGAAGAGCCCTCCGGGGAAGTCCCACAGTGGGCGCTCCCCCTTGTGCGGCTTGTAGACGGCCAGGAGCTCTTCGCCGTCCAGGCGGCAGGTCACGAGCAAGGTCGCGTTCGAGCTGCCCGCGATCCGCCCGTGCACCTCCATCTCACCGTCGGTGAGCACGTGTTCGACGGCGGCGTCGGGCACGGCCCTCAGGAAGCCGGTGGCCGGTGCCCGTTGGTGCGCGGGCAGTTGTGCCCAGCGGGGTCAAGGGGGAGCGCGCACAGCGGGCAGGGCGGCCGCCCCGACTCCACGAGGCGCGTGGCGTGGATGGCGAAGGCGGCGGCCTGCTCGCGCGTCAGCGCCACCCGCAGGACGTGCCCGCTCTCCTCCACATCGTCCTCCTCGCCCTCCTCGTCCTCGACGTCGATCTCCTCGAGGACGAGGACGACGCGGTCGAGCTCCTCGTCGTAGGAGACGCCGATGGTGCCCACGACCCATTCGAATTCCTCGGTGCCGTAGAAGTCGAGGTCCTCGGGCAGGTGCCCCGGGCGGCCCAGCTCCTTGACGATGCGCCCGAGGTAACCGGCGAGGACGGCGACCTGCTGCTTCTCCACTTTGACCGTCGTCTCGGACAGTCCCTGACGGCAGTAGAAGAGGAAGAGGCGGTGGCCCACCTCGCCGATCACCCCGACCGTGCAGTGGTCGGGCGCGTCGAAGTCGAAGTCGTCGTTCACCGCAACCCCATCGTCACGACGGCGCCAGCTCCTCCAGCGTGCCCGTCGAGTTCACGCACAGCACGATCGGGCCGCCGGCGCCGAAGAGGATCGCAGAGATGGAGCAGGGCGAGATCGTGATGCGCTGCATGAGGTCGAGCGGCACCCCCGCGGCAGCGGCGACGATGGCCTTGATCGGATCGGCGTGCGAGACGGCCACGATCGTCTCCCCGGGGTGGTCCGCCACGAGGGTGAGCACCGCGTCCATGGACCGGACCGACATCTCGGCGAACGACTCGCCATCGGGGAACCGGAACCCGCCGGGCCAGCGGTGGACGGTGGGCCACTCCTTGGTCCGGTACAACCGCGCCAGGGGCTTCTCGGTCCAGGCGCCCACGTCGACCTCGACGAGCCCGGGTGCCGTCCGCACCCGCAGGCCGAGCGCCTTGGCGATGGGAGCCGCAGTCTCCCGTGTCCGCTCCAGGGGCGACGCGTAGACGGCGCTGGGGGCCTTGGTCAGGGCGGCGATCCGATCGGCCGCTGCCCCGGCCTGTGCCCGCCCCTTCTCGGAGAGGTGGAGCCCGCCGGCGCGACCGGGCAGCATCTTGCCCGTGGTGGGCGTGGTGCCGTGGCGCACGAGCAGCACAGCGGTTGCGGGGGGAGCCTTCCGGCCACGACGAGACGCGGGTCGGGTCGAGGCGGATCGGGCTGACGGCGGCACGGGAGCCCATCGTAGGCTCTGCGCAGTGGCCTCCAACCGTGCCCAGAGGGACTCCTTGGCCAAGGTGCAACGGGAGGTGACGGCGTGCCGCCGCTGTCCCCGCCTGGTGAGCTGGCGCGAGGAGGTGGCCCGGACCGGCCGGGCCTCGTACGCCGGACAGGTGTACTGGGGCCGTGGCGTCCCGGGCTTCGGCGACCCGCACGCCACGCTGGTCATCGTCGGCCTGGCGCCTGCGGCGCACGGTGCCAACCGGACCGGGCGGATGTTCACCGGGGACCGGTCCGGCGACTGGCTCTTCGCCGCGCTGTACCGGGCCGGCTTCGCATCGCAGCCGACCAGCACCTCCCGTGAGGACGGCCTCGTCCTCACGGGTGCCTACATCACCGCGACCGTGCACTGCGCGCCGCCCGCGAACAAGCCGGAGCCGTCCGAGCGGGCGAACTGCGCACCGTTCCTCGCCCGGGAGCTGTCGCTGCTGCGACGGGCCGCCGTGGTGGTCGCGCTCGGGCAGGTCGCCTGGCAGGCCGTCGCGGCGCAGGCCGGCCTCCGGCCGCGCCCGACGTTCGGCCACCTCGCCGAGAGCCCGCTCCCGGGGGGGCTGGTCATGCTCGGCTCGTACCATCCCAGCCAGCAGAACACCTTCACCGGCAAGCTGACCGTTTCGATGTTCGACGCGGTGTTCACGCGGGCGCGCCGGCTGCTCTCCACGGCGGACGGCGCGGCGCGGGGCTCGGCTCAGGACACGAGGTCGTAGAGGAGCCGGAAGAAGCGGATGCGCGCCGGGTCGGGCGCGATGCCGTAGCCCTCGTAGAACAGCGGTTCGAACCGCTCGCCGAAATTCCAACAGGTGCTCCAGCCGCCCGTGGCCACGTCCCACCAGCGGTCGGCCACGCCGAGCTCGCCCAGGTCGACGTAGCCCGTCACCGCACCGTCGCGCAGCAGCGCGTTGGGCGGGCAGTAGTCGCCGTGGCAGACGACGAGGTCCTCGTCGGTCGGGGCGGTTGCCACCAGCTCGGCCAGGGCCGCCGCCGGGCTCAGGTGGCGGTGCTCCTCGTGGAAGCCCCCGGGGTCGATGTCGTCGTCGGCGACCCTCCGCACCACGTGGTCCACGGCTCGCGCGGTGTCGAAGCGGAACGGGCACCACTCCTCGCCGACGGCCTCGTGGAAGGCCCGCAGCCCCCTGCCGAGCGCGGCGACGAGGGCACCGGGGTCGTCCCGCCACACCGGGTCGGTGGCGTCGCGCCCGGGCAGCGCCTCGGTGAGGAGGATCGTCGCGGCGCCCTCGTGCTCCAGCGCCACCACCGTGGGGACCGGGAGGTAGGGGGCGGCCCAGATCATCCGTTCGGACTCCCCGCGCAGTGTGGGGTGGCGGCCCTCGGTGTCGACCTTGGCGAAGCGCACGGTGCCGTCCGGGGCTGTCAGCCGCCAGGTGGTGACGGCGGGCACCAGCCGATAGGCCAACGTGGCCACCCAGCCCGGCGCGAGACGCTGCAGGACCGGCGGTGGCGCCGGCGCGTCCGGCGGGTTCCCCATGGCGTGCACGGTAGGGGGCTCGGGCGGCAACGGCTACCGTCTCGGCGACGCTGCGGGGAGGATGGAGTGCGCGAACCCGACGACGTGACGCCCTGCGAGGCGTCCGAGATCACGAGCTGGGACGACACTGCCGAGGTCGTCGTGGTGGGCTTCGGCGCCGCGGGGTCGTGCGCCGCCTTCAGTGCCGTCGAGGGAGGTGCGCGGGTTCTGGTCGTGGAGCGGACCGGTGGCCCGGGGGGCGCGGCCGCGCTGGCCGAGGGCATCGTCTACCTCGGCGGGGGCACGCCGATCCAGACCGCGTGCGGCTTTGAAGACACCGTCGAGGACATGTACCGCTACATGATGGCGGCCTGCGGGCCCGACCCCGACGAGGTCAAGATCGCCCGCTACTGCGAGGGGAGCCTCGGCCACTTCGACTGGTTGGTGGCGCGCGGCGTGCCGTTCGACCCGGCGTTCTGCGCCGAGACCTCCATGGCCCCGGCGGGCACCGAGGGCCTCGTGTACTCGGGGGGCGAGGACGCCTACCCCTTCAACGAGGTGGCCCGCCCGGCGCCCCGCGGGCACCTGGCGAAGACGAAGCGGTCGACCGGGTGGCTGCTGATGCAGCACCTCGCCGCTGCCGCGGTCGCCGCCGGCGCGTCCGTGGCGACCGACACCCGTGTGGACCGCCTCGTGGTCGAGGACGGCCGGGTCGTGGGTGTCCAGGGCCAGTGCTTCGGCGAGACGGTCTCGTTCCGGGCGCGTCGTGGCGTCGTGCTGACCGCCGGCGGCTTCATCTTCAACGACGACATGTTGCGCAAGCATTGCCCGCCCCTCGTGCGGGGCACGTTCAAGGTCGGCACGGAGGGGGACGACGGGCGCGGCATCCGCATGGCGCAGGCCCTCGGCGCCTCCGTCCGCAACATGTACGCCGGCGAGGTGTCACTCCCGATCACACCGCCACGGACGCTGATCCACGGGATCCTCGTCAACGGGAAGGGACAGCGCTTCATCAACGAGGACACCTACATGGGCCGGGTCGGCCAGTCAGCGCTCTACGAGCAGGACGGTGAGGTCTTCCTCATCGTCGACGAGGCGTCCTACGAGGTGAACTGGATGGGCCTGGCCGCCACGTGGGTGGGCGCGACGCCGGCGGAGCTGGAGTCGGAGATGGGCCTGCCGACCGGGTCGCTCCAGGCCACGGTGGACCTGTACAACCGGCACGCGGCGTCGGGGGAGGACCCCCTGTTCCACAAGGGCCGGTCGTGGGTGCGACCGCTGGTGCCGCCGATCGGCGCGGTCGACCTGCGGATCGGGCCGGCGCCGTACGCGCCCTTCACGCTCGGCGGCCTCGAGACGAGCGTGGGGGGAGAGGTGCTCGACCTCGTGGGCGACGCCATCCCCGGGCTGTTCGCGGCCGGCCGCACCACCGCCGGCGTGTGCTCGTTCGGCTACGCCAGCGGGCTGTCCATCGGTGACAGCACGATGTTCGGCCGCTTCGCCGGGGCTGGCGCGGCTGCGGCGCCCCTCTCCGCCTGAGGGGCGCCCGGGCTCACTCCCGCAGAGCGGCGTACTCGAGCACCCGCGTCATGACGGTGTCGTCGGACTTGGCCACCGACCCGCAGTCGAACGGAGGCCGGG
>CAYWDQ010000184.1:0-5262 GCA_964457065.1 uncultured Acidimicrobiaceae bacterium | reverse complement strand
GTCGCCGCGCATGCGGCCCAGCAGGAAGACCATGGCGACCAGTCCGATGAAGACGTGCAGGCCGTGGAGGCCCGACATGATGTAGAAGAGCGACCCGTACGAGTTCGTGTACCAGCGGGTCGGGCTGAACAGCCACTCGTAGGCCTGGTTCCCCAGGAACGCGACCCCGAGGATGATCGTGCACACGATCCAGATCCGGGCCGACTTCCGCCGGCGCCATTCCGATTGGTAGACGGCGTACTGCATGGTGAAGCTCGAGGACACGAGCACCAGGGTGAAGATGCCGGCCCGTACGACGTCGAGCTGGGTGCCGGCGGGAGGCCACGGCCCGACGGTGTTGGCGCGGATGGTGAAGAACGCCGCGAAGAGCCCGCTGAAGAACATCAGCTCGGAGCCGAGCCAGATCATGACGCCGATGGCCAGCATCGGGGGCCGGTCGTGGACGATCTTCCCCTGTGGCACGGGGATCTCCGCCGAGACAGCCTGGGTCACAGGGCAATTTCTAGTCGAACGGGTGCGCGAAGCGCCAACTAAGAGGTCGCGGCGGCGCGCCCCCCGTGGCGCGGCAGAAATCCCAGGTCAGCGCAGTTCGACCGGCAGCGGGTCGGCGTGCACGACCGCCAGGCGCTTCGTCGGTCTGGTGAGCGCGACGTAGAGCGTCCGCAGTCCCCGTGTGGTGGCCACCGGAGGCCCCTCGCCCGCCGGCTCGTCGCCCACCGCGGCGACCAGGGAGGGCTCCACCACGATCACCGAGTCGAATTCGAGGCCGTTGGTCTCGTCGGCCGGGAGCACGACCAGCCCGGCGGCCAGACCCTCGCCTCCCGGGTCGCGGGGGTCGACGGGGTCGAGGCCGGCCTCGGCGAGCGCCCGGGCCACCTCGGGGAGCATGACCGCGGGTCCGAGCACGGCCACGCGTCCGGGGGCCACCGCCACCGTCTCCTCCCGGGCGACGTCGGCCACTGTGGCGGCCAACCCGGCACGGGTGGTCTGGACGATCCGCGGCGTCGCGCCCGCCTGGCGGACCGGGCGCGGTGGCGTGATCGTCGGCGCCGCCACGGCCAGGACCCGCGAGGCCAGCGCCACGACCTCTGACGGGGTGCGGTAGCTCACGGTCAGCTCCACCAGGCGGGGCGGGCGCTGCGGGCTCAGGTGGCGCGTGACGTCGTCCCATCCCTGGGGGGCCCACGGGCCGGTCGCCTGCGCAATGTCGCCCACGACCGTCATGGAACCCGAGAGAGACCGGCGTGCCAACATGCGCAGCTGCATCGGGGAGAGGTCCTGCACCTCGTCGACGACGATGTGGCCGAAGGAACGGATCTCGTCGTCGGAGCCGCTCGCCGGTCCCGTGACCGGCACCGGCGATGTCGCCAGCCCCTGGGGCCAGAACGCGACGTCCGGCGACGAGGCCTCCTCGCTCCGCTGCGCCCGCGCCCGGTTCGTCCTCCCGGCCCGCCGCGGGCCGAGCAGGGTGCGGGCCTCGTCGATCAGCGCGGTGTCCGCCACCGTCCAGTGCACCGTGTCGAGCGAGGCACTGCGGGGCCGGTACAGCCGCTGCACCTCCGCCGGGCTGAGGACCCCCTTGCCCGCCGCCGTCAACAGGGCCCGGGCACCGAAGAGGTCGTGGAGGAACTCGTGCGGCGAGAGGCGGGGCCACATCCGATCGAGCGCGTCGGCCACCTCGGGCACGCGGCGCAACCGCTGCGCCAGGTCGGCCTGCTCCTCCTGGGTCGGTGCCTCGGTCACCATGTCGGTCCCACCGCGGCTCAGCCGGGACCGGTACTCGTCGGAGAGGGAGCGCAGCACCTGCGCCTCGACGAAGCGGCGCCGCGCGTTGTGGGTGCCGGGCCGTCGCCGCGCCACGGCGACGATGTCCTCGGTCGTCCCGGCTCGGAGGCGGAGCACCCCCGCGCCGAAGGGGATCTCGGCGTCGCGACGGAGGGGTCGCTGGCGGGTGCGCACGGCCCGCGCCAACACCTTGACCATCCGCTCGTCGCCCTTGAGCTTGGCGACGGCGGCGTCGTCGACGCCCCGGACCCGCACCTCGGGCACGAGGCCGGCCACCGTCGACAGGCTCACCCCCGTCTCCCCGAGCGAGGGGAGCACCTGCTCGATGTAGCGCAGGAACAGCGGGTTCGGGCCGACGACCAGCACGCCCTGGCGCTCGAGGGGGAAGCGGTGGGTGTAGAGCAGGTACGCGGCGCGGTGCAGCGCCACGGCCGTCTTGCCCGTCCCCGGGCCGCCCTGGACGACGAGCACGCCGGCCAACGGCGAGCGGATGATCTCGTCCTGCTCGCGCTGGATGGTGCCGATGATGTCACCCATGTGGCCGGTCCGGGCCTGGCCGAGCGCCGAGAGCAGCGCGCCCGGGCCGCCCAGGACCATCCCGTCGGAGAGGAGCCGCTCGCCACCGCCAGTCCCGGTCGGGCTGCCATCGGCACCCGGGGCCGTGGTGGTGGGGGCGCGCCCGTCCGGGTCGACGAAGTACTCGTCCTCCAACCCGAGCACGGTCCGGCCCCGGACGGACAGGTGCCGACGCCGTGCCAGCCCCTGCGGGTCCAGCCCCGTCGCCCGGTAGAACGGCTCGGCCACCGGGGCGCGCCAGTCGACCACCAACGGCTCGTGGTCCGGGCCCGACACCGCCAGGCGGCCGATGTGGAACGACTCGCCCAGTGCCGGGCTGCCGTCCTCGCCGTCCTCGCCGGGCTCGGGCGTCCGGTCGATGCGCCCGAAGTAGAGGGCCTGATCCCCGATGTCGAGCTGCTCCAGCCGGGCCAGGCTGGTGCGGACCACGATGTCCCGCTCGGTCCTCGACTGGAAGGTGCCACCCCGGCCGAGGTCCAGGACACCCTGGAGCATCTGGCGCGCCTCACCCCGCATGAACTCCAGTCCGTCGTAGGCACGGTTGAGGTACTGCTGCTCATCCTGCAGATCGGGATGTTCGGGCACCTCTCCCCTTTCTACCCCCGGCCCACGGGGAAACGGTTCAGTCTAGACGCCCCGTGTCGCCTCGGCGGCCGGGGTGGTGACGCCTACGATGAGCCGGACCGAAAGGATGGCCATGCTGATCTCGACCATGAACGACGTGCCCGGCTACAAGGTGACCTCGGTGCTCGGTGAGGTCTTCGGCCTGACGGTCCGTTCCCGCAACGTCGGCTCCCAGTTCGGCGCGGCCTTCAAATCGCTGGCCGGGGGCGAGCTCAAGGGCATGACCAAGAACCTGCAGCTCAGCCGGGAGGACGTCGTCAACCGGATGGTGGCCGAGGCCGAGGCCCGCGGCGGCAACGCCGTGTTGGCCATGCGGTTCGACACCTCGGAGATGGGCGGGAACTGGACGGAGATCTGCGCCTACGGCACGGCCGTCGTCATAGAGCCCCTCGGGTGAGCCCGCCGGCAGATGCCGGCACGGACCTCGTGCGTGCCTGTCTGCGGGAGCCGGTCACGCGGACGCCGGTGTGGTTCATGCGGCAGGCCGGGCGGGCCCTACCCGAGTACAGGGCGGCGCGGGGCGAGGGCTCCATCCTGACGGCCATCGCCGACGCCCCGCTCTCCGCCGAACTGACCCTGCAGCCCGTCCGCCGGTACGGCGTCGACGCTGCGATCCTGTTCTCGGACATCGTCGTGCCGCTGCACGCCATCGGTTTCGGCGTCGAGGTCGAGCCGGGCCGCGGGCCCGTGGTGGCCGACCCGTTCCGCAGCGACGCCGACCTCGCCCGCCTGCGTCCGTTCGAGCCCGAGACCGACGCGCCCTATGTCGCGGAGTCCGCGCGGCTCGTGGCACGGGAGCTGGCCGGGTCGGGGGTCGCTCTCATCGGGTTCGCCGGCGCGCCCTTCACCGTGGCCAGCTACCTCGTCGAAGGTGGCCCCTCGCGCACCTTCGCCAAGGTGAAGGCGCTGATGCACGGTGCACCGGAGCTGTGGGCGGACCTCACGGGACGTCTGACCGCCATGGCGGTGGCCTCGCTGCGCGCCCAGGTCGCCGCCGGTGCCCAGGCGGTGCAGCTCTTCGACAGCTGGGCCGGGTCGCTCTCCCCGGACGAGTACGCGCGCTTTGCCCTGCCGGCGACCCGCGCCGTGTTCGACGCGGTCGCCGACCTCGCCGTGCCGACGATCCTCTTCGGCGTCGGCACGGGCGAGCTGCTCGGGCTGATGGCGACGGCGGGCTCCGACGTGGTCGGCGTGGACTGGCGCGTCCCACTGGACGAGGCACGTCGGCGCGTCGGCGGGAGCCACGCGCTGCAGGGCAATCTCGACCCGGCGCTGTGCCTCGCGCCCTGGCCCGTCGTCGAGGACGCGACGCGTGTCGTGCTCGAGCGGGGCGCCGACGGGACCGGCACCGGCCATGTCTTCAACCTCGGCCATGGCGTCCTGCCCGAGACGGATCCGGCCATCCTGGCCGCGGTCGTCGACCTGGTGCATGCGGAGACCGACCGCACGTGACCTCCGGCGTGCTGCTCATGGCGCACGGCACGCCGGCGAGCCCGGAGGAGATCCTGCCCTTCTACACTCGCATCCGCCGCGGTCGCCCGCCCGGGCCCGAGCAGCTCGCCGAGCTCGAGGGCCGCTACCGCGCCATCGGCGGCGTGTCGCCACTGGCCGAACGCACCCGGGCCCAGGTCGACGCCGTGCGGACCGAGCTCGAGACGCGCTCGCCCGGGCGGTACCTGGTGGTGTTCGGGGCCAAGCACACCGACCCGCTCATCGAGGATGCCGCCGCCACGCTCGCCGCGGCGGGGCTGGAGAAGGTTGTCGGCCTCGTCCTCACTCCGCACGCGTCCTCCATGGGCTCCCAGGAGTACCTCGACCGCGCCGCCGACGCGCTCGCCGGAACGCGCTTCGTCCCCGTCGGCCCCTGGTACGACGAGCCGGCCCTCGTCGAGCTGCTGGCGGCGCGCGTCACCGCCGCGCTCGGCACGTTGCAGGGGCGCCGCCGCGTGATCTTCACGGCGCACTCGCTCCCCGAGCACATCCGCCGGTCCGGCGACACCTACCCCGAGCAGCTCGCAGAGTCCGCCCGGCTGGTCGCCGAGGCCGCCGGGCTCGGGGACTGGCTCGTGGCATGGCAGAGCGCGGGGCGCACCCCCGATCCATGGCTCGGTCCCGACGTGCGCGACGAGGTGCGTCGCCTGGCCGCCGACGGTGGCACCGATGCCGTCGTCGTGTGCCCGATCGGCTTCGTGGCTGACCACCTCGAGGTGCTCTACGACCTCGATGTCGAGGTGGCGGCCGTTGCGGCCGCATCCGGCATCGGCTACGCCCGCACCA
>CAYWDQ010000183.1:0-5285 GCA_964457065.1 uncultured Acidimicrobiaceae bacterium | reverse complement strand
GGGACGATGGCGCCGATGACCCCGATGGGCTCCTTCCACACCGAGCGGCGGCTCTGCATGCCCATCATGTTCCCGTCGGGCAGGTCACGCTCCCAGGCGAACTCGTCGATCATCTTCGCCGGCCAGCCGAGCGCCTCCTCGAGCGGCCAGTCCAGCTGCGCCGCGAAGGTCATCATGCGCGGGGTCCCCACCTCGGCGATCAGCTCCTCGCGATAGTCCTCCCGCTCGGACTCCAGCGCCTGCTGCAGCTGCTCGAGGCAGCGCTTGCGCAGGGTGCGGTTGGTCGACCAGTCGGACTCGTCGAAGGCCCGCCGCGACGAGGCGATGGCCTGCTGCATGTCCTCGGGCGAGGCATCGGCCACCTCGCCGAGCACCTCTTCCGTCGCCGGGTTGATGTTCTCGAACCGCTTGCCCGAGGCCGCCTCGACGAGCTCGCCGTCGATGAGCATGCGGACCTCACCACTCTGGTTGGCCATGCCTCCGCCCCCTTTCGTGTCGACCTGTACTGCAGGCGACACTACGGAGGCCTGACGCGACGGGTCAAGGCGACCCTGGTGGCCGTGCCCTTCCCCGAAGAGGCGGCCCCCGGCGCCGATGGCGCCCGGTGGAGAAATCCGGCCTCGCGTGTCGATTCCGGGCTTACCCGTTCGACGCTCTGCCAGAGTGAGGCGAGGGACGCCTCACTTGAGAAGAGAAATGGAGCACCACCATGCGATTCCTGGGATACACGCTTGCCAACGAGTCGGAGCTCCCGACTGAGCCGCCGTCACCGGAGCTCTACGAGAGGATGGGCGAGTTCGTCGAGGGCGCCATCAACGCCGGCGTCGTCGTCGCCACCGGCGGCATCGCCCCCACCTCCGAGGGCGCCAAGATCACCCTCAAGGACGGCGAGTTCACCGTCGTCGACGGCCCCTTCGCGGAGGCCAAGGAGATCGTGGGCGGCTGGGCGATCATGGAGTGCCGCGACCTCGACGAGGCCATTGAGTGGTCGAAGCGCTTCGTCAGCGTGTTGGGCGAGGGCGAGGTCCGCGTGCGTCCGGTCATGTGAGCGGCCGCGGCCCCGTGGCCGACGCGGTGGTTGAATCGGCGGCGTGCCGGCTGCCGATTCGACCACCGCGATCGAGACCGTCTTCCGCATGGAGTTTCCGAGGGTCGTCGCCGCACTGGTGGGGTTCGTCGGTGACATCGGGCTCGCCGAGGAGCTGGCCCAGGACGCGCTCGTCGACGCACTCCGTCAGTGGCCGTGTGAGGGGACACCGCGCAATCCCGGCGCCTGGCTCACCACCGTGGGCAAGCGCAAGGCCGTCGACCTCTTCCGTCGCAACCGCACACTCGAGGCGAAGTACGCCCAACTGAGCCGGGAGCTCCAGGCGGCGGTACCCGAAGACGAGGACGGTGGCTTCGGAATCGACGTCTCCCCGTCGGAGGACATCCCCGACGACCGTCTGCGCCTGATCTTCGTCGCCTGTCACCCGGTGCTGCCGGTGCAGGCCCGCGTGGCCCTGACGCTCCGGCTGGTCGGCGGCCTCACCGTGCCCGAGATCGCCCGGGCCTACGTCGTCCCGGAGCCCACCGTGGCACAGCGCATCGTCCGCGCCAAGAAGGCGATCGCCTCGGCCGGCGTCCGCTTCGAGGTGCCGACCGGCGAGGACCGCACGGCCCGGCTCGGCGCCGTGCTCGAGGTCGTCTACCTCGTCTACAACGAGGGCTACTCGGCGACCTCCGGCGAGGACTGGCTGCGACCCGAGCTCTGTGCCGAGGCGCTGCGGCTCGGCCGTGTCCTGGCTGCCCTGGCGCCCGACGAGCCCGAGGTCCTCGGACTGGTCGCCCTCATGGAATTCCAGTCGTCACGCCTACGAGCGCGTACAGGCCCGTCAGGAGCGCCGGTCCTCCTCCTCGACCAGGACCGGCGGACCTGGGACCGCCTCCACATCAACAGGGGCGACGCCGCGCTGGGCCGGGCGGACGCGCTCGCGGGGACCCGTGGCCCCTACACCCTCCAAGCTGCCATCGCCGCCTGCCACGCCCGTTCCCTCCGGCCCGAGGAGACGGACTGGGACGAGCTCGTGGCGCTCTACGGCGAGCTGGCCCGGACGCAGCCGTCGCCGATCGTCGAGCTCAACCGGGCCGTGGCCGTCTCCATGACCTCGGGGGGGCCGGACGTCGCGCTCCAGCTCGTCGACCAGCTGGTCGAGACGCAGACGCTGGAGCGCTACCACCTCCTCTTCAGCGTGCGGGCCGACCTGCTCCACAGGCTCGGTCGCTTCGTCGAGGCCGAGGCGGAGTTCGAACGCGCCGCCGGGCTGGCCTCCAACGCGCAGGAGCGCAGGCTCCTGCGCCAGCGCGCCGGCGCCAGCCGTGCCGATGCGAGCGCGGCGTCCGCCGCGGGCCCCCCGATCGTCACGAAGCCCGCGCCCTCCTGAGCGACGACAGCCTCGACGGTCCCCGCGCCCACCACGGCCGCAGTCGCAACCTCGCCGGCGGCAGCGTGCCGTAGACGAGGACGGCCCGGCCTCGCGGCAGGCAGCGGAGCTCCTCGGGCGGCAGCAACCGGCGCAGCCCGGTCGTCGACGTGGTCGAGCGACGGCCGGTCGGGTCCCGGGTGACCGAGGGCTGGGCGACCTCCTCGTCACCGATGAGCCGGCTGGCGTACTCGAGCGTGTCGGGGTCGGCGATCCCGGGCAGGAACAGCTTGGCCCGATGGTTGTTGAGCACGGTGGGTGCCCGCGCCCCGTAGCGCCCCCGCACCTGGGCCAGGTCCTGCCACACCGTCACGATCTGTATCCCGTGTGACGCACAGGTTGCCGCCAACCCGTCGAGCTCGGGCAGCGGCGCGATGTGCGCCGCCTCGTCGAGCACCACCAGCAGCGGCGGGCTCAGAGGCCCCGACCTCGTGGCGCGGGCGAACGCGTGGGCGAGCACCTGCTGGGTCAGGGCCGTGAAGTAGCCGCGCAGCCGGCGCTGGTCGTGCGCGGGCGCGCACAGGTAGAGCGTGTGGGGACCGCCCAGCAGGTGGCACGGCTCGAACGGTGCGGCCGACGAGGGCGCCGGTGGCGCGTGGGTGAACGGCGCGAGGATCGTCTCGGCCGTGGTGAAGACGGAGCTGCGCGTCCGCTCGTCGCGGCACCAGGTCGCCCGCGCCGCGTCGAGTGCGTCGGGCGGCGCCGCACCCTCCAGGATGCCGGCGACCTCGCCCACTTCCTGCGTGTCGACCCAGCGCACCACGTCGGCCATGGTGCGGCGGTCAAGCGCCGCGGCCAGGAGGAGCGGGGCCAGGAGCTTGGCCGCCGTCGCGTACCAGAACTCGCCGTCCGCCGTCGTGCCGTCGGCCTTGGCCGCCTCGCACAGATCCGACGCCAACCGGCTGGCTCGACCCCACTCGCTGCAACCGGTGACCGGCGACCACGTATCGGCCGGCACGCCGCTGCAGCCGGTGGGATCGATGCACCACACCCGACCCCGGCGGGCGCACACGCCGTGCGTGTCGCGCAGCAGGTCGCTCTTGACGCTGGCGGCCACCACCGGCCCCTGCCACCCCAGGATGGCCGGCACGGCCAGGCTCGTCGTCTTGCCGCTCTGTGTCGGGCCGACCACGACCAGCGACTGGGCCGGCTCCGCCGCGACCCCGGCGGGCCTCCACGTGCCCGGGACCTGGCCGAGCAGGAGACGGCCGGCGGGCGCAGGAGGGTCCGGCGCGACCAGCAGCGGGCGCAGGTCGCGCCGCCCGGCCCAACGGGCCCCGCGCGGCGCGCCGCGGCGGCGCGGCATCGACCGCGCGCCGCCCGGGTACGAGATCCCCGCGAGCAGCGCGCCCCCGAGCGCCACCGGCAACACCGCCGCCACGAGGCCGCCCACGCCTACCGCGCTCCCATCGCCGCGTCGGTGTCGACGATGCGCCGCTCCGTCGCGCTGAGGCGGTGCTGGACCAGGAACGACCGCTGCCCCACCTTCCACAGTGCGATGCCGCGCCGGAGCTGGGGCAGCAGGTCCGCCTCGGTGGCCGACAGGGACAGGAGCTCGGCTGCGGCCTCGAGCTCGCCGGGCGACTGGGCGTAGACGACACGGGTCTCCGAGTCGGCCAGCAGCCCCTGGGCCAGCGCCACCTGCTCGGAGTCCGACGCACCCACCGAGCGCAGGTCCGAGACCCGGTGGAGGACCGCCAGGTTGGACACGCCGAAGGCCCGGGAGAGCTTCCACGAGGACTGCAGCCAACGCGCCACGCCCAGGTTCGACAGGATCGCCCACGCCTCGTCGACGACCAGGAAGAACTGCCCACGCCCCGGGGGCCCGGTGCCACCGACTCCCGCGGCGGTGCGGGCCAGCGCGGCCTGCAGCCAGGCCGTGGCGCAGGCCATCAGGACGCCGAGCGCGGTGGACGTGTAGAGCGCGGACAGGTCCAGCACGACGAGGGGTGCCGAGAGGTCCAGACCAGGCGTGGTCGGGCCGTCGAACATGCCGCACAGATCGCCGTGCACCAGGCGACGCAGCTCGAGCGCCACATCGCGCCCGTCCTCGAGCAGGTCGCGCCGCTCGGTGCGCAGGGAGCGCGCGGCGTCGGCGCTCGGCGCGAGAAGTGCCTCGACCACCATCGGCACGGTGGGAGCCGCCACGGCACCGCCCGTGACGTCGTTGAGCGCGGCCCCGAGCGCGGCGCGCTCGCGGGGCGCGATGCTGCGGCCCAGACACGCGCTCGCCAGTGACGCCAGGAGCTCCATCCTCCTGCGCCCGGTGGCGTCGGGCCGGGCGTCGTGTTCCGTATCGCCACCGTCGGGCCCGGGATCGAGCGGGTTCAGCCGGATGGCCCCACCCGGCCGCAGCGCCACGGGGCGCACGTCCCACGCGTCCGCCAGGTCGCCGTACTCACCCTTGGGGTCGACGACCCAGGCCCGGCGGCCGAAGACCGCCTGCCGCCACAGGAAGGTCTTGACGAACGCGCTCTTGCCCCGGCCGATCTGGCCGAACACCACCATGTTCGGGTTGGACAGGGCCCCGGCCGCGTACAGCTCGAAGGGATCGAAGACGAACGACCCGCCCAGGAGGTCGTCGCCGATCACCACACCGCGCCGGCCCAGCCCCGCCTCGGCGATGAACGGGTAGGCCGCGCCGAGGTTGCGCGTCGTCACCTGGTGGGCCGGCACCCGTGGCATGCGCTCCCTCATGGCGGTGAACGGTCGCCCGATCCGGCCCGGGCCTCCGTTACCTTGACGTGCGCCGGGACCGTGGTCGGTCGCGGGGAAGGTGGAGCGCACATGAGCGAGCCCGATCGTCCGCCGCAACCCCTCATC
>CAYWDQ010000182.1:0-5412 GCA_964457065.1 uncultured Acidimicrobiaceae bacterium | reverse complement strand
GCGGCCATGCGCTGCGGCAGCTGGCCGTCGTCCTCCTGTTGCTCGCCGTCCCGTCGGTGCTCCTGCTGGGCGTGGCCCTGGCGGCGCCCGAGGAACTGCTCCAGGTGGTGTTCCATCACGACTACACCTCGGCCGCCGACGCGCTGGCGCCACTGGTCCTGGCCATGATCCTGCTCAGCATCTCGGTGGTCCTGACCATGTACCTGCTCGCCGTCGGCCGGCGCTGGGTGGCGGGCATCCTCGTGGGCGGAGCGGCGGCGCTGACGGTGGCCGTGCTCGAGGTGCACGGGGCGCCGCGGGCCACGGCGCTGGTCGACCTCGGTGTGCAGGCCGTCGTGCTGTCGGTGATCGTGACCGGGTTCACCCTGGTGCACCGGAGGGTCCGGGTCGGCAAGCAGGTCGCAGGGCTAACCTGACCCGATGGGTGACGACTCCGGGCCGGTGGCCGCGGCCGCCGGTGGGGGACATCGGCCCGACCACGTGCCCTCCGACTCCGACGTCCTCGCCTCCATCGCGGCGGAGGCCGGCATCCGGCGCATCCATGTCGTGGCCTGGCGGGACCTCGACGACCCCGAGGCGGGCGGGTCCGAGCTGCACGCCCACAGGGTGGCGGCGCTGTGGGCCGCGGCGGGCCTCGACGTGACGTTCCGCACCTCGGCCGTCCCCGATGCGCCCCGGGCGCTGACCCGGGACGGCTACCGGGTCGAGCGGCGGGCCGGGCGCTACGCCGTGTTCCCCGGCGCGGCCTGGGAGGGCATCCGCATGGGGCACCGCCCGGGCGATGCCCTGGTCGAGATCTGGAACGGCATGCCCTTCCTGTCGCCGCTGTGGTACCGCGGTCCCCGCATCGTCTTCCTGCACCACGTCCACGCCGAGATGTGGGGCATGGTGCTCCCGCCCTTCCTGGCCTACCTGGGTGACACCATGGAACGCCGGATCGCGCCGCGCCTGTACCGCTCGAGCCGCATCGTCTGCCCGTCCGAGTCCTCACGCGCCGAGATCATCGACATGCTCGGACTCCGGCCCGAGCGGATCAGCGTGGCGCACCCCGGGGTGGATCCCCGTTACTCGCCCGGGGGGCAGCGTTCGCCGACGCCGCTCGTGGTGGCGGTGGGCCGCCTGGTGCCGGTGAAGCGTTTCGACACCCTGCTGCGGTCACTGGCCAAGGTCAAGGCCGACCAGCCCGAGCTGCGCGCCGTCCTGCTCGGCGAGGGCAACGAGCGCCCCGCGCTCGAGGCTCTGCGCGAGGAGCTCGGCGCGACGGAGTGGGTGAGCATGCCGGGCCGCGTCGACGACCAGGATCTCGTGTCGTGGTACCGGCGGGCCTGGGTGGTGGCGAGCAGCTCGCAGCGCGAGGGGTGGGGCATGACGCTGACCGAGGCCGCCGCGTGCGGCACGCCCGCGGTGGCGACCAACATCGCGGGTCACGCCGACGCGGTGCTCGACGGTGAGTCCGGCCTGCTGGTGGACGACCCGGCCGAGCTCTCGCTGGCGCTCGGCCGGGTGCTCGGTGACGAGGTCCTGCGCAGCCGGCTGGCCAAGGGTGCGCTCGCACGGGCGCGCTGGTTCACCTGGGACGTCACGGCGCGGCGCGCGCTCGAGGCGCTGGCCGGGGAGGCCGCCGCGAGCTCCTGAGTCAGCCGTCGATCCCGACGATCGGCGTGTCGGCCGGGAGACGCCGCATGGAGCGGGCGGACGGCGAGCGCGCTTTCATGGCACGGCGGCCGAGGGGCTTCCTGGCCCTGAGCCCGAGCCCCGAGACGACGGCGTCGGCGACGAGCAGGACGATGCCGAGCCAGATCAGGTTCCCGGCGTGGATGAACGACCCGGCCCAGTTGGAGCCCGGCAGGAAGTGGTGCACGTTCTGTCCCTGCACCACGTTGATGCCGCCGGCGATGATGAAGGCGACCCCTCCCACGGTGGCGGCGGCCCGGGCCCACGGCACGAGCAGCCCGAGGGTCACGACCCCCGCCACGACGAGCCCGCCCACCGGGGGCGTCACGAGCGCCGCCACGCCGCCGGTGACGATGCCGATGAGCAGCGCCCTCGGGTAGTGCAGCCAGCCGCGCTGGCGCTGCTCCCTGGGCGGCGCCGCGCCGGGCAGGGCCAGCACCGCCGGGTCGAATGGCTCGGCGGGCCGCCCGGGGGCGTCCGGCCCGGCCGGGCCGCGCAGCGCGCGCGGGAGCTTCCCGCGCACCCAGCGGCGGGCGCGGGAGGGAAGGAAGCCGAGGAGCAGGCACAGGACCAGGACCGCCCCGGACACGGCGAGGGCGGCCCAGACCTCGCGCTGGGGCGTCCAGGTCAGCTCGACCGAGAAGCCCGGGCCGCCCAGCTCGTGCAGTTCGGCCGCGCTGACGTGCCATCCGTTGGCGAAGCCGTCGACGAGCTGGGGCGGCCCGAGGTCCACCGCATGCGACCCGGCGGCGGCACCGGGACCCGGGTCGGCGACGGCCTGCCAGCCCTTGTTGATGCTCTGGCCCAGGACGAGCTCGAAGGACTGCGTTGCCCCGGACACGGCGGCGCCATGGCTGTCGATGTGTGACGACGTCGCGGCGACCGTCGGGGCCGGACCGGGCTGGGTCGCCGCGAGTTGCGGCGTGCCGGCCGCCGTGGGGAACACCGCGGAGCCGGGTCCGCCACCCGCCGCCGAGTCGAGGACCAGCTGGTCCAGGTTCCATCCCGTGCACGTGGTGGGGGCGCTCGCGCACGGAGGGTTGTGGCCGGCCACCGACTCCACGACGTGGGGGCCCGCGCCGAGCGCGATGCCCTTCGCGTCGGCGCCGCAGGGCACGACCTGCGCCTCGCCGTTGTCGAGCGCGTGCTGCGCCGACCCGACGATCGCCACCGAGACAGGCTGGCCGTCGATGGTCAGCAGGTTGGAGACGCAGTTCCCCGGCAGGTTCGCCGGCACAGGGGCTGCCCGCACGCCGGGGATGCCGATCTCCGCGATCCCCAGCGGCAGCGCCAGGGGCCCGGCGGAGTAGTAGTTCGCCGCGTACTCGGGTCGCACGCCCGTGAACGTGATGGAGAAGTGCGAGCCGGTCACCGCCGGGAAGGAGACCGGCACCGTGGTGACGGCCCCGGGGACGTTGCTGTCGGCGATGGGCGGGAGCGTCACCTGGCGCACCTGGTTGCCCGAGGTGATCGTCATGGCGGTGGGAACGGAGTGCCGGCCGTCCGCGATCACCTGCAGGGCCAGGCTGCTGAGCGCCTGCGGTTTCTTCAGGTCGTAGGTGAGCGTGGAACCGACCTGGGCCTTGGAGCCGAGCCCGGGCATCCAGGCGGTCTCGGCGTTGCCGTCGAGTGTGGCCGACGCGGTGGCCTGCAGGTCGCCCGGCAACCGCCCGCTCGAGTACGCATCCTCGAGGTCGGTCGACGCCGCTGCGGTCCGGCCGACGAGCCGGTCGATCTCGTCGTCGGGGATCAACGCGGACAGGCTCGCGCTGCCCGACAGCGCGAACGTGCGCGCCGTGGGGAGGGTGAACGACCGCGAGATGGTCGTCTCGGGGTCGCTGCGGGGCGGGTACTGCGACGTACGCTGTCGGGTCATCACGACGGTGAGGCGGTCGGCGGCCGAAGCGGCCCCGAGCGCGGAGAGCACCTGGGTCGGCATCGCGATCACCTGGTGGACCTGCACGCCGGGGATCTCGACCTCGGCGAAGCCGACAGCCGACGCGGTCAGCGGCGGTGCGGTGTCGTTGGTCGTGCCGTCGATCGTCACGCGCAGGGTGTGGAACGTCCGGGCCGGGAAGGTCAGGGTCTGGCCCGAGGTCAGGTGCGACGCGCTGGTGAGGGCGTAGTGGACGGGGTCCTTCCCGTCGAAGGTGAGGGTCACGCCGGACACCCATCGGGAGCGGTCGCCCCGCTGGGGCTGCACCAACGTGATGTGGTCGGTGGTGACGGGCGTGGTCAGTTGCGCCTGCCACCACTGCCCGGCCGGGTCCGGCACGAAGGTGCCGGTGATCCAGGCCGTGTCGAAGTTGTCGTCGATGGCGCTGTAGGCCTGGTCCTCGGGGGTGTAGGACACGGAGTTGCCGTAGCTGCTGGCGGTGACGTCGACGGCCCCGACGTACGACGCGTACGACTTGCTCGTGATCGTGGTGCCCGGGAACAGCTCCACCGGGCTGTCGCTGAGGTCGCTCTTGGCAGGATTCTCGTCGGGTGTCTCCGTGTAGCCGGCATTGGCGGTGAGCGTGTCCCAGCGGAACGCCTGCTTGCGGTTCGTGTCGGTGAGGACGAGCTGCGCCCCCTGGGACGCGAGGTCCGCCAAGCGCGCGGGGTCGTTGGCGAGGGTGCCGGCGTAGTACACGGCGCTGTCGGTGTTCAGCAGGCCCAGTCCGGCGAGATTGTTGAGGCCGGTGGCATCGCCCTCCATGACGAGCGCGCCCGAGTCGGACTCCCCCCGCACCATGGACCGTGGGTCGGGGACGGTGTACGTGACGATCGGGGACGGCCAGCCGACGTTGCCCGGGACGGACAGGTCCTGCTCGTTGAGCGTCGAGTCGATGGAGACGTTGGGCCGTGGCGTGCCGAAGGACAGCGGGTCGCTCAGGCCCAGCGGCGTCTGCAGCAGCTGGAGGGCGAGCAGCTGGGGCTGGGGGACGCCGTACCGCTCGTACTGTTGGTCGTACTCCACCATGAGATCCCCGGCGCCCATCAGCCGCGACATGGGCGCCAGCGCGTTCATGTTCGCGATGCCGTCCTGAATGGGCCCGTCCGTCGCATAGAGCGTGTCCGCAGTGGCGATGGAGCCCATGATCTGCTGCTCCCTGGTCACGAAGTCCCGGTCGAGCAGGGCGGGCTGGGGCGTGTCGACGGTGTCGCCCCAGCGGTAGGCGGCGAAGTCGTTGCCGGGGATGGCGAACACGCGCGTGCCGGGGTGCGTCGCGTTGAGGTGGTCGATGGCGGCCACCTCGTAGGACGGCAGCGACGCGGGCTGGGTGAAGTTGTTGGCGATGGTGTCGCCGAGGAAGATCGAAGGATTGTTGGCCACCACCAGGCCGGCGACGAGCACGGCCGTCACGACGCCCACGACGGAGAGGCGGTTCCACAGAGCGGTGAGCCCGCTGGCCAGCAGCATGAAGAGCGCCAGCAGCACGAGCGGGGTGGCCCGGTCGGTCGAGCGCAGGGCCAGGCCTGCCGTCGTGTCGGTCATGAACGCCTTGAGCTGGGCGCCGATGACGGTCGGGTTGGAGAAGGGGAAGGGCCCCACGGACAGGACCAGGCCGATGAAGAGGAGGAGCAGGAAGAAGGCACGCTCGCGCCAGCGCACGAACGCGGCGGCCACCAGGGCCACCACCGGCACGGCGTAGGAGGTGGCCAGGAGCCAGATGTCCTGGGTGTAGCGGATGGCGGCGTTGGTCCAGGGGCCCGTGTGGTCGCTCCCGTAGAAGTACCAGTAGCCGAGGCCGC
>CAYWDQ010000181.1:0-5448 GCA_964457065.1 uncultured Acidimicrobiaceae bacterium | reverse complement strand
GCCCGCTCGTACTGCGCGCGCTTCTTGGACAGGATCAGGCGACCCTCCTTGTCCTCCTTCTGGAGGACAAGGGCCTCGACGTGGTCCCCGAGCGAGACGATCTCCTCGGGGTCGACGTCGTTGCGGATGGAGAGCTCCCGGGCGGGGATGACGCCCTCGGACTTGAACCCGATGTCGAGCAGGACCTCGTCGCGGTCGATCTTGACGACCGTCCCCTCGATCACGTCGCCGTCGTCGAACTCGATGATGGAGTCACCCATCGCCTTTTCGAGATCGGCGTCCGCCAGGTCGTCGTCGACGATGGTGCGGGGGGTGTAGTTACCCTCGGCGTCGAAGCTGCCCATCGCTTCGGGGGACAGGAGGGAGGTGCGCGCTGCGTCAGCCATGGTGAAGCTCCTTGCAGCGGTTGCGAGGTGCAACCGCAGGACCGCGCCGGGGTCGGTTCTCGATGGATACGGGATGCGCCGCCGCCGGTGCCGGCGGGCAAGGGGCTAGAGCGTACCAGCTGCTCAGGCGGGCTCTCCCCTCGCCGTCACCCCGCTGGCGTCACCCCTTGGCCGCGGCCCAGCTCGGTCCGGTCGCCACGGAGATGGTGAGGGGGACCTTGAGGTCCGCCGCCCCGGTCAGGGCGGACTCGGTGAGGCGGCGCACCTCGTCCTCCTCCCCCGACGACACCTCCACGATCACTTCGTCGTGGACCTGGAGCACGAGGCGGCTCGACAGGTCCTTTCCCTCGAGGTCGCGATCGAGACGGACGAGGGCCACCTTGAAGATGTCGGCCGCCAGGCCCTGGATGCCGGCGTTCATGGCCTGGCGCTCGGCCGCCTGGCGCAGCCGGTAGTTCGCGGCGTGCAGATCGGGCAGCGGACGCACCCGGCCGAACGGGGTCCGGGTCGCGCCGCGGATCTTGGCCTCGGCCACGGTCTGGTCCATGTAGTGCTTGACCAGCGGGAAGGCGCCGAAGTAGCTCTCCATGATGGCGGCGGCCTCCTCCACCGGCACACCGAGGCGTTGGCTCAGCCCGTAGGCCTCCATGCCGTACGCGAGGCCGTAGGAGACCATCTTGGCGAACTCGCGCTGGGTGTGCGTGACGTCGGCGGGGTCGATGCCGTACACCGCGGCCGCCACGGTCCGGTGCACGTCGGACCCACTGGTCAGCGCGTCGATGAGCCCCGGATCCTCGGAGAGGTGGGCGATGCAGCGGAGCTCCACCTGGTCGTAGTCGGCCACCAGGAAGGTCGAGCCCTCGGCGGGGACGAAGGCCCGCCGGAACTGCTTGCCGAGCTCGGTGCGCACCGGGATGTTGTGCAGGTTCGGGCGGTCCGAGGAGATGCGCCCGGTCCGGGCCACGGTCTGGCCGAACGACGCGTGGATCCGCCCGTCGGGCTGCACCTCGGCCAGCAGGCTCTCGCCGTAGGTGGAGCGCAGCTTCTCGACCTCGCGATAGGACAGCAGGGCCTCGACGATGGGGTGCGCGCCGCGCAGGCTCTCGAGCGTCTGGGCGTCGGTCGAGAAGCCCGTCTTGGTCTTCTTGCCCGGCGTCAGCCCGATCTCCTCGTAGAGCACGGTGCGCAGCTGCGGCGTCGAGTTCACGTTGAACTCGTGACCGGCGCACTCCTGCACCTCGGCCTGCAGCGTCGCCGCGGAGGCCTTGAGGGAGTCGGCGATCGCCTGCAGCTCGGCCCGGTCGATGCCGATGCCGGCCACCTCCATCTTGGCCAGCACGCGCACCAGGGGCGTCTCGATGTCGTCGTGCAGCATGACCATGTCCTCGGACTCGAGGCGCTGCCGGAACCCGGTGGCCATGCCCGCGACGTCGGCGGCCTCGCCCGCCGCCTCCCGGGCCACGTCGAGCGCTCCGGTGCCGGGCTCGGCGATGTCGAGGCTCAGCTGGCCGGTCTGCTCGCGCAGCTGCGCCAGCTCGTACTCGCCGGTCGACGCATCGAGCAGGTACGCCGCCACGCCGGTGTCCATGGAGAGCCCGGTCGCGTCGACGCCCAGCGGGAGCAGCGACCGCATGGCCTCCTTGACGTGATGGCCGACGAAGGGGCGGGCGAGGACCGCGTTCAGCTCCTTGACCACCGCGGCGGCGCCGAGCTGGTCGCCTGGGACCATGACCGCCAGGCCGGCCTCCTCGCCCTCGGTCGCCACGAGGGCGAGCCCGACCAGGTCGCTGCGGCCCGGCATGCCGTTCCAGCGGGCCGCCATGGCCAGGGGGCCGCTGCCCAGCTCGGTCAGGTGCTTCGTGACGTCCGACGCCGACGTGGGCAGGGCGACGTCGCGCAGCTCCAGGGCCGGTGCCGCCGGGTGGGCCTGGGCGCGAAGGGGGGCGGCGGCCGCAGTCGCGGCTCCCTCCGCCTTGGGACCCGCACTGCCCGGCGCGGGCTCGCCCAGCGCGCCGGCGTCGAGCAGCTCTTCCAGGCGTTGCCAGACCGTCCTCATTTCGAGGCGCTCGAACGTGGCCTCCGCCGTGGCGCGGTCCCACCCGCCCAGCTGCAGGTGGGCGACGTCGACGCCGAGGGGCACGTCGCGCACGAGGGGGATGATGCGCGCGTTCGAGCGGGCCAGCTCCTCGTTGGCCGCCAGGTTCTCGCGCAGCTTGGGTGTGAGGGCGTCGAGGTTCTCGAAGATCCCGTCGAGGTCGCCGTAGTTCGTGAGGAGCTTGGCCGCGGTCTTCTCCCCCACCCCGGGTACGCCGGGGAGGTTGTCCGAGGGGTCGCCGCGCAGCGAGGCGAGCAGCACGTACTGGGAGGGCGGCACACCGCAGCGCTCGAAGATGCCGGTCTCGTCGTAGAGGGCGTAGTCGCTCACGCCCCGCTTGTTGTAGAGCACGCGCACGTAGGGGTCCGAGACGAGCTGGAAGCTGTCGCGGTCCCCGGTCACGATGACCACCTCGCACTGGCGCTCGGCCGCCTCGGTGGCCAGCGTGGCGATGACGTCGTCCGCCTCGAAGCCCGGCGCCTCGATGACCGGGATGGCCAGCGAGGCCATCACGGCGCGGATCATGTCGAACTGCGGGGGGAGCAACCAGGGCGTGTCGGCCCGGCCCGCCTTGTAGTCCTCGAGCATCTCGTCCCGGAACGTGTCGCCCGGGGCGTCGAAGGCCACCGCGAGGGCCGACGGGTGCTGCTCCCGGATCAGGTACACCAGCATGGACGTGAACCCGTGCACCGCGTTGGTGACGAGGCCCGTCGACGTGGCCAGCGTGTCGGGGAGCGCGAAGTAGGCCCGGAAGGCCAGCGACATGCCGTCGAGCAGCAGCAGCGGGCCCGATCGCTCCTGGCGTGTCGCCATTGCTGACACTACGGGGTGAGGGTGCCGTCGACGACCTGCTGCGCCACGTCGCGCATGCGCGCCCGCGTCTGCATGGCCGTGCGCTGGATGAAGCCGAACGCCTCGGTCTCGGGGAGGTCGTCCCGGTCCATCAGGACCTGCTTCGCCTCGTCGACGAGCCGGCGCGTGGCGATCTTGTCCTCGGCGCCGTCCCCCGACTGCTCGGCCTCGATGGCCCAGTCCTGGCGCGCCTTGGCCAGCACGTCGGCGATGGCCGGCAGCAGCTCACGGCTCTGGAACGGCTTGATCAGGTAGGCCGACACCCCCGAGTCCCGGGCTTCTTCGATGAGGTCCCGCTGGCTGAAGGCGGTGAGCAGCAGCACCACCACCTGATGGCGGGAGGTGATCTCGCGGGCGGCCCGCAGGCCGTCCATGCCGGGCATCTTCACGTCGAGGATGACCAGGTCCGGCTTGTGGTCCTCGACGAGCTTCACCGCCTCGTCCCCGCGGCCCGTCTCCCCCACGACCTCGTAGCCGGCCGTCACCAGGATCTCCTTGAGGTCGAGGCGCACGATGGCCTCGTCCTCGGCGATGACCACGCGGGCCAGGCTCGACGCGCTCCCGCGTGCCTCCGTCATGCCGTCCCCCTCGGTGTCCTCACTGCGTGCCCGAGGCCACGTGCCCCAGGAGCTCGTCCTGGCGCTCCTCGAGGTCCACCACGGTGCGGCGCAGCGCCTCGCGGGCCCGCACCATGGCGTCGGCGTGGCGCGCCGCCTCGTTGTGCTCGCGGGTGGCCAACGGCGTCTCCGAGACCAGGGAGCGCACCCGGGCCTCGTCGGCCTCTTCCTGGACGACCGCGAGCTGCTCGTCGAGCACGGCCAGCTCCTCCCGCGCCCGGACGAGCCGGGCGTGGACGTCTCTGATCCGCCGTTCCAGCAGGGCACGGTGCATGAAGCGTCAAGTGTACGTGGCAGGGAACCAGCGACGCCGCGCATCGAGCCTCCCGAGGACGGTGTCGTCGGGCCGGCTCCCGACGCCGGGCAGGTCCGGCACGTGCACCCACCCGCGGACCACCGCGGGATATCCACAGGGGTCGACGGACAGGTATTCGGCCGGGTCGCCGACGTCGCTGACCAGGCCCGTGGCGTCCTGGCTGAGGCGCGACGCCAGGGCCAGGTTCGAGGTGCGGCCCAGTCCCGCCTCGAAGAAGCCACCGACGAAGGCCGGCACCCCGGCCGCGGCGCACGCGGCGTGCGCGGTCCACGTGGCCCGCACGCCCCCGAGGCGGGCGGGTTTCAGGCAGGCCATGGCGCACGACCCGTTGCGGAGCGCGTCGCGCACGCGTCGCGGGGTGGAGAGCGATTCGTCGAGGCAGATCGGGACGGGGAGGGCGCGGGCGAGCTGCGCGTGCGCGACGAGGTCGGCCGGCGGGAGCGGCTGCTCAATGCAGAGGACGTCGAAGTCGGCCAGCCGGCTCAGGACGGCGACGTCGTCATCGCCGCCGCGGAAGGAACCGTTCGCGTCGACCTGGAGCACGACGTGCGGGTGGTCCTCCCGGACGGCGCGCACCGGCTCGAGCTCCCAGCCGGGCTCTATCTTGAGACGGATCCGCGCCGCGCCGGCCCGCACCGCGGCATCGACCTCCTCGCGCAGCGCACCCACGTCCCTGTCGACGGGAATCCCGACGACCGCCCCCACCGGCATGATGTCGAACCCGGGTCCCGTCCCGAGCGCGCGCGCCATGGAACGGCCCTCGGCGCGCAGCTCCACGTCCGAGACCGCCATTTCGAAGGTGGCGGCCAGCATCCGGTCGACGGCCGTGCTCCCGAAGAGCTGTGCCACCTCCGCGCCGCTGGGGAGGTGCCCTCCCCTCGACCGGGTGGCCCCGTCCAGGCGGGCCACCCCGAGGTCGGCCGCCGCCCGCTCGACCTCCCCCAACGCGGGGTCGACCGACGTGCCCCCCTCGAGGGCGGCGCACTCGCCCCAGCCCTCGCCCTCCTCGGCCACTACCCGCACGAAGAGCAGCGGGCGGGTCCGGTGCACGCCGGCGGCGGTGCCGATGTCGTGGCGGAAGGGGAGGTCGACCCGGACCAGCTCCACCCCGGCGAGCTTCACGGTGACGGGGCTCCCACCCCTTCA
Organism: uncultured Acidimicrobiaceae bacterium; assembly: GCA_964457065.1. GTDB lineage: Bacteria > Actinomycetota > Acidimicrobiia > Acidimicrobiales > RAAP-2 > Bog-473. The sequence goes on along the minus strand of CAYWDQ010000181.1, from coordinate 36 downwards.
CCGTAGATCGCAGCTTGTACGATCTGGCGTTCCCGC
>CAYWDQ010000180.1:0-5456 GCA_964457065.1 uncultured Acidimicrobiaceae bacterium | reverse complement strand
CGACCGTCACCGGGGCGGGGCGTCAGGCGGTGGCGCGCCGTCGGCCTCGGCGGCGGCCTTCGCCTTGGCGGCGCGCAGGTAGCGCACGCCCTTGGTCAGCGACTCCTTGATCAGCCGGTCGTTGTCCTTCGAGATGAAGGCGTGCACCCGCTTCTCGAGCAGGGCACGCAGCAACGGGTTGAACGCGTGGTAGGTCTCGGAGAAGTGCACGCGGGTCCGGCCCTCGCCGAGGTCCTCCAACCTCGTGCGCCCCTCGGCCTCGGAGAGGAGCGGGCGGCCGACCGCGGTGTACTTCCAGGACACCTTCGGCGTGACCTCGGTCAGCCACTCCCACGACTGGCCCTTGCCACCCGTCAGCAGGTAGCGCGGCACCCGGAACGTGCAGTGGCGGATGAGGCCGTCGCCGACCTCGTTGCCCGGGTACAGGATGTCGATCGTGACGTCCCCCGTCTCGCTGTGGGGGATCCGGGCCCAGAAGAGCTGCCACAGCTCGTCCACGGTGGCGTCGATGTCGACGAAGTAGTGGTGCTCCTGCACCGGCTCACCATATCGCCGGACCTGACAGCCGCGTCAGGTCGCGCCGGGTGGCCCCAGCGCCCGCGGCCGGTATGTTCGCTCCGTGCCGCCCGCCCGCCTGCCTGCGCACGGGGCGCCCCGGTGAAGGTGGCCTTCGTCGTGCCGCGCTACGGCACCGGGATCCGCGGGGGCGCCGAGACCGGGGCGCGCATGCTGGCCGAGCATCTGGCGGCGGACCGCGGCCACCAGGTCGAGGTGCTGACCACCTGCGCCGTCGACGCCATCACGTGGCGCGACGAGCTCGAAGAGGGGACCGGGGAGGTCAACGGCGTCACCGTGCGCCGCATCCGCTCCGAGGCCGGGCGTGACGACCGCTTCCATCCGCTGTGGGCCGCGCTGCGGGAGGACCCCGCCCACGCCAGCCGCGAGGACATGGAGCGCTGGGTGGAGCTGCAGGGGCCGCGGTCGCCGGCACTGCTCGACGCGGTGGCGGGCAGCGACGCCGACGTCGTGGCCTTCTACCCCTACCTGTACTACCCGACCGTCCGCGGCCTGCCCCTGGTGGCCGAGCGCGCCATCCTGCACCCGGCGGCACACGAGGAGCCCGCGCTGCACCTCGGGATCTACGACGAGCTCTTCATCCGCTGCCGTGGTTTCGCGTTCCACAGCCGGAGCGAGCGCACGCTGGTGAACGAGCGCTTCGGCGTGGCGACCACCCCCCAGGTGGTCGTCGGGCTCGGCGTCGAGGAGCCGCCCGGCGGCGGCATCGACGAGGGGGCCGCGCGCGCGGCGTACGGGCTCGGCGAGGCGCCCTACCTCGTGTGCATCGGCCGGGTGGACGACCAGAAGGGGACCGGCATGCTGTGGCGCTCCTTCCGCGCCTACAAGCGGCGCCATCCCGGCCCCCTCCGCCTGGTGCTCGTGGGCCAGGTGGTCGACCCTCCCGAGCGAGCCGACGACGTCGTCGTGACCGGCATGGTCGGCGAGGAGGACAAGTGGGGCCTGCTGCGCGGTGCGCGGGCGCTCGTGGCACCCTCCCCCTACGAGTCCTTCTCGCTGACGGTGGTCGAGGCGCTCACCGCCGGCGTGCCGGTGCTCGTGAACGCGCGCTGCGCGCCCACCCGGGAGCACTGCGAGCAGTCGGGCGCGGGACTGTGGTTCGGCGACTTCGCCGAGTTCGAGGCCGTCGTCGGTCTCCTGACGACGGATGACGCGGTCCACGAGACGATGCGCCGCAACGGCCGCGCCTACGTGGCGGCGAATTACACCTGGCCCGTGGTCCTGGACCGCTACTGCGGGTTCCTGGAGCGCTTCACCGGCGGGGCCGGTGCGGCGCTCGGGGGAAACGGCGTGCCGTAGCGGTCCAGATGGGCCTTCTCCGAGAGCGGCCGGCGCCGGGGCGACCCCAGTGGCGCGGGCAGGTGGCCGAGCGGGACGACGGCGACCGGCACGACCTCGGGCGGGAGGCCGAGCGGGCCGGAGAGCTCCTCACCAGCCAGCACGGGCATGGTGGTGAGTGTCGAACCGAGCCCGAGCGCGTGGGCGGCCAGCAGCAGGTTCTGCACGGCGGGGAAGATCGAGGCGTCCATGGACTGGGGGTAGGTCAGGCGGGTGTCGCCGCACACGACGACCAGCACCGGTGCGGCGGCGATGCCGCCCATCGCCCCGTGGTCGACGTCACGCAGGAAGGCGGGGGAGAGCCGCTGCTCCTCGAGCGCCCGGGCGCCCCCCTGCCAGATGCGCGCCGTCAGCTCGCCGATCGTGGCGCGCAGCCCGGGATCCCGCACGACGATGAACACGAAGGGCTGGCTGTTCTCCGCGCTCGGTGCGTGCGTCGCCGCAGTCAGGACGCGGGCGACGGTCTCGTCGTCCACGTCGTCGGGGAGGAACGACCGCGCCGCCCGCTGGGTGTGCACCACCTCGAAGAAGTCGGCGTCGGAGGGGGCCACGGCGGCTGATGGTATCGAGGCGCGGCCGGCCCCGCCGGTTGAAGCGCCCGGATTGGGCGCCGTCCGTGTCACCCCGCTACCTTTGGCGCTGCATCGGCCGGGTGCCGGTGCCCGCCATGACCGACGTGGTCGGTGCGACGGCGGAGGGGGACAGGAGGCTGACGGTGGCAGACGGCGCCGCATCGCAAGAAGACGTGCTCAAGGGGATCATCGGGCAGCCGACCGGCACGTCCAAGGTCGTCGTGGAGCGGGGTCCGGTGCAGCACTTCGCCGATGCCGTGCTCAGCACGAGCCCGATCTACCACAGTCCCGACGCGGCCAAGGCGGCCGGCTTCGGCGCCATCCCGGCGCCCCTGACCTGGCCCTTCGCCATGGAGTTCTCGGGCAAGTTCGAGGAGCTCCAACCGGCGGACGCGCCGACGGGCAACCCGCTCGCCACGGCCCTCGGGCCGTTGATGGCCAAGGGCGGGCTGATCCTGCACGGAGAGCAGGAGTTCGTCTACCACCGCCCCGTGCTGGTGGGCGACGTGCTGATCGGCGAGGGCACGATCACCGACGCCTACCAGAAGGAGTCCAAGGGCCGCACGATGACCTTCATCGTCTCGGAGACCAACTGGTCGGACGACACGACCGGCGAGCCGGTGGTGACGGCACGCTTCAACCTGATTCACCGCGCCTAGACCGCGGACTGTGACGAGCAATGGACGGGGACGAGCACTTGACGGGGACGAGCACTTGACGGGGACGAGCACTTGACGGGAGGTCGACACCATGGGTGAGAAGAGATTGTCCTTCGACGACGTGAAGATCGGGGACGAGGCTCCGGTCATCACGCACACGCTGACGCGGACGGACCTGGTGAAGTACGCGGGCGCGTCGGGGGACTTCAACCCGATGCACCACGACGAGGTGGCGGCCCAGGCCGCCGGGCAGCCCAGCGTCTTCGGGCACGGCATGTTCTCCATGGGCCTGCTCGGCTCGGCGCTGACGGACTTCGTCGGCGTGGGCAACGTCACGCGGTACCAGGTCCGCTTCGCCCGCCAGACCTGGCCCGACGAGGTGCTGTCCTCCAGGATCGTCGTCACGGGCAAGCGCGAGGAGGATGGCAGGAAGCTGGTCGACCTCGCGGTGACGCTGTCCAACGCGGAAGGCGAGGACAAGCTCGTCGGGGAGGCCACGGCAGCGCTCGCCTGACCGGACTAGGTTCGGCCCGGCGAGTCGACGCTGTGCCCATCACCGGGACGGGGTTCGGCCGTACGACGAGAGGACGAAACCGTGAGCGCAGACATGTTGGCGCAGGCCTTCGCATCGACCGCAGGAGTGCTCTCCGGTGTCGACGACCAGAAGCTCGACGGGTCGACCCCGTGCGCATCGTGGAAGGTGCGCCAGCTGGTGAACCACATCGTCGGCGGCGCGACGTACTTCGCCGTGACGGCAGAGACCGGCGAGGCCCCGACCGGGGACGACGCACCGGACTTCTGCGAGGGTGACTTCGTGACGGAGTTCAACCGGGGGGCGGCGCGCGCCGTCAAGGCCTTCGAGGCCGAAGGCGCCATGGACAAAGTGATGAAGCTTCCCTTCGCGGAGCTGCCGGGAGGCGTCTTCATCAACATCGCGTCCATCGACACCTTCACGCACGGGTGGGACCTGGCCAAGGCCACCGGGCAGTCCACCGACCTCGATCCGGGGCTGGCCACGCAGCTGCTGGCGGTCGCCGAAGGGTTCCTGCCCGACAACCTGCGGGGCCCCGACGGCGAGGCGCCGTTCGGCCCCCGCGTGGAGGCTCCCGCGGGAGCCGGCCCGGCCGACCGGCTGGCGGCGTTCCTGGGGCGCCAGCCTTAGGGGCGCGCCGGCCCCTGGGGCGGCGAAGACAACGGATCGACAACTGTGGGCTCGCCGCGTGCGCAGACCGCCCGCTGCCGGTGCAGCGCGGGGCCGGTCGACGCCGGGAGGGATCCCTGCACCCGTAGTGTGGTGTCCCATGGCAAAGGTGACGGCGGCGACGCCGTGAGCGCTCTCGACGCACGCGTCCGCAACGTCGACCGCGACGTCGAGACCGCGATCGCCCTCGGCCAGGCCCTGGTGCGCAATCTCGAGCTGGTCATGCTCGGCAGCGATGACGCCCTCCTCGCCGCGGCGACGGCCGCCCTCGCGGGGGGCCACCTGCTCATCGAGGACGTGCCCGGCGTGGGCAAGACCGTGCTGGCCCGGGCCCTCGCGACCTCCCTGGGCGCGGAGCTCTCACGCGTGCAGGGCCACCCCGACCTGCTCCCCTCCGACATCACCGGCGTCTCGGTCTTCTCGCCCGACACCGCCCAATGGGACTTTCGGGCCGGTCCGGTGTTCGCCCACGTCGTCCTCGTCGACGAGCTGAACCGCACGCCGCCCCGCACGCAGTCCGCACTCCTCGAGACGATGGAGGAGCGCCAGGTCAGCGTCGACGGCGAGTCGTGGCCGCTGCCGCGGCCCCACATGGTGATCGCGACGCAGAACCCGCGTTCGCAGCGGGGGACGTTCCCACTGGTCGAGAGCCAGCTCGATCGATTCGCGATCGCCACGCCGATCGGGTATCCCGACGCCGCGCACGAGACCCGGCTGGCGCTGCACGCAGGAGGCACGTACGCCCTGGCCGAGCTGCTGCCGGTCTGCACGCCGGAGGGTTGGCTGGGTGCCCAGCAGGCGACCGAGTCGGTGCCGGTGCACCAATCGGTCGCCGAGTACGCGGTGGAGATCTGCCGGGCGACCCGGACGGCTCCCGGGGTACAGCTCGGAGCGAGCCCCCGCGCCGCCATCTGGCTGATCCGGTCCGCGCAGGCCCACGCCGTGCTCTCCTCGAGGAGCTTCGCGGTGCCCGACGACGTGAAGGCGGTCGCCGTGGCCTGCCTGTCGCATCGGCTCCTCACCGTCGACGGCGACGACAGCATCGGGCAGTCGGCCTCGGTGGTCCGGGGATTCCTCGAGACGCGGCCATCACCGAGACCGTGAGCCGCT